>DATCVA010000104.1:0-10150 GCA_036567205.1 Eoetvoesiella sp. | reverse complement strand
GAACGCCGGAACCGTGACCCTCGGGCTCGGTGACAATATTCATGCAGTGGTGCATTCCATATATCAAATATACATAGGCATGGCCTGGCGGCCCGAACATGGCACGCGTGCGCGGTGTGATGCCCTTGGAAGTGTGGGCCGCCAAGTCGTGGGGGCCGATGTAAGCTTCGACTTCTACAATGCGGGCAATACGTTCTTCGTCGCCGACTCGGTGAACAAGTAATTTCCCCAGTAAATCCCGGGCAACGATGGCGGTTTCCCGGTTGTAAAAGTGACGGGGAAGCCGTGTAATGGACGCAGGTTGAACTGTGGTGATTTTGTGGTTTGCTAGCGACATTCTTGATTGCTTTTAACCCGTAACGTTTAAATTGATTGTTGACTTTGTTTTCTTCAGGTACTACTATTATTAGTTAGATTTTCAAGTTCGTTGAAGTTTGTACAATCCAGTACCAAAAACAGTACTTTTTTGCTCTTATCTCTACTCCTTGACAGTCTGTTTATAGAGCATGTTGCTCTTAATTTTTAGGGATTGCAAAAAAATGCAAACAGAAACTGGTATTGTTAAATGGTTCAACAACGAAAAGGGCTTTGGTTTCATCAAGCCTGAATCGGGCGGCAAAGACTTGTTCGCACACCACACCGACATCATCGGCACAGGCTTTAAATCGCTCGAAGAAAACCAACGCGTTTCCTACGTAGCTGCTGAAGGCCAAAAAGGTCCTCAAGCCAAATCGATCGAAGTTATCTAAGCATAACTTAGTCAAAAAAACCCAGCTCAGGCTGGGTTTTTTGCGTAGTGCGCCCGGCATCAACTGCACTCCCAAAAATTGGATGCTTGTCCGATTTTGGGGGTGCAGAGGGCTTAAAGTGCTAGACCTCTTTTGAAGTTTCTTAACTTCGTATCCAGTTTTTTGTCACCTCTCCAGGGTGGTGTTTGTGAACTGACTACAGAAGTCGATCGCAGCGAACGAAGCGAAGAGCAACTGCATAAGGGCCCCGGGCTTCGACCTTGCCTCGGTCTATCGGCCATCGGTCTATATAAATCACACCTCTCTATAAGCCGCCACACCTTCATTTGCCGCTTGTAGCCTCTTTTGCGCTTGGCGCTTCTTATAAATTCGTATCGCCCGACGAGGGGTGTTCGCTACCGCTCACTATTGTTACGCCTGTAAAAAGACATAGCCATGGACAGCCTATGATTGTGCTGTTTTTCTCGTCGGCAATTGATTGCATTTTTTATTGCAAAATTAATTGCATTTGCATCATTATTTTGATTTAATGGAATATATGAAGACAAATATAAAGTCATCCGACCCCGTGGCATCCGGCGCGCCTGCCGGGGCCAAACGCAAAGCCGCCATGGAAAAGGCTTTGCCAATAGTTCATGGGCAGCAGCAAGCCGCCAATAACGCGATTCCGGCAGGGCTGGAGCCGTATGAAGAACAATCGGCGGCCTATTTGCTGCGCCAAGTGGCCGAACGTCTGGCCAACAGCTTGACGCAATCGCTACGTCCCTTCAAGCAGTCCACTAGTGTCTACCGTGTTCTTATTGCGCTGACACGGCGTAACCCGGCCACAATGCGCGAGCTTATCGAACTGACGTTAATTGAGCCTTCAACCCTTAGCCGCACCGTGGCCCGCATGGCACAGCATGGCTTGATCACCTGCAGTCCCGTCGAAGGCGACGCACGGGCCTTGCTTGTCACCGTAACTGATACAGGTCTGGCGCAATTGGATGCCATATTGCCCGCCGCTACCGCTCAATACGAATGGGCTGTGCACAATGTTCCCCAAGAGGAACTGGAGGCTATGCGTCTGACCTTACAGAAAATGCTGCGGAATCTGAAAATTTCACCCATCAAGTAATCAACCAACCCGCACAGCGGGATGAATAAAGGGGGCTGTAATGGAGCAAGGCAAGAAAATCTGGATCAACGGCAAGCTTGTGGAATGGAAAAACGCCAACGTTGATTTCGTCAGCAATAGTTTTCAATATGGTTTCGCCGTTTTCGAAGGTATCCGAGCATACAAAACGGATGCGGGGCCCGCCATATTCCGCCTGGATGCCCATATCGATCGGTTATTCAAGTCGGCCAAGATCATTGGTCTTAATATTCCTTATAGCCAAAAGCAGATCATCGATGCAACGTGCGAAACTGTTGCCGCCAGCGAGTACGAAGAGTGTTATATCCGACCAGTTGCCTATATCGGATCGGGCGGCATGGGCCTGGATTACCGTGGGTGCGAGGTCAGCGTTGGCATTGCAACCTGGTTTTGGGGTGAATACCTGGGCAAGGGGAAGGTTGAACAAGGGTCGCGCGTGAAAACGTCGTCGTTTACGCGTCACCACATCAATTCCAATATGTCCAAGGCAAAGGCCAGCGGCAACTATATGCTGTTTCAGATGGCGCGTACCGATGCCCTGAAGAATGGCTACGACGAGGCGTTGTTATTGGATGCGCAAGGGCACGTGGCGGAGGGGTCGGTCGAAAATGTCTTTATTGTCCGTGATTCCGAGCTGATTACTCCTCCGCTCACCTATATCCTGGATGGTATTACACGCAATACGGTTATCAAGCTGGCGCGAGAGCAAGGGCTGGTCGTGCGCGAAGAATTCTTCACCCGGGATTCCGTATATATCGCGGACGAGATGTTTTTTGTCGGCACGGGCGCCGAAGTAACGCCTGTTGTCTCTCTTGACGACCGTGATATTGGCGACGGCAAGCCCGGCCCCATTACCAAGAGACTGCAGAACCTTTATTTTGAAACGGTTTCCGGCCGCAACAACAAGTTCGCACACTGGTTAACGCATACCAGCAACCAATCACTTCAATTGGCTAAGCAAGCCGGCTAAGCCGGCCGCCCCAGGAGCACAGATGCGCACCATGGATTACGAACTGCCCTATGCCTCGCAGCGCTCGCCCGTGCACGCACGCAACATGGTCGCGACCTCGCAGCCCCTTGCCGCGCAAGCGGGCATGCAAATGTTGCTGGCGGGCGGCAATGCCGTCGATGCTGCAATGGCCATGGCTATTGCGCTGACGGTGGTCGAGCCTACAGGCAACGGTATTGGAAGCGACGCATTCGCCATAGTGTGGGATGGTCGCGAACTACACGGATTGAATGCCTCCGGATATTCTCCTGCCGCCTGGACGCCCGAACGGTTTTCAGGCGCGGGGAAAATGCCCGGGCGCGGCTGGGATAGCGTGACTGTGCCTGGCGCGGTAGCGGCATGGGCAGCCTTAAGCGAGCGGTTTGGCAAGCTGCCTTTCCAGAAACTATTTGAGCCGGCTGTGTCTTACGCCCGGGCTGGGTTCCAAGTCAGCCCCATCATTGGCAAGCTATGGGGGCGAATTGCAGGGAAATACCAGGGGCAGCCTGGGTTTGAGCAGGCATTCTTGCCCAACGGGCGAGCGCCCAGGGCGGGTGAGCTGTTCAGCAATCCCGATCTGGCCGACACGCTGGAAATCATCGCGGCAACGCGGGGCGAGGCACTGTATCGCGGGGCGCTGGCGGAAAAGTTGATTGAACACTCCCAGGCGAACGGTGGCTCCATGACGCGGGACGATCTTGCTTCGTATCACGTCGATTGGTGCGGCACCATCAGCCAGGATATCGGTGATGTCACGGTGCATGAAATTCCGCCTAACGGGCAGGGTATTGCTACCTTGATGGCTCTGGGTATCCTTGCCCACACCAATATTCGGCAATATGCCGTCGATAGTGTGGATGCCATGCATCTGCAAATCGAGGCGATGAAAATAGCCTTTGCCGACACGGCGCTATTTGTTGCCGACCCGTCAGCCATGTCGCTGGATGCGCAATCACTATTGAATGCCAGCTATCTGAAACAGCGCGCTACTCTTATCGACTCTCAAGTGGCGGGCGAATATGCCTGCGGCGCTCCACAGCACGGTGGCACGGTCTATATGGCTGCCGCCGACGCGCAAGGCATGATGGTATCGTTTATTCAGTCCAATTATGAAGGGTTCGGATCGGGCGTTGTCGTTCCAGGTACCGGGATTAGTTTGCAAAATCGCGGCATGGGTTTCTGTCTTGAACCCGGGCACGCCAACCTTGTTGCTCCCCGAAAACGTCCCTTTCATACCATTATTCCTGGATTCGTCATGAAAAATGGCCAGCCCTTAATGAGTTTTGGATTAATGGGCGGCCCCATGCAGGCTCAGGGCCACCTGCAGTTGGTGGTGCGCACTCAACTCTTTGGGCAGAATCCTCAATCTGCTTCAGATGCGCCGCGCTGGCAAGTAACTGAAGGCAAACATCTGATGGTTGAGTCAAGCATGCCCGATGACATCGTTCGTGGTCTTGCAGCGCGCGGCCATCTAATCCAGAAAGAATCACCCGAAGCTGTTTTTGCGTTCGGAGGGGCTCAGCTTATCGAGCGAACAAGCACCGGCTATGTTGCTGGTTCGGACCATCGCAAAGACGGCCAGGCTGTCGGCTTTTAACTAAGGAAGCTGCATAATGAGCATGCCCAAAGAAGAGTGCCTCGCACGTATAACAAAAGTCCGAAACGAAATGAAAAGCCACGGCCTGGATGGCCTGGTGGTCACCGACCCCACTTCGTTTTATTACTTTACAGGTCAGAAAATCGGTAAAGAAGCCATTGGACGGCCTTCCATCTTCATCCTGCCGTTACAGGGCGAGCCTGCGGTCGTTGACTGGAGCGGTCCGGGCACTTTTGCACGCCTTTATCATCGTCCCTATCCCACCTGGATCGAAGATCGCCGTATTTATCCTGAAACGCCGTTCACCCATGAGGAACCGACCGATTGGGGGGTACGCGATATTCTGGTGGAGCGAGGCTTGGGCAATGGGCTGATTGGCATAGAGCTTGGTAACGAGCCACGGCTGAATCTGGGTTTAAACGACTTTGAGAAATTGAAATCCGAGCTTCCCGCCGTTCGCTGGATAGACTCAGGACCGGTAGTCTGGCCATGCCGAATGATTAAATCGGAATGGGAAATTACCAAGCTAAAAACGGCATGCCAAATTGGTGCTGTGGCATGGAAACAATGCCTGGAAGGGCTGGAGATTGGTGTTACCCAAGCCGCAATTCAACGGACGATATTAGCTGCTTACAACGAGTTGGGCGCCGATATCGATTCGTCCGCGCCGCTCGTGCTCGGAGCCACAGGTGTCGGCGGAGCCTTCCAGGAAGGCGATATTCTGTATCTGGATGGTGGCTGTAGTGTTAACGGCTACCGCATGGATTTCACACGGCGTGCCGTATTCGGCCAGCCAAGCGCGCGCCAGCTGGCTGAGCACAATGGTATGTGGGAGCTTCTGTTTAACGTAATGGAGCGTATACGGCCGGGCGTCAGCACTGCGGAAATTTTCCAGTATTCCCAGTCGCTGCTGGCTAAAACGTCATGGACGAACTATTCCGACCATCCAGCCAAGCGTATCGGTCATGGCATAGGCCTGGTCAACGAGCCTCCCTATCTGAACGCATTCGATCACCACGTAATTCAAGAAGGGATGAGCATTACGCCCGAGCCCAAAATAGAAACGCAGGAAGGATTGCTGAACGCTGAAGAGCACGTCGTTATTCGTGACAATGGCTGCGAAGTCATCTCCGATCAATTGGAATGGCAATTGTTTAGGGTCACTTGATATGAATTCGCTCGTCCCTCTCTTGTTAAGTGCGCAAGACGTGGCTAAAGCAGCCCCGTCTTTGGCGGAAATTATCGGGCTGGTAGAGGAAACGTACCGCATGGACGCCGGGGGCCAGGTCGATGTGCCGACCAAGGTGGGAGTGCACCCCCACGGTCCGCAAAGTTTTCTTCATGCGATGCCAGCCTGGGTAGCGGGCCGTAACGCGCTGGGCATGAAATGGGTTTCTTTTTTTCCCGGAAACTCTCAGCGAGGCCTGCCCGACTCGAGCGCGCTCATTGTTCTTAATGATCCAGAGCATGGCTTGCCCGTAGCGATCATGGAAGGTATGTGGATTACCTATGCCCGTACTAGCGCCTGTGCAGCGCTGGCGGCCAAATACTGCGCTAATCCCACGCCAACACGGTTGGGGCTGGTTGGTTGCGGTGGCCTAGGAGAGTGGTCTTTACGCGCACTGACAACCGCCTTTCCTTCCATTGATGAAGTATTCGTAAGCTCATTAAGGCCGCAATCTCGACAAGAGTTCTGTTCGACTATGGCGGAACAAGGTCCGTGGAGGCTCAGAGCTGTTGACAATATGCGGGATGCCATAGAAGAAATGGATATCGTTGTATCGTCCGTTCCCAAACTTGAAGAGCATCCCATACAAAGCGAATGGTGGACAGCAGGCACTCTAATGGTGCCGCTGGATGTTACCGGGGCATGGAGCGACGCCATATACCAAATGGCCGATCGTCTGGTATGTGATCATCGTGAAAATCTCGTGCGCGCCCTGGAGCGCTATCGTCCCAACCTGAAGCTGGATGAGTCCCGTACTGTAATGGTGCAGGATCTCGTCACCGATGTTGCCCGCGGCCGATCATCAAAGACAGACAGAACCTTGGCCTTCATGACAGGCATCAGCAGTCTTGATATGACTGTGGCCTGGGAGATCTATCGGCGAGCCCGGAAACAAGGCCTGGGCACGTCTTTCGCGTTGTCCTGAAAAAGGCAGGGTTGCGCGAGCGCTGTTATATGGAAGTTTTGCTTTTCACTCTTTGGCGTTTTTATTATTTTTATACGGAGATGAAGTCATGAGGAAAGCGTTAACGATACTTGGTCTGTCATTGGTTGCATCTTTTGTTTCCTTCTTTACAACCGCGGCTAGCGCGGCGTATCCGGATCGCGCCGTTCGTGTCGTCATGCCCTATCCGCCTGGCGGGGGCGGTGACCTGCTGCTGCGCACTTTGCAGGGCTCGCTGGAAAAGCAGCTGGGGCAAAGCCTTGTCATCGACTATAAGACCGGGGCCGCAGGTAATATTGGCTCTTTTGATGTGGCTCATGCCAAACCTGATGGCTATACGTTGTTAATGGCTCCTACTAACAACTTTGTCATCAATCAATATCTGTTCCCCTCGATGGGGTTCGATCCGCTAAAGTCGTTCGCTCCCATCAGTCTTGTTGTTGAACAACCTTATTTACTATTAATATCAAGCGCGCTGCCGGCCAAAAACTATAAGCAGTTTGCCGAGCTTGCCAAGAAAAACGGCAAATCAATGAACTATGGATCGCCGGGCGGGGGCACTGTTCCACATATTTCCGGATTGATGCTGTCGGACTATCTCGGGGCGCATATGACACATATTCCCTATCGCGGGTCGCAACCCGGCCTGCAGGCTTTAGCCGCTAATGAAACCCAGATGTTCATTGCCAGCTACGGCATAGCGGCAGGACAGATTAATGGCGATAAAGCCCGGCCTATTGCTGTCGCCTCACAAAAGCGGTTGGCTTCTTTGCCTGATGTTCCCACAACAGCAGAAGCTGGCATTCCAGCCGGGATTGTTCTAGGAAATTGGTGGGGCTTTGCCGCTCCTGCCGGCACCGATCCGGCTATTGTCAATCGCTGGGCCAAGGCCATAAAGTCGGCAATGGCTGAACCCGAAATTCAGCGCAAATTAGTGGAGCAAGGCTCCATCGCCGTGGCAAGTACTCCTGATCAGTTCGGCCAGATACTTCAATCCGAAGCCAAAGAATGGAAGGGAATTATTGACAAAACGGGCGTGAAGTTGGGAAATTGACGGCTTGTAGCGCCTGCTCTGCCGATACGCCTGACTTTTAGGCGTTGCTTTCACTTTGCTTGCTGTGTTCTATGTATTGCGCTAACTTCGATACAAAATTTACCGAATTGCAAATACTTCGCTTCGGACATATTGGTATCGTAGGCAAAAGCGTAATGCGAAAGGATAAATGCATGCAGAACCCAATTACTCAAAAATCTTTCCTGGTCCTGATCAGCCTGCTTGCCTGTGGCGTTATCTCGGGCTGTGCTCCGATGATGGCGGGCCAGGTAGCCGAGGCGGGTTATAACGTTGCTAAAACATCGCTTGGTGGCGCGTTTGATTCCCCGGCCGATAAAGCAACGGCGGCGGGGCAGGATCCGCGGCAGCAAAAAATTCAATCCGTTTTAAATTCTGTCGACATTGGTCAGGATATAGCGCCTATTATCGAGTCGATGGGTGAGGGGCCCAAGGTCAAGTCAGGGAATGCTTACGGATTTACGTGCTATGAATATTCCGCCGTTTATTCGGCTACCGAGTCGGCGGTTATTTTGGCCAAGAATGGAAAAGTAGTGTTTTACGGCAAGTCCAATTGTGTGGCCGAAATGCAAGATGCGAATTTCAAGGAAGGGGGTAAGTACGCCAATACTTCTCCTTTGTAGCCATAAATGAAAACCGGCCAGGACGAGTGTCGCTGGCCGGTTATTTCAGTGCGCGGGCAAGCGCATTGACGTTATGAGGCTATCAGGCTGCCGCGCGTGCCCGTGTTACCTCGGTGCCCGGAACGTTGGCTTTTTCCGCGTGTAATGTAAAGTTAAAAACGATGTGCGAGAATTCGCCCTTTAACTTATATTTGGCGATTTGTGCGGGATCGTTCACTTTCGAGATCGCGGGAACCAGACCTTCGCGGGTAGCAAAAGCGAAGTCGTCCCACAGGTAGGGGTCGCCATCAATATTGATTTGCGTGGTTAATTTCCGGTGATCATCGGCGGTGACGAAGAAGTGAATGTGCGCTGGACGGTGTCCATGGCGGCCCACTTTCTTCAAGATGGTGTCGGTGGTTCCATTAGGAGGAACGCTATAGCCAACAGGTACTACACTTTGGAAGCAATAACGGCCATTTTCATCGGTACGGATGCTGCGGCGCAAATTGAACGCTTCTTGCGACGGGTCGAAGTACGAGTAATTACCCAGATGGTTGGCATGCCAGACTTCTACTAATGCGTTTTTTAACGGGGTAATGCCGTCTTCGGCAAATACCTGGCCTTCCATAATTAACGGGTCGCCGATTTCATCGTCGTTGCACAGATGTGCGAAACCAACCGACTCAGGAGCGCCCGCAACGTATAACGGACCTTCGATGGTGCGTGGCGTTGTATTTGATGCAAGCCCGGCTTTGGCTTCAGCTTCGTCCAGGCGAATGTCTAAAAGACGTTCAAAGCCCAGGCCGGCGGCAATCAAACCGAACTCTTGCGCGCCGGATCCCAAAAAGTTCAATGCGGTCCAGAATTCGCTGGGTGTAACGTCAAACTCTTCGATTGTGTAGAACAAGTCTTTTACGATGCGATTAATAATGGCTTTAACGCGATCATCGGCGACGGGTCCTTCAGTGCTTTGGATTTTTTGAATCAATTCATCGACTAGTTGTTTGCTCATGGCGGGCTCCGGTTTTTTTAGCAATTAGCGGTCATCGTCGTGAATCGACGAAGGGTGGCGGCAAAGCGCCTCGACTTTCAGGTCCATGTAGGGCAACAAAGGCAGGGCCATCAAGATGTTGTGAAGCTCTTCGGCGTCGGCGACATCGAAAATGCTGACATTGGCGTACTGGCCGGCAACGCGCCAAATGTGACGCCATTTGCCTGACTTCTGCAAGCTGTGTGAATACTCTTTTTCGCGCTGTTTGGTTTGTGCAATGGCAACAGGGTCTGCATCAAGCGGGATGTTAACCGTCATTTCAACTTTAAATAACATGATTTTCCTTTATGGGTATTAGGATTTTCGGGCGTAGAACACGAGTTTTTCTTCGTCTAATTCGACACCGAGCCCAGGTCCTGCGGGGAGTTTTAAAGAGAAGTCGCTGTAATCCAGCGGATTTTTCAGTATCTCATCTTTCAGCAATAAGGGGCCGAACATTTCTGTGCCCCATTCGAACTTGCCTATGGTCGAAAATAGATGGGCGGCGGCAATTGTCGAGATCGATCCTTCCAGCATGGTGCCGCCATACAGGGCAATGTCGGCAGCTTCGGCAATCGCGATGACGTCGCGGGCATTTTGCAAACCGCCGGCCTGTTCAATTTTAATGGCGAATACGTTGGCGCAGTGCTGCAAGGCCAGTTGAAAGGCATCTTGCGGTCCTTTCAGTGCTTCGTCGGCCATAATGGGAACAATGCCCAACGCGGTAAGTCGCTGCATGCCGGCAAGGTTTTTTTCGTGGATAGGCTGCTCGACCAGTTCGACGCCAGCATCAGCCAGCGCCT
>DATCVA010000103.1:0-5122 GCA_036567205.1 Eoetvoesiella sp. | reverse complement strand
CAAGGTGGCCGCGTTTGGACTTGACCTTGACAATAGCATCGTCCGTCAATTTGAAGCGCCGCATATCGACGGGGTGCAAATGAATAAAAGGCTCTTCAGCATGGCGCGTCAGCGCGGGCACGAGGGCGGTGCGGCTCATCGTGTGCCATTGATCGCGTAATCGGCCTGTGGTCAGGCGTATTGAGTAATGCGCCGAGACGCTTTCTGCGACAGGCGTGTAGCCGATGTCCAGGAATTGTGCGCGTTCATTGGGGGTGGCAAAGATGCCATTTTGGTAAAGACGTATGGGGTGGCGCGACGATTTTTTGTAGGGCCATTGTTGCGGGCCATCGGCTTCCAGCCGTGTGTAATCCAGGGTGCTGTAGTCAAGGTCGCGGCCGGCGGTGGTGCGTGCATGTTCGCTGAAAATTTCGGCTTCGTTCTTATAACTGAACAAGGCGGCTTTGTGCGGGGCAATTCGCGCTGCAAGTTTGTGGGCGACTTTGGATACCAGCTCCCAGTCGGGCAATGCTTGCCCGGGCGGGGCGATCGCGGCCCGGACGCGGCTGATGCGTCGTTCGGAGTTGGTGACTGTGCCTTCTTTTTCGGGCCAGGTCGCGGCGGGTAAAACCAGATCGGCGTAGGCCAGGGTTTCGGTATTCGCAAATGCTTCTTGCACAATGACCATCTCGGCTTTCTGCAGGGCGGCGCGAACAATGGCCTGGTTGGGCATGGATTGTGCAGGATTGGTCGCAGCGATCCACAGCACTTTGATCTTGCCTTGCAAGACCGCGTCGAACATGTCGATCGCGGTATATCCGGGCATGGAAGGAAGTTCTGGTACGCCCCAAAGCGCTGCAACTTCGGCGCGATGGTCACTATTGCCGGGGTCGCGATGGCCCGGCAATAGTGTGGCCATGCCGCCGGCTTCGCGTCCTCCCATTGCATTGGGCTGGCCGGTTAGTGAAAAGGGTCCGGCGCCTGATTTGCCGATTTGTCCTGTGGCAAGGTGCAAGTGAATCAGCGCAGCATTTTTGGCGGTGCCGCTGCTCGATTGGTTCAGGCCCATGGTGTAGAGCGACAAGGCCGAGCGGGCCTGTCCGAACCAGCGGGCGCATTGAATAATATCTGCAGCGGGAACGCTGCAAATGTCTTGCACCGCTTTGGGGGTAAATTCGTGAACGCGCTGTTTTAGCGCGTCAAAGCCTTCGGTGTGCAGGTCAATGTACTCGCGGTCTATCAGGTTGTTCCAGATCAGCACATTAAGCATGGCATGAAACAGTGCAACGTCGGTGCCTGGCGCGATGGCCAGATGCAGGTCGGCAATGTCACAGGTGTCGGTGCGCCGCGGATCGATCACAATAATTTTCATGTCGGGGCGATGCGCCTTGGCAGCTGCCAGTCGGCGGTACAGCACAGGGTGCGCATAGGCCATATTCGAGCCCGCAATCAGCACGGTTTCGGCATAATCCAGGTCGTCGTAGCAGGCGGGAGGCGCATCGGCGCCCAGCGTCAGCTTGTAGCCCGATACGGCGCTGGACATGCATAGGCGCGAGTTGGTGTCGATATTGTTCGTGCCTATCAGGCCTCGCGCGAATTTATTGAAGACGGCATAGTCTTCGGTTAGCAATTGCCCCGATAAATAAAACCCGATGGCGTTGGGGCCATGTTGCGCCATGATTTCGGCGAGCTTATCCGCTGCGATATCAAGGGCATCATTTAACGCAATATCGTGCCGAGGCTCGTTTTTTTGGCTGCGCCACTGCGCGGACAGTATCCGGCTCTCATCCTGCTTTACCGTAGCGGCCAGGGCCATGCCTTTACTGCACAACTTGCCCATGCTGGATGGGTGGCCGGGATCGCCCGTTACGCTGACGACCTGCTGGTCAAGAGTATGGATCTGGACGCCGCAACCGGTACCGCAGTAGCAGCACACCGAGGTAACGTTTTTTTGGGTGGGCGCAAGATTGGAGGGGGCGACGTAGATCATGTTCTAGCCTTCTAAGTCCAGGTTTAAATACACACGATCATCCTGAACCTTGACGTCGATTTTGTGAGCGCAGCCCACGTCGGGGGCCTGCGCCTGCCCGTCTTCAAGGTTGATGGTCCAGCTATGCAGGGGGCACGTAACCGCGTGCCCATGGACCAGCCCGGATGACAGCGGGCCGCCTTTATGGGGGCAGCGGTCGACGACCGCAAAAACATGATCGTCGGAGGCCTTGAAAACGGCGATATTGTCGATTCCGGAGCGGTGCACAATACGCGACCCCAAAGTGGGGATCTCATCAATATGGCAAACGGCGGTCCATTCGCAAGTGTGGCTGGATATCTTCATGATGGGTTCAGACGGTAAGGGGTTCAAATTCGCGGCGCGCGGGGGTTTGGGCAATGCGCTGCGCCCATGGGTCCGTTTCAAATGACAACGCAAACTTCAGGCGCTCGTACAAATCTGCGCGGTTTGACGCGTCGACAACTACTCTTGACTTGGCATAGTCCAGCCCCACGCGGTCCAGGTAGTGACAGGTGCGTTCCAGGTAAAAGGCCTCTTCCCGATACAGCTGCAAGAAGGCGCCGCAGTATTCCAGGACATCGTCGTGGGTTTGGACTTTGACAAAGAATTGCGCCACTTCGGTTTTAATACCGCCGTTGCCGCCTACATAGAGCTCCCATCCCGAATCGACCGCGATGATGCCGATATCTTTAATGCCAGACTCTGCGCAATTGCGCGGGCAGCCCGAGACTGCCAGCTTGACCTTGTGGGGGCTGGTCATGCCGACAAGCTCTTTCTCCAGATCAATGCCCATGCCGGTTGAATCTTGCGTGCCGAAGCGGCAGAACTCTTTGCCGACGCAGGTTTTTACGGTGCGCAGCGTTTTGCCGTAGGCATGGCCGGATGGCATGTCCAGATCTTTCCAGACGCTGGGCAGATCTTCTTTTTTAATGCCGAGCAAGTCAATGCGCTGACCCCCCGTCACTTTGACCATGGGCACGTTGTATTTATCAGCGACGTCGGCAATGCGGCGCAACTCGGACGGATTGGTGACTCCGCCCCACATGCGGGGCACCACCGAGTACGTGCCGTCTTTTTGAATGTTCGCGTGTACCCGTTCATTGACCAGATGGGACTGCGCGTCGTCTTTGGCTTCGCCTGGCCAGGTGGCGGTGACGTAATAGTTCAGTGCGGGCCGGCAAGTGGCGCAGCCGTCTGCGGTACGCCATTCCAGAAAATGCATGGTGTCGGCAATGGACGTTAAGTGCTGTTCTTTAATGGTTTTGCGGATCTGACCGTGGGTGTAGTCGGCGCAGGCGCAAATGGGCTTTTCGCTTTTGGGTTTAATGTCGGCGGCGCCCCCGACGCAGTTAATCAGGATTTGCTCGACCAGGCCCGCGCAAGAACCGCAGGAGCTTGATGCTTTGGTGTGTTTTTTGATTTCGTCAACCGTAAACAATCCTTTTTCACGAATCGCCTGGACGATGGCGCCCTTGCAAACGCCATTGCAGCCGCACACTTCGGTGCTGTCGGGCATGCCCACGACACTGTTTTCGCCTGAGTGGCCGGTGTCGCCAATCGATCCTTCGCCAAACATAAGGTGTTCGCGCAATTCGGTGATGGACTTGGCTTCGCGGATCAGGCGGAAATACCAGGCGCCGTCCACGGTGTCGCCATACAGGCACGCGCCGATCAGCTTGTCGTTCTTGATGACCAGTTTTTTGTATACCCCGCCAATGGGGTCGGCCAGGGTGATGGCTTCGGTATCGTTGCTGCCCAAAAAGTCGCCAGCCGAGAACACATCAATACCGGTCACCTTGAGCTTGGTCGAGGTAGTGCTGCCGGTGTAACGCCCTATGCCGAAGAATGCCAGGTGGTTGGCAGCGACCTTGGCCTGCTCAAAGAGCGGCGCCACCAGTCCATAGGCCGTGCCACGGTGGCTGACACACTCGCCAACCGCATAAATGCTGGGGTCGTATGTTTGCAGCGTATCGTTAACGACAATGCCCTTGTCGGCGTAGATACCCGCTTGTTCGGCTAGCTCGGTATTGGGCCGGATGCCTACGGCCATGACGACAAGACTGGTCGGCATTTCTGACCCATTCTTAAAGCGTATGCCCTTCACCTCACCATTTTCGTCGCCTAAAATAGCTTCGGTCTGATGCTGCATCAAGAACTCGAGCCCGCGTTTTTCCAGGCTGGTTTGCAGCAGCTTGCCGGCGGCACTGTCTAGCTGGCGGTCCAGTAAAGTTGCACCTAAATGTACTACCGACACTTTCATGCCGCGCGTAGCCAGTCCATTGGCTGCTTCCAGCCCCAGCAGGCCGCCGCCAATCACAACGGCATGCTTAAAGCGCGCAGCGGCATTTATCATCAGATCGACGTCGCGAATGTCGCGAAAAGTAATGACGCCCGTCAGGTCATTGCCTGGAATCGGCAAAATAAAAGGATTCGAGCCGGTTGCCAGCAAAAGCCGGTCGTACTTGAAGACGCTGCCGTCGTCGGCGAGAACTTCTTTGCGGCCTCGATGGATCTGCGTGACTTTGCGGTTAAGAAAAAGACGAATGTTATTTTCCTCGTACCAGCCAAGCTCATTAAGAATAATGTCTTTAATGGTTTGCTCACCCGTTAGGACGGGAGACAACAAAATACGGTTGTAGTTGGGATAGGGCTCCGAGCCAAACACGGTAATGTCGTACAGATCCGGCTCCAGCTTGATCAGCTCTTCGACCGTTCTGATACCGGCCATGCCATTGCCCACCACGACAAGTTTCAGTTTTTTCATCATGCGTCTACCGTAGAAGATTGTTCAGGAGTGATGGATTCGGTCACGTTCGAGGCTGCGGCCGATGTGTCATTGGGGTTGCGGTGGTGTTGGTGCAAAAACCGCATGACCGCTGCGCGGCAGGCCAGGTAGTGCACATCGTTGACCAGTTCTACCCGTTTTCGCGGCCGGGCAAGATCAACGCTAAGAATTTCGCCTATCGTGGCAGCCGGACCATTGCTCAGCATGACGATGCGGTCGGACAGCAACACCGCTTCATCGACATCGTGGGTCACCATGACCGTCGTTGTATCGGTCTGGGCCACAATGCGCAAAAGCTCATCCTGCAAATGGGCTCGAGTCAACGAGTCGAGCGCGCCGAAAGGTTC
>DATCVA010000102.1:0-4633 GCA_036567205.1 Eoetvoesiella sp. | reverse complement strand
CGCCGATGTCGTGTCCCAGCCATCCGACTGCGCGGGCATTGTCGATGGCGCTATTAAGCGCGGCGATGGCGTGCGGATACTCGGAACGCACATAGACATACCCGTAATTGGCGCCCACAGCCAGGCCGGCGATGGTCATGCCTTCGATCAGGGCGTAAGGGTCGCCCTCCATTAGCATGCGGTCTGAAAACGTACCCGAGTCGCCTTCATCGGCGTTGCAAACGATGTATTTTTGTGTCGCCGCGGTGGAAAGCACGGTTTTCCATTTGATGCCGGTAGGAAAGGCCGCACCGCCACGGCCGCGCAGGCCGGACTCGGTGACCAGGTCGACGATGGCCTCGGGCGTCATGGCAAGCGCCTGCTTAAGACCTTTAAAGCCGTCGTGTGCCTGATAGTCGCTGAGGCTGAGCGGGTCGGTAATGCCTACACGGGCAAAGGTAAGGCGTTCCTGGTTTTTTAAATACGGAATTTCTTCGGTCAGGCCATGTGCCAGGGGATGTGCTTGCCCCGATAGCCAGTTCGCATCGAACAGTTCGGCAACATCGGCCGGTTCGATAGGGCCATAAGCCATGCGGCCTTGCGGAGTTTCGATTTCGACCAGGGTTTCGAGCCAGAGCAGGCCGCGCGAGCCATTGCGGACAAGCTGGATTTCCACGCCGCGGCGATTGGCCTCGAGTTCGATGGCCTGGGCGACCGCGTCGGCGCCGACAGCCAGCGCGGCGGCATCCCTGGGGACGAATATTTTGATCGCGTCAGTCATGAGTTAGATCCCTTTGGCGCTTAACAGTTGGTCGAGCTTGGCTGGCGTCATGCGAGCGTACGGCTGACCGTCGATCATGATGGCGGGCGACTGGGCGCACAGGCCCAGGCAGTAGACTGGCTCGAGCGTGACTTGGCCATTACTGGCCGTGGAGTGGAATTCACAGCCCAGAGTTTGCCTGGCATGTTCGGCGAGTAGTTCGCCACCCATGGCTTGACAGGATTCGGCACGGCATACCTCGAGAACAACGCGGCCAGCGGGCTTTTCACGGAAGTGCGCATAAAAGCTGATGACGCCGTGGATTTCGGCGCGTGAAAGCTGCAAGTCGGTTGCCAGGGCCGGCACAGCGCTGGCAGGAATGTATCCGAGCGCGTGCTGAATGGCATGCAATATAGGTAACAGATTGCCTGCTTGGCCCTTGTAGTGCTGCAGCGCCTGCCGGGTAACTTCCTGGATGGTTTCCTCGGGGGGGCTGACTGCGTTCGGCGGCGTTTGCATGAGGCTTCCTTCAACGTAATTGTTTTTCGTTTGGCGCGGCTCGTTTATTATATGTAGCAAGTCGCATATAAGCTTGTGTTGTATCCTTGGCAATCTACTAGGGAAATCAAGTTATTTCAATAGGCAATAAATGACATATAAGTTTCGAGCCCGCCTTAAGGCTGAATGGATGCTGGAGAAACCGTCGGGCGAAACCTTTGCCCTGGGGGAAGTGCTGCGTTTGTTGTCGGCCATCGATGCGGTCGGTCATATAGCCGGTGCTTGCCGGGCTTGTAATGTGCCCTACCGGCGTGCGTGGGGCGTGCTGCGCAACGCCGAAAAAGAGTTTGGCGAATCTTTGCTGGACACAAATCGCCGAAAAGGCACCAAGTTGACGGCTTTTGGTCAGCATTTGATCTGGGCTAATCGACGGCTGGATGCGCGCCTGACTCCGGCGCTTGAAAGCATGGAGTCCGAGTTGCAAGAAGAACTCGAGAGGCTGTATCCACAGCGTACGCCTCGCTTAAGGCTGCATGCAAGCCATGGGTTTGCCGTCGAGGGCCTGATGCAACTGGCCAATGATCCTGCTATCGCGCCTTTAGAGCTTCGTTACCGTACGGCCATCGAGGCGCTGGCATCGCTAAATCGCGATGAGTGCGATTTGGCCGGATTTCAGGTGCCGGCGGGTGAGTTTGAAGAGCCGATATTGCAGCACTACCGTCAATGGCTGGACCCGGAAAAGCATCGGTTAATTTACCTGGCGCAGCGCAATACAGGGCTGTTCGTGCAGGCAGGCAACCCAAAAAACATTCAGTCCGTGGCCGATCTGATCAAGCCGCAGGTTCGTTTTGTAAATCGCCAGGTCGGCTCCAGCACGCGTTTGCTGGTGGGTTTGATGCTAAAGCGCTTGAATATTGAAACGTCGCGCATACAGGGATACGACAGTAACGAGTTTACGCATATGGCGATTGCCGCCCATATTGCCAGCGGTATGGCCGATGTCGGCATAGGCGTAGAAACCGCCGCGTGGCGTTTTGGATTGTCATTTATTCCTTTGGCCAAGGAACGGTATTTTTTTGCAGTGCATCGCGACGCTTTGGCTTCGCCCCTTATGCGCCAATTACTAGACGTTCTGCATG
Organism: Eoetvoesiella sp.; assembly: GCA_036567205.1. GTDB lineage: Bacteria > Pseudomonadota > Gammaproteobacteria > Burkholderiales > Burkholderiaceae_B > DATCVA01. Next base: position 2,257 of record DATCVA010000102.1, on the reverse strand, counting down.
CCGAGCAATATCGCGAATTTCTTGCCCAACTCGTAGGCTATGATGCGACCCACATGGGGCAAGTACAGACTTTGCAACAGGCATTTGGCCCTTCTTTTGCTTTGCCTGCCCGGGCGTAGGGTAAAACGTTTATGATTAGCTTATGAAAAAAGTGATTTTCCTGACGGACCACCGGTCTGATGCTGAATCCATTTCTCATTTGGCATCGCACATGCTAAATGTGGGTGAGCCTTTGCTCGATACTCGCCGCCGGCCTTTACGTGACTTGCGTATTTCGGTGACAGATCGCTGCAATTTTCGCTGTACCTATTGCATGCCGCGCGAAGTGTTCGACGGCAGCTACACGTTTATGCCTTATGCTTCGTTGCTCAGTTTCGAAGAGATCACGCGCGTTGCGCGTACAAGTGTGGCCTTGGGCGTGCAGAAAATTCGACTTACAGGCGGCGAGCCCTTATTGCGCAAAGAACTTGAAAAGCTGGTTGAAATGCTTGCGCAGTTACGTACTCCCGACGGCCAGCCCGTCGATTTAACCTTAACGACTAACGGCACCTTGTTGGCTAAAAAGGCGCAGGCGCTTAAAGACGCAGGCCTGACTCGTGTCACGGTCAGTCTCGATGCGCTGGACGAGCATCTTTTCGAGCGCATGAGCGATAGCCAGGTCAGTGTCAAAACGATATTGCGCGGAATTGACGAAGCGGCGCGCGTGGGTTTGGCGCCGGTCAAGGTCAATATGGTTGTGCGCAAAGGCGTCAATGACGAACAGATTGTGCCGATGGCGCGCCATTTCCGTCACTCTGGCCATGTCCTGCGTTTTATTGAATATATGGACGTGGGTTCAACCAATGGCTGGAATCTGAAAGAAGTGCTGAGCAGTGCGGAAATACTCAACGCCATCGGCACCGAGTTTCCTCTAGAGCCCATTAGCGCAACGTATCGTGGCGAAGTGGCGGCGCGTTGGCGCTATATCGATGGCGGCGGCGAAATAGGTCTTATCAGCAGCGTGTCGCAACCGTTTTGCGGCGACTGTACTCGCGCCCGTTTGTCGCCTGAAGGCAAATTGTTTTTATGCTTGTTTGCCAACCAGGGCCATGATTTGCGTGCATTAGTTCGCAGCGATGCCACCGACGAGCAGCTTGGTGCGCGTATGGCCGCTATTTGGGCCGGACGCAGCGACCATTATTCCGAGATACGCGGTAAAGAAACCGTGCAGAAACAGAAAATAGAAATGAGCTATATCGGCGGATAGGCGTATAACTGGCGCCGTATGATTCCATTTTCAAATCAATTGTGAATACAGAAAATCCCGGCGGAAAGCAGGATATCGCGCCGGCCCTGCTGACAGGGCTTGTGCTTGCGGGCGGACAGTCCGCTCGTATGCAAAGCGCGGGGCAGGCGCCCGTTGATAAAGGTTTGGCCGTATGGCAGGGCGAGCCCCTGATTGCGCTGGCGCAGCGCTATCTTGCCCCCAAGGTAGGCCGCCTGTGCATCAGCGCCAATCGTAATCTGGACACTTATGCACAATATGGCGAAGTGCTTACGGATGATCCCTCTCTTGGCGAGAATGCCGGACCTTTGGCTGGTATTGCTAGCGTCATGGCGCAGGCAGCCACTCCGTGGTTAATGGTTATTCCCGTTGATGTGCCTAATTTGCCGGATGATTTGGTGGGACGACTCATTGAGGCGGTGGTCGCAACGCCAGGCAAAATAGCCTATGCAAGCACAAGCGCCAGAGTCCACCCTTTATGTATGCTGGTGCACAAGGATCTGTTGGGCAGCCTGCGGAAGTTCCTAATTGCGGGGGAACGCAAGGTGCAGTACTGGCAAAGGGCGAATCAGGCCCTGGAAGTGCAGTTTTCGGATGCGGAAGATAAGTTTTTCAATATCAACCGGCCCGAAGATTTACTTCAGGGGTGAAGGGTACGTTGGTGCGTCACACTAGCCAGTGCCGGCAATCGTAGTAGCGCACTACGTCGCCATGGCCGATCGTGGTATTAGGTGGGATGCGGGCAAAGCCGGTAGCCCAGGACAACGAACTGATAATGCCTGAACCTTGTAGCGAGTGTGGCGTAAGGGCGGTGCACTGTTCTGTGTGGCTGGCTTGCACACGTAAAAATTCTTCGCGCGTACCGTTAAAACTGGTTTGTGAGTTGAGTGTGCCGTATTGCGTAGGTGGCAGTACGTTGGCACGGCCTTGCATGGTACGGATTAACGGCGATACCAGCAAAGCAAAGACCGCGTAGGCCGACCCCGGGTTTCC
>DATCVA010000101.1:0-11435 GCA_036567205.1 Eoetvoesiella sp. | reverse complement strand
TTTTAACATTCCCCAGACCCAGATAGCTTTCGATAACCCGGGGATTGCCGCTAAGCTCTTTAGCCAGCCCTTCGAGCACGATCTCGCCGGTTTCCAGAACATAGCCATAGTCGGCCACCTGCAATGCCGCCCTTGCGTTTTGCTCTACCAGCAAAATGGAAACACCGGTGCTGCGCAGCCGGGAAATAATCTGGAAAATTTCACGCACAATAAGGGGGGCCAGCCCCAGACTGGGCTCATCAAGCATCAATAGCTGTGGCTTGGCCATTAAGGCTCTGCCGACCGCCAGCATCTGGCGCTCTCCTCCCGACAACGTGCCCGCCTGCTGTGTCCGGCGTTCACGCAGCCGGGGAAACAAATCGTACACTTCATCGATGGTGGCTTTCCAGCCGGGTATCCTGGAACGGTATAACCTGAAACCGCCCAATAGCAAGTTATCTTCGACCGACATGCTGCCAAAAAGCTCGCGCCGCTCGGGCACCAAAGACATTCCGGCCGATACACGGCGTTCGACTTGCCAGGCGCCGACTTCCAGACCCAGATACCGCACCGACCCCACACTATGGCCGGTGCGGGGCAAGGAACCCATAATCGAATTCAACAAGGTAGACTTGCCAGCGCCGTTCCCTCCGATAACGGTCACGATACTGCCTGGCGCCACTGTAATGTTAGCCCCCAGCACAGCATGTACCTTGCCATACTGTGCGCAAAGCCCGGTAACCTGCACAACAGGAGCCCCCTGCGTCGAGGACATGGCCGGTTTGGCCCACATGTTCAGCAAGCTCATGCCATGCCTCCGGTAGCCAAGGTTGCAGCCGGATCAACGGACGCCGGGCCGGGATCGTCGTCGACACCGCCTAAATAGGCTTCAAGAACAGCGGGATTCTGTTGCACCTCGACAGGCATCCCTTCGGCCAACTTGATGCCAAAGTCCATCACGACAAGATGATCAGTCAAATTCATGACAAAATCCATATCGTGCTCGACCAGCAAGATGCTCATGCCCTCGATCCGTAGTTGATCCAGAACACCGGCAAGCTCTTGTTTTTCTTTATAACGCAAGCCCGCCGCCGGCTCGTCCAGCAATAACAGAACAGGATCGGCGGCCAGCGCTCGTGCAATCTCAAGAATACGTTGTTGCCCAAGGGCCAGATTGCCAGCTTGTTCGTACAGATAGTCGCCCAGGCCCACGCGCTGCAGCTGCCTGGCCGCCTCGTGCAATAGCTGCGCCTCATGTTTTCGATCGGTACGCAAGGCCGCCGACACGACTCCCACCCTGCTGCGCAAATGTGCGCCCAGGGCCACGTTTTCAAGTACGGTCATAGTCGGCAAAAGCTGTACATGCTGAAACGTACGTCCCACACCAAGCTTTGCGATTTTCCGCGAGGGCAAGACATCGAGCCGCTGCCCCATAAAACTGACCTTGCCGCCGGTAAGGGGCAAGACCCCGGTAATAAGGTTGAATGTGGTGCTTTTTCCCGCTCCGTTGGGGCCGATCAAGCCCATAATTTCACCGGCCTTGAGCGAGAAACTAATATCGTTCACCGCAACGAGGCCGCCAAACTCTTTGCGAACGGCATCGATCTCAAGAACCAAGGAGCCTTTTGGCGGCCTTGCCCGCCTTGGCAGTTCAGCGGCGGCATCTGGCGGCGCCAGGCGGCGTGTTTGTGTGCGCCCGGTCAGCGTCGTCCACCACGATGACAGTATGGGCCATACGCCATCGCGGGCATATTGCAAAACCAGAATCATTAATACGCCAAACACTACGAGTTCGAAATTCGATGTGGTCTGGATAAGTTTTGGCAATACGTTCTGTATTTGATCTTTAAGCGCCAGGATCAAACCCGAACCCACGACGGCTCCCCATACACTGCCAGCGCCGCCGACCACGGCCATAAACAAGTATTCGATACCGTAATTCAAGCCAAAAGGACTGGGGCTGACCGCCCGTTGCATATGCGCATATAACCAGCCCGACAAGCAAGCCAGCAGCGCCGCGTAAACAAAGATAATGACCTTGTAAGAGGCCATATTGATGCCGAACGACTCAGCCATTCCACCGCCGCTTCTCAGCGCCCGGATCGCGCGCCCCGGACGAGAATCCAATAAGTTGCGGGTGGCCCACATCGAAAGCAACAGAACAATCCAGATCAAGTAGTAAATATGGCGACCATCGCCTAACGAGACACCGAATATATAAATGGGCGCAATACCGGCAATACCGTCGTATTGACCCAGAAACGCCATATTGCCGAATAGATAATATAAGGACAGACACCAGGCAATGGTTCCCAATGGCAAGTAATGCCCCGAAAGGCGCAAGGTAATTGCGCCCAGGATATAAGCCACCAGAAATGTAATGACCAGGCCTGCAAACAGCGCCAGCCAGGGCGACCATTCCATAGTAGTGGTCAGCCATGCGGTGGAATATGCACCGATTCCGACAAACGCCGCCTGGCCGAATGATGTCAGGCCCCCAACCCCTGTTAAAAGGATCAAGCCAAGCACGACCAGACTGGCAAGGCCAATGTAATTAAGCTGCGTAATCCAGAATTCGGGCGTGTCCGGAAACAATGGCAAACCGGCCAAAACCAGCAAAACGGCGACAAGCGGCAATTTATTCATGGCCTTACTCCTCGTCCTCGATATGAGTAGTGCGGAATGAGCGCCAGAGCAGCACCGGGATAATCAGCGTAAATACAATAACTTCTTTGTATGCACTGGCCCAGAACGACGAAAAGGCTTCCAGAATACCGACGAACAACGCACCGGCTGCCGCAATCGGGTAACTGACCATGCCTCCGAATATTGCCGCCACAAACCCTTTCAAACCGATCAAAAAACCGGTGTCGTAATAAATGGTGGTGACAGGGGCCACCAGCATTCCCGACAACGCGCCAATGGCGGCGGCCAGTGTAAAGGTCAGGCTTCCCGACATATTAGTGCTTATGCCTACAAGCCGTGCGCCCCGCCGATTAACTGCGGTGGCCCGTAAAGCCCGGCCGTATAGGGTTTTGCCAAAGAAAACCCACAACGCCAGTATCAGGACGGCGCAAGTACCCAGTACAAAGAAAGTTTGCGCCGACCAAGTTACGGGGCCAAATTGCACCTCGCCCTCCATAAAGGGCGGCGTACGCCAGCCTTCCGCACCAAAGAAGACCAGGCCCAGGCCCGTCAGGGCAAAGTGGACAGCGACTGAAATAATTAGCAAAACCAGTACGCTGGCCTCGGCCACCGGCTGATAGACCAGTCTGTACAACATGGGGCCCAACGGAATAACCAACGCCAATGAAAAAACTACATTGACCCAGAGCGGTGTAGACGTACTGACAATATGCGGCGCAACAAAATACAAGACCGCAGGCCAGATCAAAGACCACAGCACTATTTTGGGCATATTGCCCCAGTCGTTACTGCGCAAAGCGGCAATTAGTTCAACCACGAACACAAGCGCGCCAACAATTACCAACAAATTGACCGTGCCGGGAATTTTGCCGTTGACCATAAAGGCCAATGTCAGGGCGCCGAAGGCAACAAACTCGCCTTGAGGTATAAAAATGACACGGGTGACTACGAATATCAATACTAGCGCCAGGCCCAATAAAGCATAAACAGCGCCATTTAAAACACCGTCTTGCAGCAAGATCAATACAATTGTTGAGTCCATCGAGGCAACACCATAGTAAATAGAGACGGACTGTGTACAGCGCCCCTGTAACAGCCTGGACAACAAATACCGGCCAAACGGCCGGTATTTCGATCCTGCCTATAGGCAGGCTGCCAAGTAAGCAGCCATAAAAAGCCGGCTAATTACAGATCGGGCTGATAGGTCCATTTACCGTCAACCACTTTAACCATGACCCGGGCTCGCTGATCGAAACCGGCATGGTCGGTGGGGCTCATGTTGAATACGCCCTGCGATACAGCCAGGTCCTTGATTTTCTCGAGGGAGTCACGCATGGCTGCGCGGAACTCTGCCGTCCCGGGCTTGGCGCCTGTTTTCAGCGCCCCCGGAATAGCGGCAACAATTAACTGCCCGGCATCCCACATGTGGCCGCCAAAGGTACTGAGCGAGTCGGCGCCGTATTTGGCTTCGTACTTGGTTTTGTACGTCAGCGCGCTTTTCTTGATGGGATTGCTGTCGGGCAACTGGTCGGCAACCAATAACGGGCCGGCAGGCAGAATCATGCCGTTGCAGTCTTTGCCGCACACACGTAGCACATCGTTATTGGCCGCTCCGTGGGTTTGATACATAATCCCCTGATAGCCGCGGCTTTTAAGTTCGCGCTGCGGCAAAGCCGTAGGCGTACCCGACCCGGCTACCAAAATAGCGTCGGGTTTGGCTGCCACCAGCTTTAACGCCTGCCCGGTCACACTGGTATCGGTGCGGCCGTAACGTTCAGTAGCCACCATTTTGATGCCCTTGGCCTTGGCGGCTTCGGTCATGACGTTCAGCCAGCCCTCACCATAGGCGTCGGAATAGCCAATGAAGCCCAGCGTTTTAACGTTTTGCTTGGCCATTGCATCGGCCAGCGCCGAAGCCATCAACTGATCATTCTGAGGGGTTTTAAATACCCACTTTCGCGCACCTTCGACAGGTTCAACAATTTTTGCATTGGCGGCCACGCTGATTAATGGCGTTTTTGTTTCACCGGCCACATCGACCATCGCCAGGGAGCTTGGGCTTACGGAGGATCCTACAACTACATCGACATTGTCATCGCTAATCAGTTTGCGTGTATTTTTAACAGCCTGCGTCGTGTCAGTGCCATCGTCGAGCACAATGTATTCAATCTTTTGACCTGCAACTTCCGTGGGCAACAAACTGACGGTATTACGTTCGGGAATACCCAGCGAAGCCGCCGGACCAGTGCTGGAAACCGTAATACCGACTTTTATTTGAGCCGAAGCCAGCAAAGGAAGCGACAAAGCAACGGCGCCCATTAAAACCGAAAGCCGAAATGACTGACTTTTATTCATTTTTGTCTCCAAGGTCAAACCTTGCGCCTATTGTGGCTACGGCCATCGGTTTTCCCAAACGTTATACAGAAAATTCTTTTTATATGTAATTAGAGTATCAAATTAAGCCGAAAAAAACATCGGGGTTTTACCAGATTAATTGAAGTATCTATTAATTCCTTTGCTTAGCTGGAAATTATGGAGAGAATCCGGCGCAAAGTCTTCTAGGGGATTCCCTGCATGGCGTCCCCCATGCCTCTGAAACTATTTGAAAAACCCCAACAGAAGGGGAACCACTTCGGCAATCCAAAGTCGATTAACATACAGAGTCTGAAGTCATAAGCAATAGGTGTGCTCAATTGGAAAAAATCTACAAAACAGATGCCGAATGGCGCGCCCAACTCACGCCCGAGGAATTTCACGTTGCCCGTGAAAAAGGCACTGAACGTGCTTTTACCGGTCGCTATTGGGACACCAAGCAGGCAGGCATATACCGCTGCGTCGGCTGCGGTACGGCCTTATTCGAATCCGACACAAAATTCGACGCGGGTTGCGGCTGGCCCAGCTATTTCGAAGCCATCGATCCGACCCTGGTGCGCGAAGAGCGCGACATCAGCTTTGGAATGGTGCGTACTGAAGTCATGTGCAACGTCTGCGACTCGCACCTTGGCCATGTGTTCCCCGATGGCCCGCCCCCTACCGGGCTGCGCTATTGCATTAATTCGTTATCGCTCAAATTCGAGCCCGCTAAATGAAAAAATTTCTATTCGATCTGTTCCCGCTTATTCTGTTTTTTTTAGCGTTCAAGTTCTCCGATATCTACACGGCAACCGCCGTGGCCATCGCCGCGGGTGTAATGCAGTTCGTCTGGCTTAAGGTCACCGGCAAAGCCATCGAGGCCACGCACTGGATCAACCTTAGCGTTATTGTGTTGTTCGGCGGCGCGACGTTATTTTTTCATAACGATGTCTTCATTAAATGGAAGCCTACTGTGCTGTATTGGCTATTCGCCTGCATTTTATTGGGGGGCAAATTATTTTTCGGCCGAAACCTCATTCAAAAAGTCATGGGCGGTCAAATAACCATGCCCAAAGCCATCTGGGACAAACTCAATTTCAGCTGGGCCAGCTTTTTCATCTTGTCGGGCGGGCTTAATCTGTATGTTGCCTTTTCCGGCCAGTTCACAGAGTCTCAGTGGGTGAACTTCAAGGTATTTGGGCTTATGGCGCTATTGCTGGTTTTTGTTATTGGTCAATCCATCTGGCTTAGCCGCTACATGAAAGACGAGCTCGAACAAACGCCTGCTTTGCCGCTACCCGACAATAAAGAGCGCTAATAATGTCCACAGAACGTAAAGATTTAATTCAAGAGCGCCTCGAGGTCCTCGAACCAACCGAACTCGAAATCATCGACGAATCCCATCTGCATGCCGGCCATGCGGGCAGCCAAAACGGAGCCAGCCATTTTCGCCTGATTATTTCATCTAACAAATTTAGCGGACTATCGCCTGTGGCACGCCATCGGCTCGTGTATGATCTTGTGCACGATTTAATCCCCTACCCGATTCATGCGCTATCAATTAGCGCAAGCGCCACCAAGTAAAGGAATTACATGAAACGACTCGTTATATTTGCCGCGGCATGCGCAATTGCTGCTCCCGTCTACGCACAAAACGTTGCAACGGTTAATGGCCAGTCCATTACGCAAAAACAGCTGGACCAGTTTGTTACGCTGATTATTGCCCAGGGCGCGAAAGACTCTCCTGAGCTGCGTGAGCAAGTCAAACAAGAAATGATCGGCCGCCTGGTAGCGGTGCAAGCTGCGGAAAAAGCAGGAATTGACAAACAATCCGAGATCAAGCAAGAAATCGAACTGGCTCGTCAAGGCATTCTGGTGCGCGCGTTAATGGCCGACCACCTTAAGAAAAACCCCGTAACCGACGCCAAAATACAGGCCGAATACGACCAGATCAAAAAAGAACAATCAGGCAAACAAGAATACAAACTGCGCCACATTCTGGTTAAAGAGCAAAAACAAGCGGAAGACCTGATTGCCCAAATCAATGGCAAAAAAGTAACCTTTGACGCCGCTGCCAAAAAAGACTCCCTGGATCCTGGCAGTGGTAAAAATGGCGGCGATTTGGGTTGGGGTCCTGCCACCAACTACGTACCCGAATTCGCTGAAGCGGTCGAAAGCCTGAAAAAAGGTGAAATGACAACGAAACCGGTACAAACACAGTTTGGCTGGCACATTATTCAGGTGGAAGACACCCGCGACATCAAGTTCCCGGAACTGGCCGAAGTAAAGCCACAAATCGAAGAGATGCTGCGCCAGCAAGAACTGGCTAATTTCCAGCAAGGCTTGATGAAGTCGGCAACGATCAAATAAGCTAAAAGCCCGTTCCCTGCCTGGGGCTCGTTTTTGCAAGTATCAATCTTGCAAAAACGAGCCCCAAATCATTACCGCACAAGCAAGCCCCTGTTTCAGTCGTTCAAATCAACCGTAAACACGAAGACAACACGCCCCGCTCTTTACCCTTCCAACAACGCCAATAACCCCGCCTCGTCCAGAATAACCAGCCCCAACTGCTGGGCCTTAACCAGCTTACTGCCCGCATCGTCGCCCGCCACGACATAAGCGGTCTTTTTAGACACTGACCCGCTTACCTTGCCGCCGGCAGCCATAATGCGGCGTGTCGCCTCATCGCGCGTAAGAGTCGGCATGGTCCCGGTCAGGACGAAAGTCTTACCGCTAAATAACTGCCCCACAGGTTCGGCATCTGACTGGGCATGCACACCAGCGTTCGCCAGCGCGTGAATAATCTCGCGATTATGAGGCTCGGAGAAAAAGCGGATTAATGAAGCCGCCACGGCCGGTCCTACATCATTCACTGCGAATAAGGCGGCCTCATCGGCGGCCATGATCGCATCAATCGAACCAAAATGCCTGGCAAGGTCGCGCGCCGTAGTTTCGCCAACGTGCCGTATGCCCAGGGCAAATAACAAACGGCCCAAAGTTGGCGTTCGCGCCTTGTCGATGGCTGCGATTAAATTCTCTGCCGATTTTCGGCCCATGCGTTCGTACAAAAGCAGTTCTTCCACCCGCAGCGAAAACAAATCGGCCAGTGATTTGATACGGCCGCTTTCCACCAGCTGATCGACAAGTTTCTCGCCCAGGCCTTCGATATCCAGGGCTTTGCGCCCGGCGGCATGAATAACACTTTGTTTGCGCTGAGCCGCGCAAAAAAGCCCGCCCGTACAGCGCGATACAGCCTCCTCTTCAAGGCGTTCAATCGCCGACCCACATACGGGACATGTCTTGGGCATGACGAAAAGCGATGTACCTTCAGGCCGCAATTCAAGCACCGGGCCGACCACCTCGGGAATGACATCGCCAGCCCGGCGCACGATAACCGTATCGCCTACCCTGACATCCTTGCGGCGAATTTCGTCTTCATTGTGCAAGGTTGCGTTCGTTACGGTAACACCGCCCACGAAAACCGGTTTCAAGCGCGCCACCGGAGTAATGGCGCCGGTTCGGCCCACCTGCACTTCTATATCGACCAAAATCGTGGTTTCTTCCTGCGCCGGAAACTTGTGCGCCACGGCAAACCGTGGAGCCCGGGCTACATACCCCAACACTTCCTGGGCAGCCAACGAATTGACCTTGTAGACCACGCCATCTATATCAAATGGCAATCCATTTCGCCGCTCGCCTGTTTCGGCATAAAACTGCAGTAAACCCTCTTCACCCTTAATGATTTTTCTGTCGCGGTTCACCGGCAAGCCGAGCTCTTCGAACCAGTTCAACATTTGCGCATGCTCGTTCAAAGGCGCAGCACGCAAACCTTGTATCTCGCCCCAGCCATAGGCAAAAAAACGCAGAGGCCGTTTGGCGGTAATACGAGGATCAAGCTGGCGCAGGCTGCCGGCGGCGGCATTGCGGGGATTGACAAAGACCTTCTCGCCGTACTTCTGCTGCGCCTGATTAAGGCGCTCGAAATCCTGGCGGTGCATTAATACTTCACCACGAACCTCGAGCACGTCAGGATAGTCCCCGTGCAGCTTAAGCGGCACAGACCGCAAGGTGCGTATATTACTGGTCACGTCCTCGCCTGTGCGGCCATCTCCACGAGTGGCCGCCTGGACCAGCCGGCCCTGCTCGTAACGCAGGCTGATCGCCAAGCCATCGAACTTGAACTCGGCAACATACTCGACCACATTGTCGGCCTTTAACAGCCCCGAGTCGCGTAAGGTGTCAGCAACCCGCTTATCAAACGCCTGGATATCGTCAGCACTGAACGCGTTACCAAGCGAGAGCATCGGCATAGCATGCCGCACGCTGGGCAATGCAGCCAAAGGCCCGCTGCCAACGCGCTGAGTTGGCGAATCAGGCACAATAAAATCAGGATGGGCCTGCTCGATAGCCTGCAGCTCAAGCATTAAACGGTCGTACTCGGCATCGGAAACAACAGGTGCATCGAGCACGTAATAACGATGATTATGCTGGTCGATAGTCTCGCGCAACGATTTGAGCCTGTCCTGGACATCTTCAAGCGATTCGGTTTTCTCTTTCACGAAAAAACCCTTACCGTACGCTCGGTTCCCGCCGGAAAGCCGGCATCGTCCAGCTTGGCATATAAATCGACCAACTGCGCATCAATCGTGTGATCGGCCCCTTCAGACATCGCCCGGCCCTGATCATCTACCAAAATCGCATTTAAACGCCCCGCCAAATCGCGGCCTACCGACGCCATCCGGCTAAAAGCCTGCTCGTCCGCGGGGCTATTGGGAAGATCCAACAATAAGTCGATGCGATCGACGCCCGCCGACTGCACATCGCCCGCATGAATCCCGTCAAACAACAATGTAAAACGAGGCACGCCCGATTCAGCCATCCAGGCCAATTGCCTGCCATATGACAGAAAGCCCGACTCTTTGACCACATGCGTTACATCGGCCACCGGCAAAGTACCGCTCAGGCGCAGCGCCAGGCCAACCTGTGCATCGAGTCCGGCGCAAAGCTTGTCGAGCTCTTTGGCACGCTCGAGAACATCCGCTTGCTCCGGTCCCTCGACAGAGCCTTCAAAACGTTCAGCCAGCCCCTGCGCCGTCGTCCATAAATGCGACCATTCAATATCAGTCAAGGGTCCGCTGCGGTTAGCCAGCAAAACAGCCAGCTGCATGGACGTATAGGACTCATTCTCACGCAGGCGGGCACGATGCCCGCCCCCTTCACGTTCAGCAAATATCCGCACCGGCTTGGTACCTACCTGATGAATGGACTGAATCCCCGCATAAAGCTGCTGACTGGGCACCGGCTGCGCAAAACTGATATCGATGACCACTTCGCAAGCGGGGTCGACCTCGGCAGTATCATCGGCAGCCGGCTCGGCAGTCGCTTCGCGCAAGCCAAAGCCGGGCTCGCGGCGCCCTGTTGCCGCCGCAGGCACGCCCCCCATCAGGGGGTCTTGATCGGCCTCGGGAAAATGTTCTTGCATTTTCTGCCGGATGCGACGATCTTGCCACCAATTAAAACTAACTACCGCCAGAATCAGCAGCACGCCCAGGGAAATCAGTCCAATCTGTAAATCACTCATTTTTAGCCCCGTCGTATCACTAAACGTTTAACTATCCGCACCGTTTTATACCTCAGCCAACTGAAGAGCAGAATCGATGTCCACCGCAACAATACGGGAAACCCCCTGCTCCTGCATCGTGACACCAATTAACTGTTTGGCCATTTGCATAGCAATTTTATTGTGAGAAATAAATAAAAACTGCGTTTGATCGCTCATATTACTAACCAAATTCGCGTAACGCTCGGTATTTGCATCGTCCAGCGGCGCATCGACCTCGTCAAGCAGGCAAAACGGTGCGGGATTGAGCTTGAACAACGCAAAGACCAAAGCCGTAGCCGTAAGAGCCTTTTCGCCCCCCGACAACAAGTGAATCGTACTGTTGCGCTTGCCCGGAGGCTGCGCCATTACTTGTACGCCAGCATCCAGAATTTCATCTCCGGTCACAATCAGCTTAGCTTCGCCGCCGCCGAACAGGCGAGGAAAAAGCTCGCCAAAATGGCCATTGACGGTATCAAAGGTAGCTTGCAGCAGTTCGCGCGTTTCACGGTCAATCTTACGGATGGCGTCTTCAAGAGTTTCGATGGCGCTACATAGATCTTGATGCTGCGAATCCAGATAGCTACGCCGTTCACGGGCGGTATTCAATTCATCCAGCGCAGCCAGATTGACCGGTCCCAGGCTATCGACCTGGCGCGATATGCGCTGAACCTCGGACTGCAGCCAATTGGCACGGCGCCATTCATCGGGACGATCAATCAGCAACTGCTTAAGCTGATCGCGATCCACTTGATGGGCATCGAGCTGCTCGGAGAACTGCTCGACTGCCAAACGCGCCGCCTGCTCTTGCAATTGCAGCTCTGTAATGCGTGCGCGGCGCGGTTCGAGAGAACGTTCA
>DATCVA010000100.1:0-3166 GCA_036567205.1 Eoetvoesiella sp. | reverse complement strand
GGCGCAGGCCTTGCCGCGCTGGCGGGATGGCTGGTCGGTCCTATTGTGTCGGTGCAGTCCGGCATGGGCGACAGCGTATTAATTCTTGCGCTGGTCGTCATTGTCATTGGCGGTATCGGGTCGATCCGTGGCGCGCTTTATGCCGCGTTGCTCGTCGGCATGGTTGACACCATGGGGCGGGCGTATATGTCGCATATGCTGCGCGGATTGCTGGAGCGCAATGTGGCCGACGCGGCCGGTCCGGCGCTGGCATCCATGCTGATTTACCTGTTTATGGCCGCAGTGCTGGCTATTAAGCCAGACGGACTTTTTCCAGTCAAACGTTGAGGACTCCCCATGTTTCCTGAAACCCTCCGGTGGCATTCGCCCCGTGTTCTGCTGGCCGTGGCGATTGGCGCCGGTTTGCTGCTCTTGCCGCTGATTACTACCTGGCTCGATCAAAGTTTTTACCTGTCTTTTGCCACGCGCATCGTTATTTACGCAATTGCCGCTAGCGGATTGAATCTTGCACTGGGCTATGCCGGCATGGTTAGCCTGGGGCATTCGCTGTTTGTAGGCCTGGGTGCTTACGTGGTTGGCATCTGCTCTTTTCACGGTATTTACAATGGATGGATTCAACTGCTGCTTACGCTTGCCTTGACTACCCTCGTCGCCATTCCGGTGGGGCTGGTCTCGTTGCGTACACGCAGTATCGGCTTCATTATGATTACGCTGGCCTTTGGCCAGATGTTTTACTTTCTGGCGGTTAGCCTGAAGCAATACGGTGGCGATGACGGGCTGCCTATCGACCAGCGCAGCATTTTCGAGCCGCTGCCATCGCTCGATAGCAAGGTTGTGCTGTACTACGTCGCGCTGGCTGTGCTGGCCTTAACGATGTACATCGTCTGGCGCGCAGTACATAGCCGGTTCGGTTACGTGCTACGTGGTTTTCATGCCAACGAACGGCGTATGCTGGCCGCCGGCTTTCCGCGCCTGCGTTATCAACTGGCGGTTTTTGTCGCTTCGGCATTGATCTGCTCGGTAGCCGGCATCTTCCTGGCCAATCTCACTACGTTTGCATCGCCGTCTTACTTGTCGTGGCAAGCGTCAGGCGAGTACTTGCTTATTGTGGTGCTGGGCGGCATGGGCACCGTTATGGGGCCATTGATAGGGGCTTTTGTACTGCTCGTCCTCGAGGAATCCCTGTCGAGCCTTACCCAATACTGGATGGCTATTCTCGGACCGTTTATTTTGCTGGTCGCTTTGTTTGCGAGCCGCGGTATTTGGGGCGGGCTGGTGCGAACCGTTCAAGAACCTAGCCCAGCAACCACAGAGGCCAAGCAATGACAGCGCTCCTATCAGTAAAAAAACTTGTTAAACGGTTTGGCGGACTGACCGCGACGAATGAGTTCGAACTGGAATTGCCGGTGGGCGAGCTACATGCGCTTATCGGGCCAAATGGCGCTGGCAAGACCACAGTTATGGGACAGCTTACCGGCGAGCTTCAGCCCGATGAGGGCGATATTCGTTTCGACGGACAAAGCATTCTGGACTGGAGCGCGCCCAGGCGCGCCCTGGGGGGTATTGCGCGTTCCTACCAGATAACGCAATTGCTCAAAGGCTTCAGCGTGCTGGAAAACGTCATGTTGATGGTGCAGGCCCGGCTCGGCCATTCATTCCGGCTGTGGAAACCCGTTATGCGCGAAGCATCTCTCAGGCGACCGGCAATGGAGGCGCTGGAACGCGTCGGGCTGGCTGACCGCGCTCATGATGACGTATCGGCGCTGGCGCATGGCGAGCATCGGCAGCTTGAATTGGCGATGGCTTTGGCCATGCAGCCGCGGCTTCTGTTGCTGGATGAACCGCTGGCCGGCATGAGTCAGGCTGAGTCTTCCATCATGATCGACCTTTTGCAGCGACTTAAAAGGCAATACACAATTTTGCTTGTCGAGCATGACATGCAGGCGGTATTCAGCCTGGCGGATCGTGTCTCAGTACTGGTCTACGGCAAGGCGATTGCCTGCGCGGAACCCGCGCAAATCCAGAGCGATCCAGAGGTCAAGCGCGCTTACCTGGGCGATGAATGAACACCACACGTCATAGGGATATTGATTGATATGGACAAGTTTCTGGAAGTAAAAGACCTTCAGGCGCGTTACGACCGCAGCCAGGTTTTGCATGGCATCAGTTTTTCCGTTCGTGAAGGCGAGATTATTACGTTGCTGGGGCGCAATGGCATGGGCAAGTCCACATCGCTTAAATGCGTCATGGGCCTGCTGGCGCCTCACGCAGGCGATATTCGCTATGCCGGCCAGTCAATTGGCGGGCGACCCTCGTTCGAGGTGGCGCGCCTGGGTATAGGGCTGGTGCCCGAAGGGCGGCAAATTTTTTCTACGCTAACCGTCGAGGAAAACCTGCTTGCCACAGCGGCGAATCGCCATCATGCGCCAAACGGTTTTGATCTGGATCGCATATACGATTTTTTTCCGCGGCTCAATGAGCGGCGCGGCAATATGGGTAATCAGCTGTCGGGCGGCGAACAGCAGATGCTTGCTATCGGCCGGGCGCTAATGACCAATCCACGCCTGCTTATTCTGGATGAGGCAACAGAAGGCCTGGCTCCGCTTGTGCGTGCGGACATCTGGCGCGTGCTGGGCGAGTTGCGCAAGACGGGCATGTCGATGATTATCGTCGACAAGAATCTGGGGCCGCTGCTTAAACTGGCCGACCAGCATTATGTGATCGAAAAAGGCCGTGTGGCCTGGTCCGGCAGTAGTGAAGAGCTGCAGCTTAATGCGGCTGCGGTTGAGCAATTCCTTGGCGTTTGATTCCATGAGAACGCTTTCCCCACACTAGCCGCAGCAATTTATGTAATCACCTGGATCATCTATTAATGAATGCAACACATACCATTGGGTCTGAAAATTCAAGCTATTTGGCGCGTGGACCGGTTGCGGTACTTGGCGCGGGCACTATTGGCGCCGGATGGGCTGCTTTTTTCGCCTTGCGCGGGCTTGAGGTTCGGGTTTTCAACACATCCGAGGACGCTCAGGGGCTAGTGCTGCAAACACTAGAGCGTGCGCGGCCCACAATGCAGGCGCTTGGCCTGCTGTCTGAAAGCCCGACTGTGCCGCGTGTAACAACAGACATTGCCCAGGCCGTCGCAGGCGCGACACATATTCAAGAG
>DATCVA010000099.1:0-11376 GCA_036567205.1 Eoetvoesiella sp. | reverse complement strand
GCAAGGTGCATCATCTTGGGCTTTGCCGCCAAGGGGGCGCTGCCTCGCTTGCGCAACTGAAAGTCGGGCACGGCTGATGAGAGTATGCCGGCCGCAGTCAGGGCGACAATTGCTACCCAGTAGGCGCCGGCCAACCCTATGAAATGCATGAGCGCGGCGGCGGCAAATGGGCCAATGAACATGCCGATACGCTGTGTCCCCCCCAGACTGGACATGGCCCGTGCGCGCATCGTAATAGGAACCGCTTCGATCAGGTAGGTTTGCCTGGCCAGGTAAAAAACGGACGTTGCCATGCCGAAGAACAGTACGCCCAGGGCAAGAACCCAGGTCTGTTGAGCCACCAAGCAAAGAATAAAAGCAAGCACGGAGAATGAAGAGGCTCCGATCAGGGACTTGCGCTCTCCGTAGCGGGAAGTGATGAGGGCGGCTGGAATGTTGCTGACAAGCGCTCCGAGACCGACAAGAGCCACGATGAAGCCGGAGACGGCAAGTGAAGCATTGAGTTCCCGGGCGCTTAGCGCAATGACAGGCAAAATCGCGCCGTTTCCGATACCAAACAATACCGATGGGCCAAAAGCCGGGACGGCAATTTTTCTTAAACTGAAATTAGCATCGCTCATTGCTGCATCTGATACGCGCGAGCGTATTTCGGCCTGTTTGGGAAAGACTGCTATTTTGACAGTAGTATAGACTTGCCGCAAACGAGCGGGCTGTGCCCGCGGAGCCGGCAGTGCGCCGGCTGGTCTTGCTATTTGCTCCGGACAGAGTGCAAGTTCATTTTGATCATCTCACCTACCTTGGTTTATTTTTTATGCCTGTTTTGTACGCTACTGCGACTTTATTCGTAATGCAAATGTTGGGTGAGGCGTTTGTGCGTCTTACGGCACTGCCGCTTCCAGGGCCGTTGGCTGGATTGATTTTTTTGTTTGTGGTCCTGTTTGTTCGCGGGGAGGCTCCGGCCTGGATAACAGAGACGTCAAGCCATGTGCTGCAGCATTTAATGTTGCTTTTTATTCCGGCTATTGCCGGGATCATGCTGTATTTCGACCGTATTGCGCAGGAATGGATTCCGTTTTTGCTGGCTTGCGTATTGGGCGTGGCGATTACTATCGTGGTAACGGCTTTAACGTTTCGCTGGATGTTGCGCCATAGCAAGGTTTCAGAACCATGAGGGCCAACTCCGGACTGACGTGGTCTTATCTTGTTGATTCGCCCATTCTGTGGCTTAGCGTGACGGTAGTTTGTTATTTGGGGGCGATGGGGGTGTATCGCCGCTTCGGAAGCAATCCGTTATTGTTGCCGGCTTTAACGGCGGTTGTGGTTGTTGTCGCCTTATTATTGCTGACCAGAACACCTTATTCCGTTTACGCCAAAAACACCCAGTTTCTTGATTTTTTAATCGGGCCAGCCACGGTTGCACTGGCTGTGCCCTTA
Organism: Eoetvoesiella sp.; assembly: GCA_036567205.1. Taxonomy (GTDB): domain Bacteria; phylum Pseudomonadota; class Gammaproteobacteria; order Burkholderiales; family Burkholderiaceae_B; genus DATCVA01. The sequence continues at coordinate 9,942 of DATCVA010000099.1, read as the reverse complement.
TATAGTCAGCTTGACCAGCTGAAGCAGTTGTGGCGGCCTGTGTTGGCAGCATTGCTGGTGGGGTCTTTAACGGCGATTTTGTCAGCGCTTGGCATTGCCTGGATATTTAACGGATCGGCGCAAACTATGTTGTCGCTCGCGCCCAAGTCGGCGACCATGCCGATAGCCATGGAGGTCGCTCAATTAACAGGGGGCTTGCCTTCCTTTACGACCGTTGCCGTAGCAATTACGGGCATCTCGGGGACCATTATGGTGGGTGGTTTGCTCAGGCTGTTTCGAGTCAACGACCCTGCCATAGAGGGGTTCGCTTTAGGTTTAAGTGCTCATGCGATCGGCACTGCCCGGGCTTTTCAGCGCAACGAGACAGCGGGCGCGTTTGCCGCGTTGGCCATGAGCCTTAACGGAATCGCCACTGCGGTTTTAGTCCCGGTACTGCTTGTATTGCTGGGTCTGTTTTAAAGCATACTTTTTTAACGGTATAGCCCGTCGTATGTATCAAATTGTTTAGGATGGTTGTAAACTTAACGGCTTAATACTACATACGCTTATGGGGTTTGTGCTATGCCTTCTTTTGATGTTGTCTCCGAGGTAGACAAGCATGAATTGGTCAACGCTGTCGATCAGGCCAGCCGTGAGTTGATCAATCGTTTCGATTTTAAAGGTTCGAATGCGCAGTTCGAACTCGACGGCTTTGTTGTGACGCAATCCGCGCCCAGTGTTTTTCAGTTGAATCAAATGCTGGACATTTTGCGAGGGCGCTTATCCGCACGTGGAATCGACGTGCGATGCCTTGATGTTGCCGCTCCCAACGAAAACCTTGCAGGGGCACGGCAAAAAATTACCATAAAACAGGGTATAGAGCAGGCCGTTTCAAAGAAATTGATTGCCGCTCTTAAAGGCGCCAAGTTAAAGGTAGAGGCGCAAATCAACGGTGAAAAGCTGCGCATCAATGGTAAAAAACGCGATGATTTGCAGGCTGCCATGGCATTGTTGCGCACGCTCGATGTCGATCTGCCACTGCAATTCGAAAATTTTCGTGATTAGCCTCAGCTAAGACACCCAGGAGAGCAGCTTTTGGCGATCACTACCGCTCAGATATTGGCGCTTACTGTACCGGCTCTGTTTTTGCTGTGTTCCGGAGTTTTTGCATTTACGTGGGTGCAGTTCCGCTCGCAAGCTTACCTGGTGGTTTTGTCTCTTTCGTTTTTTATTGTTGCGATAGCGACAGTAGCGGTTGTTTTAATGGGGCCTGTCGACATTGGCTGGATCAAGATGTTGACAGGCTGCCTGTACTTATGCGGTGCTTTGCTGCTTGCACGCGGTGTGCTGGCCCGTATCAATGCCCGCTTCGATACGGTTGTGCTGCTAGGTATTGCCATGGCTTCTGTGGTGGGGCAGGCTTATTTTTATTATGTCGGCCACGATTATGTCGGCCGTATTTGTGCTCTTAATTATGGCGTCGGAGGTATTTTATCGATTGCAGCATTGCGTATGGGTATGCTGCGGCGCGGTAAAAGTATTGATCGTATTGTTTACTGGGTATACGTTTTATTTGCGCTCAATTTTTTTCCAAGAACTTACTTCGCCGTTGACCCGGCGTTAACTAACGGATTGTTAGCCACAGGCCCATCGACTTTATGGGCCATTATGCATTTGATTCTGATGCTTTTCGCAATGGCTCTGGTGCTTACCGTGCTGGCGGCTGTCGTGTTGGACATTATCGAAGTCTTGAAGGTCGAGCGCAATATCGATGGGCTTACTCAGTTGCATAATCGGCGTGGCTTCGAAGAGCTTGGCAACCATGAAATTGCCAATAGGCGCAATGAGTCTATCAGCTTGTTATTGTGCGATATTGATTACTTCAAGCAGGTTAATGATAAATATGGGCATGCGGTAGGGGATTCGGTGTTGACCGAGTTCGCTCAGATTCTTCGCCATTGCGCACGAACCGTCGATATTGTCGGACGCTTTGGGGGAGAGGAGTTTATTGTTTTGTTGCCCGGTACAAGCGCCGACCGCGCCGTTCATGTGGCTCAACGCATGCGCACCCTGCTTGCCGCCACGCGTTTTTCAGCGCTGCCGGAAGAATATGTACTAACAGCAAGTTTTGGCGTGGCCGGGTTGCGCAAGGGCGAAACGCTGCGGGATTTGTTCGCTCGCGCGGATGCCCTGCTTTATGGGGCCAAGGCCGACGGTCGTGACCGTGTCGTTCTGGAGGGCTACGAGGTGGGGGAGGCCATAACTCTGACGCCGGAAATGGCTTGAATCATTGCTGCGATCTGGAATACGCCGCCCCGGTCTGACGTTTAAGGTATTTCCTGCAATGCAGCCACACTACTACGCTTTAACACTGCTGCCTCGATGGGACTGTATGACAGCGTCCGCGAGGGTTGCCGGCGTTTCGGTGTAGTGCCGAAATTCCATGGTGTAGGTGGCTCGTCCCTGGGTTAATGAACGTAGCGTCGTGGCATAGCCGAACATTTCGATAAGTGGTACTTCGGCCTGGATCGCCTTGCCTGATCCGCCGGGAATGTCTGCCATGCCTTGAATGGTGCCGCGTCGCGACGATAAATCGCCGATGACATCGCCCATTTTCTCTTCTGGTGTTTCAACCTCGACCGCCATCATGGGTTCAAGCAATACAGGACTGGCTTTGCGACAACCTTCTTTGAAAGCAATCGAGGCCGCCATCCGGTACGCGTGTTCATTCGAGTCCACTTCATGCGACGATCCGAAGAACAGGGTTACCTTAACGTCCACCACCGGATAGCCTGCAAGTACGCCGCCATTCAGTGTTTCGGCCACCCCTTTTTCCACAGCGGGAATGAACTCGCGTGGCACAGTGCCGCCTTTGACCGCGTCGACAAACTGGAAGCCTGACCCGGGAGGAAGCGGTTCGATTTTCAGTACTACATGGCCATATTGCCCTCGTCCGCCGGATTGCTTAATAAACTTGCCTTCGCTGGACTCACAGGTTTTGCGTATGGTTTCCCGAAAGGCCACCTGGGGTTTGCCAACATTGGCCTCGACGCCAAACTCACGACGCATGCGTTCAACCAGTATTTCCAGATGTAATTCGCCCATTCCGGCAATAATGGTTTGCCCGGACTCTTCATCGGTAGCGACCTTGAACGAGGGGTCTTCTTCGGCCAGCCGCGCAAGCGCCAACCCCATTTTCTCTTGATCCGCTTTGGTCTTGGGCTCGACCGCCTGTGCAATAACCGGTTCGGGAAACACCATGCGTTCGAGCGTGATGATATGAGCGGGGTCTGACAGCGTGTCGCCCGTCGTGACGTCTTTTAGCCCCACCGCCGCGGCAATATCGCCCGCATACACTTCGTTGATTTCTTGTCTATGGTTGGCGTGCATTTGAAGCAGGCGGCCAATACGTTCTTTTTTACCCTTGACAGGGTTGTAGATTGTGTTGCCAGAGCTTATGACGCCTGAGTAAACGCGGAAGAAGGTTAGGTGCCCGACAAACGGATCGCTCATGATCTTGAAGGCCAGGGCCGAGAAGCGCTCATCATCGCTGGGGCGCCGCTCTACCGGCTGTTCGCGTTCATCCAGGCCTTTAACGGGAGGAATGTCGGTTGGTGCCGGAAGGTAATCGATGATCGCATCAAGCAAGGCTTGTACTCCGCGATTTTTAAACGCGCTGCCGCATAGCAACGGTACGATTTCTCCTGCAATAGTACGTTGGCGCAAAGCTTTTTTGAGCTCGCTTTCGCTAAGTTCGATGCCATCGAGATACTTTTGGATAAGCGCTTCGTCCGCTTCGACAGCAAGCTCGATCATGCGTCCGCGCCATTCGCTGGCCTGTTCTTTTAAGTGGGCGGGGATCTCGATGTAGTCGAATTTGACGCCTTGCGAATTGTCGTCCCACATGATGGCTTTCATTTTGACCAGGTCGACAACACCATGAAAATTGTCTTCGCTTCCCACGGGAATTTGCACCGGCACGGGGTTGCCGGCCAGGCGTTCGCGAATTTGTTCATGGACACGGAAAAAATCAGCTCCGACGCGATCCATTTTATTGACAAAGGCGAGCCGGGGAACATGATATTTATTGGCTTGGCGCCAGACGGTTTCAGATTGCGGTTGCACTCCGCCTACGGCGTCATACACCATGCATGCGCCATCGAGCACTCGCATTGAGCGCTCGACCTCAATGGTGAAGTCGACGTGTCCGGGGGTGTCGATAATATTGATATGGTGAGCCGGATAGTTGCCCCCCATGCCTTTCCAGAAGCAGGTGGTCGCGGCCGAGGTAATGGTGATGCCGCGCTCTTGTTCTTGCTCCATCCAGTCCATTGTGGCCATGCCTTCGTGGACCTCACCCATTTTGTGACTGACGCCGGAATAGAAAAGAATACGTTCGGTGGTCGTTGTCTTACCCGCATCGATATGCGCGCTGATGCCGATATTGCGGTAATGTTCAATGGGTGTTTTACGAGTCACAGCAATTCCCTCCAGGGGGAAAGTCTGGTACTAGTCTACACCCGCCACGCTTTTTCCGACTATGTTTTTAAGCGGTAACCAGTCTTGAAGATCCATGCCACGGTGGCCAGGCACAGGAACAGAAAAAACAGAGTCATGGCCAGGCTTATCCCGACACTGACGTCGGCAATGCCGTAAAAGCTCCAGCGAAAACCACTGATTAAATAGACGACAGGATTGAATAGCGTTACTTTTTGCCAAAATGGCGGAAGCATGTTGATGGAATAGAAGCTGCCGCCCAGAAACGTTAAAGGCGTAACGATTAATAGGGGCACCAACTGCAGCTTTTCAAAGCCGTCGGCCCAAATGCCGATGATGAAACCGAATAAACTGAACGTGACAGCGGTCAGTATCAAAAATAGCAGCATCCATGCCGGGTGGTCAATGCGCAGTGGAACGAAAAAACCGGCTGTGGCGAGGATAATGGCTCCCAGAATCAGCGACTTGGTTGCGGCTGCGCCCACATAGCTTATGGTAATTTCAAGGTAAGACACGGGGGCCGATAAAAGCTCGTATATGGTGCCGGTAAATTTTGGGAAATAAATGCCGAACGAGGCATTCGAGATGCTTTGCGTTAACAGCGACAGCATAATCAAACCCGGAACAATGAAAGCGCCGTAACTGACGCCGTCAATTTCGGTAATACGATGTCCGATTGCTGCGCCGAAAACCACAAAATACAACGAGGTCGAGATGACCGGCGCAATAATGCTCTGGGACAGCGTGCGCCAGGTCCGAGCCATTTCGAACAGATATATTGCACGGATTGCCTGCAGGTTCATTGCCGTTCTCCGACCAGGTCTACAAATATGTCTTCCAGTGAGCTTTGCGTGGTTTGAAGGTCGGCGAAGTTAATGCCCGTTTCATTCAAGTCTTTCAGCAAAGCCGTGATATTGGTCTGGTCGCCTTTGGTGTCGTAGGTATAAGTTAGCTGGCTTCCGTCCTCTGACAGTGTCAGCTGATATGGAGCCAGCGGGCTGGGTATATGTTCAAGCGTATCCTGTAGTTGAAGTATCAATTGCTTTTTGCCGAGCTTGCGCATCAGCTCCAGCTTGTCCTCGACCAGTATAATTTCGCCATGGCTGATAACGCCGATGCGATCGGCCATTTCCTCGGCTTCTTCAATGTAGTGTGTCGTTAATATAATAGTGACGCCTGTGTCGCGCAGCGCCCGCACCACTTGCCACATTTCTTTTCGCAGCGAGACATCTACGCCGGCGGTGGGCTCGTCAAGAAACAGTATTTGCGGTTCATGCGACAAGGCTTTGGCGATTAGCACGCGTCGCTTCATACCGCCAGAGAGCGTCATGAGTTTATTGTCTTTCTTTTCCCAAAGGGCAAGCTCTTTAAGCGTTTTTTCTATATGTGCCGGATTGGCGCGCTTGCCGAATAATCCGCGGCTGAAACTGACGGTGTCCCAGACTGTCTCAAAGGCGTCAGTTGTCAGCTCTTGAGGAACCAGCCCGATTTTTGAGCGCGCGGCACGGTAGTCGGAAATGATGTCATGGTCATCTACCGTAACGGTGCCGCTGCTTGGGTTGACCAGTCCGCAAATAATGCTGATCAGAGTCGTCTTCCCCGCGCCGTTTGGACCCAGCAGCGCAAATATTTCGCCTTGTGAAATATTAAGGTTTATATTTCTAAGCGCCTCGAAGCCTGACGCATAGGACTTGGATAGATCGGAGACCGAGATTATGGGCATGGTGCATGTCGTACGAAGAACTGTTGAAAGGGCTGCACAGCACAATACCATAACGCGTAGTTGTCCTTAATGGGTGCTTCGCCCACATTTCTACCGATCATTAATCGTTACGGAGTGTTCTTTCGGCAGCGTTTGAGCGATCTTGGCCTCTGCCTCTGGTGTATCCTATTTAGGCGGCCGCTGGCCGCTTATTTTTGGCATCCCGGCTCGAAACACCAGAAAGGAGGCGAGCTTTGATTAACAACAGAAGTATCAACCACACAGTGCAGCGTTGGGCGTTGTATTTTCTTGGTTTTCTTTTTCTGACCCTGATTGTGGCCTTGTCGGCTGTTACCGTGCATTCGCAGCCCTTGGCGCAGCCAGAAGCGCCGGCGCCATCTTACGGCGCCATGGCTGATTTGCTTGAGAACGAGCAAACACGCGATGAATTGATCCGGCAACTGCGCTCATTGGCGCTCAGTGACACCAGCCGCCCGGGGGCAGGGGCGGACTCGGGCGCCGCTGGCGCATTGACGATAACTGATACAGCGGCCGTAGATGTGTCTGCATCGCAAGCGGACCATAATCGCGCTTCCGATCAGGCGGGCCGTCAAGACATGGCAGGTAGTATCCAGGCTTTCATTGCAAGCCTTAGTCGCGATTTTTCCCGGACAGCCGGCATGCTGAAGGCCTTGCTTAACGGAGAAGGCGTACATGGGATGACGACCGGGCAATGGCTTTCGGTATTGACGGGGTTTTGCATTGTCGCGGTGGCCACCTTGCTGGCATTTTTTATCTTTCGGGTGTTGGCGACGCGATTTTTCAATCGCATTGACCTCTGGCTGGCAAATGGTGCGCAAGCGCCATCAACCGGGGGGCGGCTTGCATCACCGCCTTTATGGGAGCGGTTTATATCGCGGCAGGTTGGTCGAAAGTGGGGCGGCGTCATTGGGGCGCTGGTGATTGATGTGGCGGTGACTTTGTTGGCGGCGCTGGCTGGTTATGCGGTGGTTGTATTCGGATCAGCCGAGCAAGCGTTGAACGGCACGTTCGGCATTGTGTTTATTAACGCATTTGTTGCTGTCGAGCTTGCAAAAGCCTTGTCCCGGGCCGTATTTGCCCGCCACTATGCGCACTTGCGTTTGCTGGATATGCCTAACGATGTCGCCATCTATTGGGATCGCTGGATAGCGCGTCTTGTCAGTCTGACGGGTTATGGGCTTCTTGTCGTTGCTCCTTTAATCAAGACGCTTTTTCTGCCGTCAGTCGGACAGGCCGTTGGGCTTATCATTATGCTGGGCGTGTACGTGTACGCGGTGGGTGTCATCTGGGCTAATCGAGCTGTGTTGCGAGCTCGTCTGACCGCCCGGGCGGAAAAGGCTTCTGCGGTTTTTCTGGGGACTCTGATACGTATCCTTGCCCGCGTCTGGCATGTGCTGGCGATCGCCTATTTTACTGTGCTGCTAGTGGTAAGCCAGATCGATCAGCAAGGCGCATTGCCCTTTATGGCGCAGGCTACGTTTCAAACGGTATGCGCCGCAGGTTTGGGGGCCGTGCTAGCGAGTATTCTTTCGTCGTTACTGTCGCAGCGTATTCGGCTGTCCGACGATTTGCGTACCCGCCTGCCCATGCTTGAAGCAAGGCTAAATGCCTATGTACCGGCTGCAATCAAGGGATTACGTCTGTTCCTTTTGTTTGCTATCGCGCTGATTGTGCTGGACGCATGGCACGTATTCGACCTGACACACTGGCTTTATTCAGATAGCGGCCGGGCGCTGATGGGCCTTATCGTTCGCGTGAGTGTTGTTTTGTTGATGGCGGTATTGGCCTGGACTGTTATGGTCAGTGTAATTGAGCATCGGCTTAGTGTTGTCTCGGGCTCAAGCAAGCCTACCGAGCGAGAAAAGACCCTGCTTTCCTTGTTTCGCAACGCCGCGCTTATCGTGATTGTCACAATGACTGTTTTGGTGATTTTGTCGCAGATCGGTATTGATATAGGACCACTTATCGCCGGAGCGGGCGTAGTCGGTCTGGCCGTTGGTTTCGGCGCTCAAAAACTCGTTCAGGACGTTATTACCGGGGTTTTTATTCAACTTGAAAACGGCATGAATCAGAATGACGTTGTAGAAGTGTGCGGATTATTTGGCACGGTGGAAAAAATTACTATACGGTCGGTCGTCATTCGTACGCTGGACGGCGGCTACCACTTGATTCCTTTTTCATCTATCGAGACGGTCTCGAACCACACTCGCGAGTTTGGGTATCATTATGGTGAATACACTATTGCCCACCGTGCAAATGTCGATGATGCCATTGTGCAACTGAACAATGCGTTTGAAGAGCTTATGCAGGATTCCGAGCTGGCTGGCCTGGTGCTCGAAAGTATATCCATTCCAGGAGTAACCTCATTGAATGAGCGGGGCTTTACTATTCGGGTGCTGATCAAGACCATGCCGGGTATGCAGTGGGCGGTACAGCGCGGCTACAACCGTCTGGTTAAGAAGTACTTCAATGCTGCCGGAATCGAACTTCCTTATCCGCAAACAGTGGTTCATTTTGCGCAAGATGAAAAAGGCGTTGAGCTTCCTTTCCGCTTTAGCCAGTCCGGGCCTGGCGCCGTTGGCGTTTAGGATTACCATGCCTTCGATAGGCTACAGCCGCCATGTGCTACTGACTCCCGATGAAATGTCGGCTGCGGACAAAGCGGCCATAGTTAGTGGCGTTTCCGGCACGGCCTTGATGGAGGCCGCCGGCGTTGCGGTGGCCGAAGCGGTATGCCGGCGCTGGTCCCGGCGAAGAACCGTGATTCTGTGCGGCCCGGGCAATAATGGGGGCGATGGTTTTGTTGCGGCAAGGCATCTGTGGCAGCGCGGATGGCCTATTACGGTGGCGCTTTTGGGAAGCCCGGAAAAGCTTGCCGCAGATGCGGCCTTTCATGCCGCTTTGTGGGAAGGGCCGATCCAAAGATTTTCCGCTGGCGTTCTGAATGAAGCCGAGCTGGTTATCGATGCTGTCTTTGGAGCGGGGCTGTCGCGAGCCGTTGATGGAGTGGCGCGCGAGACGCTTGAGTTGCTCCAGCACAGCGATCTTCCCGTTTGCGCCATTGACGTACCAAGCGGACTCGACGGTACGACGGGTGATGTATTGGGCTTTGCCGCCGAAGCCGACTTGACCGTAACGTTTTTTCGTAAGAAACCTGGGCATTTGCTTTTACCCGGGCGGCTGCTGTGTGGCGAGGTAGTGCTTGCCGATATTGGTATTTCAGACTCGGTGCTTAGAAAAATCAATCCGCTTACATACGAAAACGATCCCGAACTTTGGCTTGCACCCTATCCATGGCCCGAGACCTCGGGTCACAAGTATCAGCGCGGGCATGTAGTGGTGGCGGGCGGACTGGCTATGACGGGGGCAAGCCGTTTGTCGGCGCTTTCGGCGGCTCGGGCAGGAGCCGGGCTGGTGACGCTTGCCGCACCGTTGTCTGTCTGGCCGGTTTATGCCGCCGCCTTGACCAGCATCATGGTTCAGCCATTGGCGGACGACGGCAGCTTTGCCCAACTGCTTGCCGATGAGCGCAAGAACACGATTGTGGTTGGGCCGGGCGCTGGCGTAAACGAAACCACACGCGGGCATGTTCTGGCAGCGCTGGCGACCGCACGCGGGGTGGTGCTTGACGCGGACGCGATTACATCGTTTGCCGATACGCCGCAAGCCTTGTTGGCGGCTATTCAGGGGCCGTGCGTCCTGACCCCGCATGAAGGTGAGTT
>DATCVA010000098.1:0-6455 GCA_036567205.1 Eoetvoesiella sp. | reverse complement strand
ACATTTCCGAAATGGACCAGGTTAAAGCCGGCGACATTCTGGTTACTGACATGACTGATCCCAACTGGGAACCGGTCATGAAGCTTGCTTCAGCTATTGTGACAAACCGGGGCGGACGTACGTGTCACGCAGCCATTATTGCCCGCGAGTTAGGTATTCCGGCGGTTGTCGGATGCGCTAACGCGACCGATGTTCTGTCTAATGGCAAAGAGGTGACTGTGTCGTGCGCTGAAGGCGATGAAGGGCGCATTTACGACGGCCTGATCGAAACGGAAGTCGAAGAGGTTCAATGGGGCGAAATGCCGGATATCGGCATTAAGGTCATGATGAACGTGGGTAACCCACAACTGGCATTCGATTTCTCGCAAATCCCGAATGCTGGCGTTGGTCTGGCTCGCCTCGAGTTCATTATCAACAATAATATTAACGTTCACCCCAAAGCCGTGCTCGATTATCCTAACGTCGATAGCGAGCTTAAAAAAGCGGTTGAATCTGCGGCGCGGGGCTATGCCAGCCCGCGTGCCTTCTTCGTCGAAAAACTTGCCGAAGGTATTGCTACCATTGGCGCCGCGTTTTATCCCAAGCCTGTCATTGTGCGTTTGTCGGATTTCAAGTCCAACGAATATCGCAAGCTGGTTGGTGGTTCACGCTATGAGCCTGAAGAAGAAAACCCGATGCTGGGGTTCCGTGGCGCCTCGCGCTACCTTGCTGCCGAGTTCGAAGAGTGTTTCCGCATGGAATGCGAAGCTCTGAAAAAGGTTCGCGATGAAATGGGTCTGACCAACGTGGAAATCATGGTGCCGTTCGTGCGGACCGTGCCTCAAGCTGCCAAAGTGGTCAATCTGCTGGCCAAGAATGGCTTGACGCGTGGCGAGAACGGGTTGCGGTTGATCATGATGTGCGAAGTCCCTTCCAATGCGATTCTGGCCGAGCAGTTTCTTCAACACTTCGACGGCTTTTCCATCGGCTCTAACGATATGACGCAGCTTACGCTGGGTCTGGATCGCGACTCGGGCATGGAGTTGTTGGCCGCCGATTTCGACGAACGCGATGACGCGGTCAAGTTCATGCTTAACCGCGCAATCAAGGCGTGTCTGGAAGCAGGCAAGTATGTTGGCATCTGCGGTCAAGGCCCCAGCGACCATGCCGATCTGGCGCTGTGGTTGCGTGATCAGGGCATTTTGTCGATGTCGCTGAATCCTGACACTGTGGTTGATACCTGGCAGCGTTTGGCCAAGGCGTAATTGTCTTAACTAACAGAATGAAAAATCCCCGCTTTTAGCGGGGATTTTTCATTCTGTCCGGACTGTAGCGAATTGCACGTCGGAGCATTAAACTACTCTTGTCGACAAAATTATATTTTGTCGGTAAAATTAATACAGCATGCTGTTATCAAAAACGTGCGTTTCTCAAATCAGGACGGAGATATATTAATGAAATTTTTTTGTAGCACCTTGGTAGCAAGTGCACTGTTAAGCGCAAGTAGCATGGCCTATGCGGCATATCCCGATAAATCTTTACACATCATCGTTCCGTACGCCGCCGGATCGCCGGCCGATATTGTTTCTCGAGTGATAGGTGAGGGGTTAAGCGAGCGTCTGGGCCAGGCCGTCGTCGTTGAAAACAAAGCTGGCGCAAACGGCATGATCGGAAGCGATTACGTCAAACGTTCAGCACCCGACGGATACACCCTCATGTTGGGAAATATGGATACTCACGCCTTAAATCCGCTGCTTTACAAGAACATTCGCTATGAGCCGGCTAAGGATTTCTCGCCTGTCATTTTGTTAGGCACGTTAACAACAATGCTGGTTTCAAGCCCTCAGTTTCAGGCCAATACAGGCAAAGAGCTTATCGATCAGGCCACTAGCCAGCCAGGAAAAATAACTTACGGCTCGTGGGGCCTGGGTAGTGTGGCTCATCTTTGGGGAGGCGCCCTGGAAAAAGCGGCAGGCATCAGCCTGTTTCATGTTCCTTACCAAGGCACGCCGGCCGCGTTAAATGCTTTGATGGGGAACCAGATCGATCTGTTATTCGCACCGCCATCTTTGGCCGTGGGTAACGCCAATGCGGGTAAATTAAAAATATTGGGCGTTACATCAGCCCAACGCCTGGCACAGTATCCCGATGTTCCGACTTTAGCTGAACAAGGTTTTAATGGATACGAAGGCACAACATGGTTCGGAATGTTCGCACCGAAAGGCGTGCCCGATAGTATTCTGGAGCAGCTTAACAAAGAAATTAACGGTCTTTTGTCTTCAGGAAAAATGGCTAAAACTCTCGAGACTCTTTCGATGACCCCTAAAGGCGGAAGCCGACAGGAACTATCCGACATTATGGAAGTAAGTCGAAAAAAATGGGGGCAAGTCATTGTCGATCAGAATATTGATCTATCCAGCTAAGCCAAATTTGGTCTTGAGCGCCGTAGCCTTCGTAGCGTAGGGCGCTCTGTAAACGTGATTATTAATCGTAAATGGCGCCAGGCGTTAGCCCGATATGGTGGCGCAAGGCTTGCATAGCGCCCTCGGGTTGACGATTTAACAACAACTTGGCAAGTGCATCATGCCGTGCGACAAATTCGTCTGTATCGACTACCTGATCGATCAGTACGTGCCGATAGCGCGCCGCCTGGCGATAATAAACTTGTTGAAGCTCCATCAGACGAGGGGACCCACATCCCGCTATTAACGAGCGGTGGAATTGCCAGTGTGCTTCATCAAGCGCCAATAATCGTTTTTCCCGGGAGTCATAGACATGCCTTGCCGTGAGTGTTAATCGGTGCAATGCGGCAATAATGCCAACTTCCCATTCGTCCCCGCCTTTTTCCAGTGCACTGGCCAACCCTTGAGTTTCAACGACTTGACGAACTAGAGTGATGTCTTCCAGATCTTCCTTGGACATTGGTGCGACGCGAAAACCGCGATTGGTTTCGTTAGTGACAAAACCTTGCGTAACCAATTGGGCTAACGCCTCGCGCAGTGGTGAAGCCCCCATTTTGTATCGTTCTTTTAGCAGGGCGATGCGCAGGCTTTGCATGGGAGCAAACACCCCCGTCACAATATCCTGGCGAAGCGATGCTAATGCCGATTCTGTAAGGGTTTCGTTTTGGGTCGTTGCAAGCATAGATCGTTTAACGCCGGTAGCTGGTCCATCTGCTGATGGTGGTAGTGATCTGTACGCGCTATATCGACTTTCTAGGTGTCGCTATAGTCGCCTTTGTTGATCAATATGATAACTCAAGTTAAATTCTAATTTTACCGATATTTTGATATTTGCCGATAAAAATTCGGCTTTGAGCAGTGGTCATAAATACATAGAAAACATAGTACTTTTCAGGAGAATGGGTTGAAGCTTGCAACAATGAAAAATGGTACCCGCGATGGTGTACTCGCGGTCGTTTCGCAGGACCTGACGCGTGCAGTTTACGCCAGTACTGCTGCGTCAACCATGCAATGGGCGCTGGAGCACTGGGATCAAGTCAAGCCGGGGTTGGATGAGCTCTATCGGGGGTTGAACGCCGGCACACAGCAAGATGCTTTTCCATTTGATCCTGACCTTTTGGCTGCGCCGCTTCCCCGCGCTTACCAATGGTTGGATGGTTCGGCATTTTTGAGCCACGGACGACGCATGGAAAAGGCGTTCAATTTGGCCCATTCAAATGAATACGAGAAATTTCCTCTTATGTATCAAGGCGGATCGGATGATTTTTTGGGGCCCAGAGATGCCATTGTTTTACCCAGCGAAGATGATGGCATCGATTTTGAAGGAGAAATAGCCGTCATCGTAGGTGATGTGCCTATGGGGGTTTCGTCTGATGAGGCGGCTGATTATATTAATTTGATCATGTTGGTGAATGATGTAAGTTTGCGTGCGTTAGCCCCGCGTGAAATGAAGACCGGTTTTGGATTTATACATGCAAAGCCTTCATCGGCTTTTTCACCTGTGGCAGTGAGTCCCGACGAACTGGGCGCCGGATGGCAACACGGCCGTGTCTGTCTGCCGTTGCGTGTGAAATGGAATGGCCAGATTTTTGGCGAGCCGGACGCAAGCCAAATGTCATTTTCGTTCCCCGAACTAATTGCACATGCGGCAAAAACCCGTCGCTTGCGAGCCGGTACGATTATAGGTAGCGGCACTGTTTCCAACGCGGATACAGGCGTAGGCACAGCATGTATTTCCGAGTGCAGGGCAGAGCAAATGATTCAAGGCCAAACCTCTCTTACTCCTTTCATGAGCTTTGGAGATCGGGTCAGAATTGAAATGCTGGATCGAGAAGGGAACTCAATTTTCGGCGCAATTGATCAGTGCATTGTTAAAGCACCTTGCTTTTCAGGCCACTCAGACGATCAGTTAACGTTGCCGTAAGCCCTAAGAAACACATCTACCGTGCATTTTGCCCTGCGCCTGGCCTGAGCGTCAGTGATGGGTTTACCTGCGCCTAACAGGCTGCGTATAAGTTCAGCTTCGCAAAGACAGCGTAAATGGCTGGCCATCATGTCCGGGTCGTCGGCTCGTAAGGTGCCTTTGGCCGCTTCTTCGCTTAATAGCCCAGCTACTTTGCTCCACACGTCGAAGGTGCCCAGTTCGTAAAATCGGCGGCCAATATCTGATGTGCCTCCTACTGAAATGGCCACGCGCAGGATCTGGATCGTTTCGTCTGAATGTATGACCTTAAGCAGGGACGTGACAAAGCGTTCGAGCTGGGTTGGCAGATCGCCCGACATTTTCAGTAGCGCCAGCACTTCCTCTGCATAGTTTTTCGCCCCGTCCAGCATCGCTTCGAGCAATAGTTCTTCTTTGGATGAAAAGTAGTTATACAGCGTGGCCTTGGAACCGCCGACACGTGCGGCGATCTGCGACATGGACGCTGCATTGAAGCCTACCTCTCGAAAGACTTCTAACGCGACCTTCATGATGGCTTCCCGTCGGGTTTCGCTTTTTGTTCTCATTGTTGCCTCGTGATTTCTGTACTCATCCGTACAGTTTTGCTTGACACGCCCTTTTTGTCAAGCTTAAAATGACCGTACAGTACAGTTATGTTTTTCTAGTTCCCGCTCCAGTTTCCCATTTTTTCTATTGCAATCGCAAGCTCGAGTCTTGTGCCCATCCATTTTTTTGAGATCTTATGAAGCAAGCATCCCGCCGTCCTCTTACGCTAACGTTGTCCATGCTGGCAAGCGCTGTTCTGCTGGCTGGTTGCAGCGAACCGATAGCACAGAGCGGTCCTCCTCCCGCTCCTGAAGTTACCGTGGTGACTACCCAAGTAAGGCCCGTCGCGTTAACGACGGAGCTGGCTGGACGGACCAGCGCTTATATGGTGTCCGAGGTAAGGCCACAGGTTGGCGGTATCGTCAAGAAGAGGCTTTTTAAAGAGGGCAGTGATGTCAAGGCAGGCGACACGCTTTATGAGATTGATCCGGCTACTTACCGCGCTAGCCACAATAGCGCTAAAGCCGCATTGGCGAAGGCGCAGGCTAACCTTAAGGTTGTAGGCCTTAGGGCGGCCCGCTACAAAGAGCTGGTCAAGATCGACGCCGTCAGCAAGCAGGATAATGATCAGGCAGTCGCCGAATTGCTACAGGCTCAGGCCGATGTCGCCTCGGCTCGCGCCGCACTCGACATGGCAGCGATCAACCTGGGCTATACCCAGATTCAAGCGCCTATTTCTGGCCGCATCGGTCAATCGACGATCACGCCCGGCGCGTTATTGTCGGCTAACCAGGCAACGCCACTGGCACGCATTCAGCAGCTCGATCCCATTTATGTCGATGTAACCCAGTCAAGCGTAGACCTGCTGCGCTTGCGCAAGGCACTGGCCTCCGGCTCCCTTACCTCCAATGAACAGGCGCGCGCCAACGTTAAACTGGTCCTCGAAGACGGTACTGACTATGGCCATAACGGAGAGTTGCAGTTTTCGGACGTGTCCGTTGATCCAGGCACGGGAATGGTGACATTGCGTGCCGTGTTCCCTAATCCCGAATTACAGCTTTTGCCGGGCATGTATGTGCGCGCAGTACTGGAAGAAGGCGTGCGTGAACAGGCCATACTGGTGCCGCAGCAAGGCGTAACACGCGACTCCAAAGGAAATGCCACGGCCCTGGTGGTCAATGCCGAGGGGAAAGTGGAAGTCCGGATTCTGAACGCATCGCGAACGATCGGTGACCAATGGTTGGTCGACGAAGGTGTTCAAGCAGGCGACCGCGTGATCGTCGAGGGTGTGCAGAAGGTGCGCCCTGGGGTCGCCGTTAATGCCGTTGACAAGGTGGTTCCGGCTGACGCCGTCGCTGTTACACCCGCAGGTTAATCGACCGATAGCTTCCCAGGAATATACATACTATGTCACGATTTTTTATTGATCGCCCGATTTTTGCGTGGGTTATAGCCTTGGTGATCATGCTGGCGGGCGGACTGTCTATTTTAGGCTTGCCGGTTGCGCAGTATCCCAGCATCGCACC
>DATCVA010000097.1:0-5486 GCA_036567205.1 Eoetvoesiella sp. | reverse complement strand
ATTGGCCATGGCGGTGCCTACGGCCTGAACCTCGCGTGCTGAAAGGAATTTAAATACTTCAGCTGCGGCATCCTCGCCTAACGACATCATGAGAATGGCGCAACGCTCCAGGTTTGAGTCATCACTTGCCATCTTTCTTTTCCATCCATGTGCGCAGAACCATGGCGACCGCCCGGGGATCTTTTTGTGCCATAGTGCGAGCTGTATTTAAATTGTCCTCGTAGCGGCTCATTGAGGCTGCCCGCTTGAGTGCTTCGGCTTCTTTTTGCTTTTCGGTTGAGTCGTCAACAGCGGCTGGCGCAGGCATTGCCTGGGTGTTGGCCTGAACCGCGCTTTGCACAAGAGGCCGTACAATTTTTCGCCAGACCAGGAAAACCGCCAGGGCAATCAGAAGGTATTTTCCAAGAGCAAGGGCCAGCGCCTGATATTCAGGGTTCTTCCAGACAGGCAGCGTTTCGGCTGATGCCTCGTTGAATTCACTGTTGATCACTGTCAAAGTGTCGCCGCGTTCTTGCGAGAATCCCATGGCGTCTTTGACCAGTTCGTTGAGCTTGTCCAGCTCGGCGGCAGGCAGCGGGGCCAGTTCGCCATCTCGGTCGCGCTGGTAATTAACAACGACGGCGACTGAAAGGCGGCGCAATTTCCCCGTTGGGTCTTTGATGTGGCTGATGGTTCGGTCAACTTCGTAGTTGATTGTGGCATCGTGCCGGCTGTTGCCGGGTTGTTTAGTCCAGGCCGGAGCGTTGAGCGGGTTAGTGGTCGCCGTAACGTTAGGCCCGGCATTAGCCTGGTTAGCTGCATTGGCCGCTGCATTAGGAACTGCGCCCGCCGCAGGGGCAGGGGTAACAATAGGCGCTGTAGCGTTGGCGGGCGGTTGATTCGTTAACGCGCCGGGCACGCCTTCCGGAGGTAATACCTGATACTGTTCGGAATTGCTGGTTTGTTCGCTGCGTACCGCTGCTTCGCCTGGCTTTTGATTGGGACGATAGACTTCCGAGGTTTGTTCCCGTAGTGAAAAGTCCACATCGGCGGTGGCCTGGGCCCGGACGTTGCCCGCCCCGACCAGTGGGCTGACCAGCGTCAGAATACGTTGTACGGTACGCTGTTCGATATCGTTCACAAAGCTGCGTTGCGTACCGTCTGCCCCAGCCTCGCCCGACGGGGCGGTCAGCAACCTTCCGTTTTGATCCACCACCGAGACATTTTCTGCATTAAGGTTGGGTACGCTGGAAGATACCAGCCATGTTATGGCGGATACCTGTGACGAGCTTAATGTGCGCCCCGGATACAGGGTAAGCAATACGGACGCGGTGGGTGCTTGCCGTTCGCGCACAAATAGCGTTTCTCGCGGTATTGCCAAATGTACCCTGGCCTTTTGGACGGAGTGCACCGCTTCGATAGAACTGACCAGTTCGCCTTCAAGAGCGCGTTGGTAGGTAACTTGTTCGGTGAATTGGCTGGCGCCAAAGCGGGTGTTGTCCAAAAGCTCGAAACCTACATCGCCTCCGCGAGGCAAGCCCTGCTCGGCCAGTTGCAGGCGGGTCTCATGCACTCGATCGGCCGGGACCATCAGGGCTGTTCCGTTTTCCGAAAATTTGTACGGCACATTCATCTGTGTAAGGGCCGTGACGATAGCTCCGCCATCCCGGTCTTCCAGATTCGAGAACAGGACGCGATAGTCGGGTGCCCGAGAGGAAAGCAGGAGCACAACAATGATGGCGACAGCCGCAGCGGCCAAACCGAGTTGTATCGGTTTAGGCAAATTCGTTAATTTCGACAATGCGGGAAAGCGAGCCAGGAGACCAGCCTGTAGGCTCATCGATGACCTCTATCGGCGCAAAGGGGCCGGCGCAACAATAAGGTCTGGCAGTTCGTGAACAAGATATGCATGCGACAAGACAAGGGTGATGGGAGTATGAATTATTGCTGGAATTCGATGCGGACCAAGCGTCGAAAAGCACTACTTTTGGGGGTTATTTATCACTTATGGAAACGGTGGGCGCCTTTTATAAAGTAGCTGCGATTGCAGGATCGGGTTCGCGTTGCAGCAAACCAGCAACCATAATAATTAGTACCGCTATCTTTTAAGGCTTGAAAAGGCAGGTGTTTTGGCAAGTAATACGGCGCTTATGGTTGTCTGCTATTTAGTACAGTGTCACGTAGGGTGCGTATAGCTGATGCTTTCAGGCCCGAATCATCGCGGCTTGCTTCGCGAAGCAAGCCGGCTTCCGTTTATTTATTTTGATATTGAAAAACATGGCGATTTCACAGTTATCAGGTATAGAAAGCATGCTTGCGCAGATGCGGGCGGTGGCCGATGCCGCCTCTTTATCCAAGGTTCGTACCGATAATCCATCGTCGGTTTCAGGCGGATTTGCCGCCGAGCTGCAGCGGTCGCTGCAGCGCGTGTCCGACATGCAAAATGCCTCGACGGCGCAGGCGCAGGCTTTCGAGTTGGGCGCCTCGGACATATCGTTGAACGACGTCATGATTGATATGCAAAAAGCCGGGCTTGCATTTCAGGCAACGCTGCAAGTGCGCAACCGGCTGGTGGCGGCATATCAGGAAGTTGCCAGCATGCCCGTTTAATTCCGTTTCTATATCAGGCTTGTACTTTGTCGCCTTCGCTTGCCTTACAAAAGTAATGTCTGCGCTTCGTCTGCGCCTCGTCTTCGTATTTACCATTGGATTGGAATAGGCATAAAAACCTGACGCCCTTTGGTCGATTCAAAGATCGAGGCTTGTTTGTTTACAGCTTATCGTGGAGGGGGGGCAGCAGCAGGCGCGCCACTTGCCGATTCAAGCGAATATAGCCACGCCAGCAGCTCTGCAATAGCCAGATACAGTTGCGGAGGGATGTGCTGATCCAGGTCAACTTGCATCAGTAATCCCACCAGCTCGGGCGATTGATGAACATACAGGTCGTTTTCTTTCGCTGTCCGGATGATGGTTTCGGCCAGATTGCCGTAGCCTTTGGCCACGACTCTTGGAGCCGAATCCGTTTTGTCATAGGTAATGGCGACAGCGCTGGGGCGGCTGTCGAGAGGCGGGTTGAGTCTAGAGGTCATGGCCAGTCTCGGTGTCCGGTGTGTGGGTTGAAGCTTCCGAGTTAATAGATAGCTGGCTAAGCTGCAGTCCAGAGGCCAGGCATTGGGCGCGTAATTGTTCTCCGTTCTCGCTTAAGAGGTTTGCCGCGCCGGGTGCCACAAGGTGCATGATGACCTGTTGATTCACCAGGTTCAATCGCGCTTCTACTTCGCCAAGGTTGGGTAATGTAATCTTCAGCCGCGTGGCCCAATGTTCATGTTCTGTGCTGCCGGTTTCGCCTGGCGAGCTTTGACGCCGGTGGACTTCCCATTCGAGCGGTGTGTTCGGCCAGGCTTCGCCGCGCCATACCAGCGTCTGATTAGCCAGAACTTCCAGTTGTTGCCGGACCAGTAAATGAGTCTCGGGATGCAGGCCTGCCAAGGGGGAGGTTTGCGGTAAAGCCGGTGAGGCTGTTGTTGTTGGCGCAGCGCCTGTTGGAGCCGCTTCTGCGCGCGCAGCCATATTATGGCTGCCCGTGTTCCCTTCGGGTGGTAGTGCGGATGCCTGTGATCCGGGGGCGCTGTTAACGGCCGGTTGCGTGGCGCGGCCTAATTGCGCCTGGGGCTCTTGCATCAGACTGGCCGGGCTTTGTTTGCCAAATGCCACGTTGTTTAAATGCGACTCATAAAACAGGCCGCTGTTTTGCAGCGCCTGGGAAAGTGCCTGCATGAACACCGAGGCAGTTACTGCGCCGGGGGGCCGGGACACGGCCGTGCCTTGTGGGCCCGTTGATGCGCCAGCTTCAGTTGCCGGTGTGCTTGCCGCGTTAGCCGAAGCGGTTGTGCCGCCGGCCGGCGATGTGGCGCCCGTAACGGAAGCGTTCACGGCAGGGGTGGCCAGCGGAGTCTTGCCGATAATGGCAGGAGCCTGATCGGGGTAATTAGCCAGCAGGGCCAGTATGGTTCGAGCAGCCGTTCCCAGTGTCGTTGGCGCCGAGGGTGTGCTGGCCGTATTGGGGGCCGGGCGTCCTGCCAGCAAGGCCTGGCGAGCGTCGATTTTTGTCTTGTCTACCGCCTGCTGGATTTGCTGTTCGCGTCCGGCAGTAGCCTTTTCGACCGATTCGCGCGGGTGGCGCAGTGTTTCGTTTTGGGCTGCATCGGGCCGTTGGGGGCGGTCGGGCTGCGTGACCGCATCCGGCCGTGCACCCGATACTATATTCGTTTGTTGCGATAAGGTCGTGCCAAGAACGGCATCCAGGCGTTGAACCAGCAAAGTGCCCAGAGCCGAGGGGCCGCCGATGCTCATGGCGCTGGCTGTATAGGGGCGCAGTAGGCGTGCAGGACGGACTGGTGCCGTTTTATGTTGCCTAGCAGGGCGCCCAGGCGCACCAGTTCGGGTGCGGCCAGGTTGCGTATGCGAGCGTCGTCTTCAAGTATTTTTGCCAGTAGGGGTTTGCGTGCCAGGCGGTCTTCGTTGGCCAGCGGCGCCATGTCCCGCAGCGATTCGATTGCGGCGTGGTAATTCCGGCCAAGTGCGATGACAGCATCCCACTGATCTGCGCGCGCTTGTGCAAGCATTTGGTGGGACAGCTCGGAAATAAGTTCGTACTGACGCAAAATCGAGGAAGAGTTGCTCATAATAAAGTCGCCAGAAGTAGCGTCGGTTGAGTATTGATAACTAAGTTCTAAAAATAGACCTGTCAGGCTAGACAGCTGCAGCGTCGGATTTCAAGGGGTCTACCGATATTCGCCATGCGTCGCCCAGGTCCGTGAGCAGGCGTTCCGCCAGGTTTAGTTTTTCCATATCGGCGTTAAGATTTGCGAGCAGCAAATTCCGAATTATCAACTCGTAGGTGGCGGTCAGGTTTTGGGCCAGTTCACCGCCGGCTTCCATGTCGATGCTGGCCTTTAGGCCCGAGTCGACAATATCGATGGCTTTCGAAATGGCAAGGCCGCGCCCCTCGATGTTTTTGTTTTGCAGGTATAGCTTTGCTTTGGCGACAGAAGTCCGGGCGCCGTCAAACAGCAAGGTAATCAGGTGCTCTGGACTGGCGCTTAAAACCTGGGTCTCGAGGCCAATCTTGGCGTATGCCTGTGCCGAATGGGGGCTGCGCCGCCCACGAGAAGGAGAGTATGTCATCGCTATTTTTCGTTCATATTGCCCAGCATGGAGAGTTGCTGGGTTAAATAGGTGCTGGTTGAGTTCATTTGCGCAACAAGGCTGTCCAGCGCAGTAAATTGCGCGCGATAGTTGGCCATTTTGGCTTCGATGCGCTCGGAGGTGGCGTCGAATTGTTTCTTTAGATCGGCTGCCGACTTGGTGGCCCCGTCCTGGGCCGCGCTGATCAGGCCGCCGCTTTTGTTAAAGGCATCGGTTACCGCGCCCAACTGTTTCGACAGGCCGTTTTCGCCGCCCAGAAGGTTTTGCACATCGCCAAGATTGTTTTTGACCGCGGCGTT
>DATCVA010000096.1:0-4628 GCA_036567205.1 Eoetvoesiella sp. | reverse complement strand
AACACCGGAAGTGCGGGCAGCGATTTACTGCCGTGTAAGAGCCGCGCGGAAACAAACGGGCGAAAAAGCTGGAATACAAAGACGATGACCATACCGGCGGCAATCATGTGCCACTCCGGCTCAAGCCGGGACTGCATGCCCTGACGAACTATCTGCAAGCCAAAAACCGGAGCAATAATGACGCCCGCCATTATTGCCGCAATAAACGCATTTTTAAAATTGTTACCCATCACACTTTTTCCACCTCGGGTTTACCCAGCAAGCCGGTAGGACGAAATAACAGAATAAACACCAGCAAACCGAAGGCGACAATATCTTTGTATTGGGAAGAGATATATGCGGCGGCAAAGGTTTCGGCCAGTCCAAGCAAGACCCCGCCCAGCATCGCGCCAGGGATACTGCCTATCCCGCCAAGGACCGCAGCCGTAAATGCTTTGATGCCAGCCAAAAAACCAATAAAGGGATTGAGCTTGCCAATTGCCAAAGCAATAAGCACGCCCCCCACGGCTGCCAGCATGGCGCCGATAATGAAGGTAAATGAAATAATGCGATTAGTGTCGATACCCAGCAAATTTGCCATATGGATATCTTGCGAGCAGGCGCGCGAGGCCCGCCCGGTACGCGAATGCTTGATAAACAAGGACAAGGCAATCATGAGTAGTACGGTGACAACAATGATCATAATGCGCGAATAAGGCGCCGTGATCATGAAGTCGGAACCCAGCGTAAATTGCACAGAGCCTGTAATAAGAGTGGGCACTGCCATATCGCGCGCACCTTGTCCGATGGCAACCCAGTTCTGGAGAAAAATAGACATGCCAATAGCCGAGATAAGCGGCACCAGGCGCGGGCCGTTGCGCACCGGCGCATAAGCCACTTTTTCGATCGCATATCCATACACGCCGGTAACGAGTATGGCGATTAACAGCATGATCAAAATAATAATCGGCAAAGGCAGGCCACTATTGACGCCTATTGCCGATAACGTAACCAGGCCGACATAAGCCCCTATCATGTAAATTTCGCCATGCGCGAAGTTGATCATTCCGATAATGCCGTAAACCATTGTGTAGCCGATGGCAATAAGGGCGTAAATAGCGCCTAGCGACAAGCCGTTGAACAGCTGTTGCGTAAGTTGGGGAATTAGCTCAGACATAATTGGCAGGTTCCAGGCGATTATGTTCTTTCGAGGATCACTCGGGAAACACAACCAGTACGGCAAAAGAAATGCTCCGCCCCGGCAGGGGCTGGAGCATCTGCGAAACAATTAGAACTTGAGCTGCTCTTTTGAGCCGTCTTTATCCCATTTAAAGACAGCGAACTCGAACTCTTTCAGGTCGCCCTTGGCATCGTATTCAACCTTGCCAATGGCAGTATTGAATGGATGGGTATGCATGTAATCGGCTACCTTTTTCGGATCAGCACCTACGGCGCCGATGCTATCAGCCAGAATTTGCACCGCGGCGTAAGCCGTTAAGGTAAAGGCGCCGTCAGGGCTGCGCTTGGCTTTCTTGAAGTTTTCAAGAACCTTCTCGTTGCCTGGAAGTTTGGTAAAGTCTGCCGGCAATGTAACCAGCAAACCTTCAACGGCCGGCCCGGCTATCGCTACCAGATCTTGATTGGCAACGCCTTCGGGGCCCATGAACTGTGTTTTTAAACCTTGCTCGCGCGCCTGGCGCAGCAGCAAACCGAGCTCGGCATGGTAGCCGCCAAAATAGATAAGATCGGGATTAAGCGATTTAAGCTTGGTAATGACGGCGGAATAATCGCTATCGCCCACATTAATACCCTCGAATAGCGCAACATTCACCTTTTCTTTTTGCAAAGTGTCGCGTACTTGCGTTGCAACGCCCGAACCATAGGTTTGCTTATCATGCAAAATGGCTACTGTTTTAGGTTTAAGCTGCTTGGCAATATAGCTGGCCGCAAACGGACCCTGCTGATCGTCGCGGCCAATGGTTCGGAAGAAATAATGAGGTTTGATGGTGTCGGTTACCAGCGGTGACGTGGCCCCGGGCGTAATTGCAACAATGCCCTCCTGCTCGTAAACATTGACCGCTGGTACAGTAGTACCGGAACACGCGTGTGCCACAGCAAACTTTGCACCTGAATTGATGACTCGGTTGGCAGCCGGAACAGCTTGCTTGGGCTCGCATCCGTCGTCGATCAGCAGCGGCTCGAGCTTGGCCCCTTTGACCCCTCCTTGTGCGTTAATAGCTTCGATTGCAGTCAATGCGCCTGCCTGAATTTGATCACCATACTGGGTAGCGGGACCGGTCATGGGCTGCGGGATACCAATTTTGATTGCATCGGCGGCATACACGCCACCGGCCGCCGCTATTGTGCTGATAGCCAATACAAACGGCGATACTCGTTTTAAGAAAGTCATGCTGCAAATCTCCGGTAATGTCGCCGCACTGTTATGTGTTCGATAACGTTCTGTTACGGACAACCATGATTGAGCTTCCGCCACGATGGGCTAACGTATTTTGCGGGCAGGAGATATCACTGTCACTACGGATAACCCCTAACGAACCCCGCAGTCCTCGTTAGCACTGGAGGCGCACGCAATGTCCGTGCCATTTACATGGGTATGGAGGCATTTTTTACCCGTTTAAAGGCATCCGGAAATCTGGCCCGGATTTGCAGCGCTAAATCAGTGCTGCATGACGAAAAACACGCCCGTTAAAGGGCGTGTGTGGTCGAGACGCATAGAGCAATGGGCGCCGCTGCAGCGGCCCCTGTGTCGGGGGAAAAACTATTGCGAACGCGGCTGCGCGACTGCTGGCCGAGCCACATTCCACATAAGGGCCCGAAAAGGAGCCAGCATCGTGGCGTTGACGAACAATTTGACGGCCAGATCGCCCAACAGCAATGCAACCCAGTGCACCCCTGTACCGGCAAATGCGACGCTAAAAAAGATAATGGTATCAAGCGTGGCGCCCGCAATACCGCCCAATAGCGGCGCCCGCCACCAGCGTTGTTCCCGCAACCGGTCAAACACCTGGATATCAAGCAGTTGAGCGCATAGAAATGCCAGCCCCGACGCAACTGCAATACGCGGCGTAGCGACCCAGAACGAAACGACCAGGGCGGCGATAAAACCTACCACAGCCACTTGGCGAGCGGCACGCGGCCCGAAACGGCGATTCAGGACATCAGCCACCAAAAAAGCGACGGGATAAGAAATTGCGCCCCAGGTCAGCCACTGGTTAATAGGATATTGCACCAGAATATTGGAGCCCACAACCACAGTTCCCATGACAAGCACAGCCATAAAAAACTGCAGCTGTGTCATGCGGAGAAACGTGGCAGACGAAGTAGTACGATTCATTTTGTAAATTCGATGGAAAGTTCAGCTGCACGGTCATAAGCAGCCTGCATTGCCTGCTGAACAACTGAGGCGAAGTCTTTTTGCTGAAATACAGCCAGCGCTGCCGCCGTGGTGCCGCCTTTGGACGTAACCCGGTCACGCAGCGTCGCTGGCGTTTCGGGAGACAATGCCGCCAATTGGGTAGCGCCATTCAAAGTAGCCAAAGCCAGAGTACGCGCCTGTTCATCGGTTAACCCAAGCTTTTTACCGCCTTCAATCAGCGCTTCAATAAACAAAAACACATAAGCGGGACCGCTTCCCGAAAGCGCTGTTACAGCGTCGAGCTGCTGATCGTTATTAACCCAAACCATTTCGCCAACGGTGCGCATAAGCTGTTGCGCAATCATTTTATCGTCTTGCGAAATACCCTCTAAAGCCATAAGACCCGTTACGCCGGCCCCAATGAGCGCCGGGGTATTCGGCATGCAGCGTATCAGCCGTGTCCAGGGCTGATCTGACGAGCCCAGCCACTTAGCGATGCTGGCACTGCTGATCCCCGCCGCAATACTGATGACCAGGGTATCGGACTGCAGATAAGGCCGGCATCGCAGGACCACTTCTTTCATGACCTGGGGCTTAACCGCAAAAATCCATACCCGACGGCTGGAGAGTTCCGCGTCAGGCTCTGCGGCGACGCTAACACCCTGCTCACTCCAGCGCGTTAACGTTATCTCGTCAGGGTCGATAACATGCACGTCATGCGCGGCGCACCGTTTGCCAATAAGCCCGGCGGCCAACGCAGAGGCCATATTGCCGCCGCCAATAAATGAAATAGTCAGTTCTTTATGCATAAGGACGATATTGTACGATTTTCCTGAATCGCGCACCGGCATATGTTTACATTGACCAACGCATATGATTGTCGTTAAAGTCATGTCCATGTCATATATGCGTCATAAGCTGTCGAGCTAATCCATTAAACAAGCTTATGTTGACACTACCACCACCCGGAGAAATAAATCATGCGAGCAAAGTATTTTGCATTATCCCTGGCAGGTCTTATCGCTACACTAGGCACAGCGCACGCAGCAACCGACATCAACTTCTGGCACTCGATGCAGGGCCCTTTGGGCGAGCGGGTTAGCGCCCTCGTTAACGATTTCAACAAAAGCCAGTCCGACTACGTAGTGCATGCCGTCTACAAAGGCGCTTACGGCGAATCCATGAATGCTGGCATTGCGGCCTTCCGGGCTGGCAACGCACCTGACATCCTCCAGGTATTCGAGGTCGGCACAGCCACCATGATGTACGCCAA
>DATCVA010000095.1:0-17671 GCA_036567205.1 Eoetvoesiella sp. | reverse complement strand
TGGCTCTATATACTTGTACTGCGCAAGAGGGTTGGAGGACGCCACCGCCAGAACGAGTTCGTAGCGAAATAATGGCAGGTACTGCACCGCTTCAAGCTGTTGTGGGTCGGAAGTTATTACTACATCCAGGTCTCCACGTACAAGCGCCGGCAGTGGAGCAAATGAGAATGCAGCCGACAGGTCCAACGCCACGTCGGGCCAATCGTGGCGAAATGCGTCCAGCGAGGGCATTAGCCATTGAAAACACGAGTGGCATTCTATAGCCAGGTGTAAACGGCCCGTGCGGCCGGCGGCCAGGCGTTGCAGTTCGCGTTCCGTGGATTTGATTCTGGGTAAAACTTCGTCGGCAAGGGCCAGAATGCGCAGTCCGGCTGTAGTAAGCCGCGCGGGACGCGTGCGGCGATTCAATAGCGGTGTTTTCAGGCGTACCTCGAGGTCGCGCAACTGGTGCGAGAGGGCCGACTGAGTGACATGCAGCCTTTCGGCTGCGTCTTGCAGACTACCGGCCTCGCGGATGGCGGTCAGGGTTTCAAGATGACGAACTTCAAGCATAAGGTGCAGTCTTCAGATTAGTATGAATGAATAATATTCATGTTAAGAATGTTGTATTTGATTTTGATTCACTCAATTGTATAGGCACAATGGTCTTTATATCAAAATTATTCATTCAATAAGTAAACTATATGACTATTTTTCACAATCTGGGATTCCCGCGTATTGGTATTCAGCGCGAATTGAAGCGTGCGCTCGAGGCATATTGGGCTGGCAAGCAAACGGCCGATGAACTGGAAAACGTCGGACGAGATTTGCGGGCTCGTCACTGGGAAGTGCAAGCGAAGTCCGGGGCAGCTTTTGTGCCGGTGGGGGACTTTGCATGGTACGACCAAATATTAGAATGGAGCACATTGCTCGGCGCAGTGCCGCCACGCTTTGCGCAGCCCGTCGATCAGCCTGTCGGCCTGGACGCCTTATTCAGAATGGCGCGTGGACGTGCTCCGTCGGGCGCACCCGCTGCGGCCTGCGAAATGACGAAATGGTTCGATACTAACTATCATTACATCGTTCCCGAACTGGCGCCGCAGCAAACCTACCGTATAGCGCGTGAATATCTGTTCGAACAGATTAAAGAGGCGCAGGCTTTGGGACATAGTGTCAAGGCGGTAATTCCCGGGCCTTTAACATGGCTTTGGCTCGGTAAAGGCGACGCGTTTGCCGCTGGCGCAAGTGACGTTGCCAAACTTGACCTGCTTGAGAGTTTGTTACCGGTATATGTGGACGTCTTAAAACGTATCAAGGCTTTGGGAGTGGAGTGGGTACAGGTTGATGAACCCATTTTGACGCTGGACTTGCCGATTCAGTGGCAGGAGGCTTATGGGCGTGTGTATTCGTCGCTTAGCTGCGTCGGCGTAAAAATTTTAGTGGCCACTTACTTCGGAGGTCTCAAAGATAACCTCCAGGTAGTAAAAAAATTGCCCATTGACGGCATTCATATTGATCTTGTAAGGGCTCCGGCGCAATTGAGCGATGTGGCCGCGACCCTGCAATCCCATCAGGTATTGTCAGCGGGTATTATCAATGGCCGAAATATCTGGCGCACCGACCTGGACAAGGCCCAGGCATTGCTGATGCCCATAAAGAAGCAACTGCAAGAACGGCTTTGGCTGGCGCCATCATGTTCGCTGCTGCATGTGCCTGTTGATTTGGATCAGGAGCGCGAACTGGACGCAGAGTTGCGCAGCTGGCTTTCGTTTGCCACTCAAAAACTTAACGAGTTGCATTGGCTGGCCCGCAGTCTAAATGCCAGCCCGGACGAGGACACCCGGCACGCATTGCAAGCACAGCGCGAGGCCTTGCAGTCGCGCCGTAGCTCCAGGCGTATCCATAATCCAGCGGTTCAGCAGCGTATGCAAGAGGTTGGCACTATTACGCCCGGCCGATCGCCGTTCCTGACGCGTATCAAGCAGCAGCAACAAGAGCTGGGTTTGCCCGCGTACCCCACAACGACGATTGGCTCGTTTCCTCAGACTGCCGAAATCAGAACATTGCGTCGCGACTGGAAGGCGGGTTCCTTAAGCGACTCGGGATACGAAAAAGCGATCCGCCTCGAGATTGAGCACGTCATCCGCTTTCAGGAGAAGGTCGGACTTGATGTGCTTGTTCACGGAGAGCCCGAGCGTAACGATATGGTGGAGTACTTTGGCGAATTGCTGGCGGGTTTTGCATTCACCCAAAATGGTTGGGTGCAAAGCTATGGTTCGCGTTGCGTTAAACCGCCGATTATTTTCGGCGATGTCGCCCGGCCGGCGCCGATGACGGTAAGCTGGTCGGCCTATGCGCAGTCTCTTACCGACAAGCCGGTTAAAGGCATGCTTACGGGGCCTGTCACAATATTACAGTGGTCGTTCGTGCGCGATGACCAGCCTCGCGAAGCAACATGCCGCCAACTTGCTCTGGCTTTACGCGACGAGGTCCTTGACCTGGAGACGGCCGGAATTTTTGTTATCCAGATTGACGAACCGGCTTTTCGCGAAGGTCTGCCCTTGCGCCGCGATGATTGGGATGCCTATCTGGCATGGGCCGTGGATTGTT
Organism: Eoetvoesiella sp.; assembly: GCA_036567205.1. Classification (GTDB taxonomy): domain Bacteria; phylum Pseudomonadota; class Gammaproteobacteria; order Burkholderiales; family Burkholderiaceae_B; genus DATCVA01. The sequence continues at coordinate 15,082 of DATCVA010000095.1, read as the reverse complement.
TTCGTTTGTCTACGGCGGGAGTTAAAGACCGGACGCAAATTCATACACATATGTGTTATTCGGAATTTAACGACATTATTGAGTCTATTGCCGCAATGGACGCCGACGTTATTACGATAGAAACCTCGCGTTCGAACATGGAGCTATTGGGCGCCTTCGAAGACTTCCATTATCCGAATGACATTGGGCCCGGCGTCTACGATATCCATTCGCCCAACGTGCCGCAGGTCGACTGGATGGTTGATTTGATGCAAAACGCGGCGTCTCGCTTGCCGCCCGAGCGTCTCTGGGTAAATCCGGACTGTGGTCTGAAAACCAGAGCCTGGCCTGAAACAGAGGCTGCTTTGGTGGCAATGGTACAGGCTGCCAAAGCGTTGCGCGAAACCGCGTAATCCAGGGCCGGTTTTTTCCTGAGAAGCCAAAACGCGCGGGTATGTCCGCGCGTTTTGCTTTGTGGACATACCCGCGCATGGTTCTGACCGGCACAGCTGCGTTATACTTGCCGAGTTTATCGCTTTTTTTGTATTGATCCCCTTACATGCCTTTGCCGCCACCCGATACCGCCCGTGAGCCTCTCCACACGCGTTCCATACGCGTGGACTCATTTGCTCGAGACGATGGCCAATGGGATCTCGAGGCAGAACTCATCGATGTTAAGGCATATGACTTCCCCGGTAGAAGTGGGGGAATGCATGTCGCCGGCGCTCCTGTACATCATATGCACCTGCGCGTCACAATCAATGATGAATTCTCGATTACAGGGGCTGTAGCGGCATACGATGCTGCACCGTATAACGAAAACTGCACGGCCATTGCTGTCGACTACAAGGCTTTGATCGGCATGAATTTGTTGCGCGGTTTTCGTAATGCCGTCAAAGAGCGGTTTGGACGTACGGCGGGTTGTACTCATTTGACTGAACTGTCTTATGTCCTGCCGACCGTGGCCGTTCAGTCCATGGCCAAAAAGCGCCGTAAAGAGGAGTCTACGGTGCTCAAGAGGCCTTTTCAGCTAGAGGGATGCCACGCGTTGCGCCTTGATGGCCCTGTTGTTAAAGAGTCCTACCCTCAGTGGTATGTTGCTCCCGAGGTAAAAGCGAAGCATGAGTAGTTATTTATCGTATCGTTCGCCGCTGTGCGCGTAAGCGCCCAGGTGAGCTTTTTTTCTATTCTTCATGTACTGACAGGTAACAAATGAAAATTCACGAGTATCAAGGCAAGGAACTGCTAAAGAAATTTGGCGTGACTGTCCCGCGCGGAATTCCTGCTTTTTCCGTTGACGAGGCCGTGGCCGCCGCGGAAAAATTGGGTGGTCCGGTTTGGGTCGTAAAGGCTCAAATCCATGCTGGCGGCCGAGGTAAGGGCGGTGGTGTGAAACTGGCTCGTTCCATCGACGAAGTTCGCCAATTGTCGTCCGAGATTCTGGGCATGCAACTGGTCACTCACCAAACCGGACCTGAAGGTCAAAAGGTGGGGCGTTTGCTCGTCGAAGAGGGCGCAGACATCAAGAAAGAATATTACGTTGGCATCGTTACCGACCGTGGCACACAGCGTGTATGCGTGATGGCCTCGAGTGAAGGCGGCATGGACGTAGAAGAAGTAGCCGAAGCTACGCCTGAAAAAATCCTTAAGGTTTTTGTTGATCCCAAAACCGGCCTGACCGACAGCGAAGCTGCCGAGTTGGCGCGCGGTATCGGTGTTCCAGAAGCTTCGGTATCCAAAGCAGCCGCTGAATTCCAAAAATTATATAAAGCATACTGGGACACAGACGCCTCACTGGCCGAAATCAACCCGCTTATTTTGACTGGCTCGGGCGACATCATCGCCCTGGACGCCAAGTTCAATTTTGACTCCAACGCCTTGTTCCGCCATGCGGACATCGTCGAGTATCGCGATCTGGCCGAAGAAGATCCAGCCGAAATCGAAGCCAGCAAATTTGATCTGGCCTATATTCAGCTTGAAGGCAATATTGGTTGTCTGGTTAACGGCGCCGGTCTGGCCATGGCCACGATGGACACAATCAAATTGTTTGGCGGCGAACCGGCTAACTTCCTGGACGTTGGCGGTGGCGCTACGGCCGAGAAAGTCACTGAAGCATTCAAAATCATGCTTAAGAACGATGGCGTTAAAGCTATTTTGGTGAATATTTTTGGTGGCATCATGCGCTGCGACGTTATTGCAGAGGGTGTTATTGCCGCGTGTAAAGCCGTAAACCTGAGCGTACCGCTTGTTGTGCGCATGAAAGGTACCAACGAAGAACTTGGCAAAAAGCTGTTGGCCGAGTCGGGCCTGCCAATTATCAGCGCTGACACCATGGCTGAAGCCGCGACTAAAGTCGTAGCTGCCGCGAAATAAGAATATTGCCGAGGATTTGTAAATGTCGATTTTGATCACCAAAGACACTAAAGTCATTACTCAGGGTATTACCGGTAAAACTGGTCAGTACCATACTCATATGTGCCGCGAGTACGCCAACGGTAAAGCGGCATTTGTCGCAGGCGTGCACCCTAAAAAGGCTGGCGAGAACTTTGAAGGCGTGCCTATTTTTGGCAGCGTAAAAGACGCTAAGGCTGAAACCGGCGCTACGGTTTCGGTTATCTATGTTCCACCAGCGGGCGCTGCTGCAGCCATTTGGGAAGCTGTCGAAGCAGACCTCGATTTGGTTATCTGCATTACCGAGGGTATTCCTGTGCGCGACATGCTTGAGCTTCGCAATCGTATGCGCGACCAGAACAAAAAGTCCCTGGTGCTTGGGCCTAACTGTCCTGGTCTGATCACGCCGGACGAACTCAAAATTGGCATTATGCCCGGCCATATTTCGCGTAAGGGCCGCATCGGTGTGGTCAGCCGTTCAGGAACGCTTACCTACGAAGCGGTTGCTCAACTGACCGAGCTTGGCCTGGGCCAATCGACCGCTGTCGGCATTGGTGGTGACCCCATCAACGGTTTGAAACACATCGATGTCTTGAAAATGTTCAATGACGATCCGGACACTGATGCTGTTGTCATGATCGGTGAAATCGGCGGCCCTGATGAAGTTAATGCCGCAGAGTGGGCCAAAGGCAACATGAAGAAGCCGGTGGTTGGCTTTATCGCTGGTGTTACCGCACCAGCAGGAAAACGTATGGGCCATGCTGGCGCCTTGATTTCGGGCGGTGCGGACACCGCGGACGCTAAACTCGAAATCATGGAAGCTTGCGGTATTCGTACCACGCGCGATCCGTCCGAAATGGGCAAATTGCTGAAGTCGGTGCTGTAAAGTATTGCTAATAGCCAATAAAGGCTCGCACAAGCGAGCCTTTATTGGCTCCGCTCATTATTTAATAACTATAATGACCGCCGATGCCTTCAGGCACGAGCCAGTCAACGGCTTTATTTATAGTGGCTGTATAGCTTATGCAACGAACGCTTGGCCGCTGGAATAATTAGTAATTTTTTTGCGCGAAAATCGAAACTGGCTACAGGCTGAATTAGAATAGCCAGTTCTGTTAAACACGCCGGCGCAGCAAATGCGTTGCGGTATTTATCGCCGTTTTGGGCAGACATGGGAATTTAGATGTTAGAGTTTATTGATACGCTTCACTGGGGCGCGCTATTTCAGATCATCATGATCGATATCTTGCTTGGCGGCGATAACGCGGTCGTTATTGCTTTGGCATGTCGCAACTTGCAGCCCAAGCAACGAATGCAAGGCATCTTGTGGGGGACAGCCGGAGCGATTCTCTTGCGTGTGGCCCTTATTGCATTTGCATTGACGTTGCTGGCCGTGCCGTTCCTTAAAATTGTCGGCGGCTTGTTGTTGTTGTGGATTGGCGTCAAGCTTCTTATTCCAGAAGACGATCACCACGATGGCATCAAGGGCAGCAGCTCAATCTGGGCCGCCGTTAAAACCATCCTGATTGCTGACTTTGTCATGAGTCTTGACAACGTTATAGCCATCGCGGGTGCGGCGCAAAATACCATTGCGGATCATCAGTTAGGCTATGTCATCTTCGGCCTGCTGGTTAGTGTGCCTATTATTATCTGGGGCAGTACGCTGGTCCTGAAACTGATCGACCGCTTCCCGCTTGTGGTAACACTTGGCGCAGCGTTGTTGGGCTGGATTGCCGGCGGTATGCTGGTTACCGATGTTTTTGTCGTAGATCAAGTCGGGGTTGTCTCACAGACAGTTAAACTTACGGTGGAAGTCATTGGCGCACTCCTGGTCGTAGCACTGGGCAAGTGGATCGCCAGTCGTAAAGTCACTGTCAAGGAAACCTCTAATGGGTCTGTTTAAATCGTCCGATCGTAAAAAAAACGGCGAATCCGGTTTGTCGCTGCTGCAAGGCCTGCTTATTCTGGCTATTCTGGGCATTATCGCTACGGTGATTTTCACTCAATTGGCAGGGTAATTGCATGCAGGTCGCTCCTACTAAACTGGTTATAGCGACTCGAGCCAGCCGGCTTGCCTTATGGCAAGCCGAGCATGTCCGGGATCGTTTAACGGGGTTGTACCCCGATTGCCAGGTTTCTTTACTCACTCTTACGACGCGCGGCGATCAGATTCTTGATCGCACCTTGTCCAAAGTAGGGGGTAAGGGCTTGTTTGTGAAAGAACTGGAAACGGCATTGCTTGATGGCCGTGCCGACCTTGCGGTGCACTCGCTTAAAGATGTGCCGGTCGACTTGCAGCATCCGTTTGCATTACCGGTCATACTCGAACGTGAAGACCCCCGCGATGCCTTTGTCTCGAACGAATTCGATTCGCTCGAACAATTGCCTGCGGGCTCGGTGGTCGGTACATCCAGTCTGCGCCGGGAAGCGCAAATTCGACAGTTGCATCCTTCGCTTATTGTTCAGCCTTTGCGCGGCAACCTCGATACGCGCCTGGCTAAACTCGATCGAAAAGAGTACTCAGCCATCATTTTGGCCGCCGCGGGTTTACGCCGCCTGGGGCTTGAGGGGCGTATTCGTAGTCATTTAAGTGCAGAACAAAGCTTGCCTGCTGCAGGGCAAGGGGCCCTGGGCATTGAGGTTTTGGCCGATCGTGCCGATATCCATGCATGGCTGGCGCCCTTGGGCTGCGTAAACACCACGGCATGCTCCATTGCCGAACGTACTGTTTCTCGCGTATTGGGCGGTTCGTGCCAGGTGCCTTTGGCCGCTTATGCGCAAATTCACGAAGCAACTCTAAGTATTCGCGCCCTGGTTGCCGAACCGGACGGGTCTCTTATTATTCGCTCAGAGGCGTCGGGTCCCATGGATTCGGCGCGCCAGTTAGGTGAACAGGTCGCACAAGAGCTGCTGCAAAAAGGAGCCAAAGAGATTCTGGCCAAGCTTCTTATTTCGACTTCCAGCGCACCCGCTGTTTAAGCGGCTTTCGTTATGGTTGGGCAAGGCCAAATTCCCTTTGCGGTTTTAACGCGGCCGGAAGGCAAAAATGCACTTTTGTCCGCGCGTTTGCAGGCCTGTGGCGTAGCAACGCTAGAGTTGCCGGCGTTATCGATTCAAATACTTCACACCGATGACGATAAGCTGCCGTTGCCTGGCGATTACGACCTGGTCGTTTTTGTCAGCGGCAATGCGGTTCGTATTTATCTGGAACTACTTGCACGGCGCCTTCCTGCGGTGTCTTGGCCGGAAACTACACTGGCGGCGACGGTTGGCGAAGCCAGTGCTTTGCCGCTTTATCAGGCCGGCACGATCCCTCATCAAAATATATTTCATCCCCGATTTTCCGATTCGCAGCAGGACTCTGAAGCGCTATGGAATGTACTGCGCCCCTCCGTTCCTGCGCTAAAGCGAATTTTAATTGTGCGGGGCGAGACTGGCCGCGAATGGCTGGGGCAACAGTTCGAACAAGCCGGAGCTACGGTACGGCGCCATGCCGTTTATCGACGTGAGCCCGCGCTGTGGTCCAGGCGGCAGCTCCAGGATGTGATCGCAGCCGCTAAATCGGCCAAGCCGTTTATTTGTTTGTTTACCAGTGCCGAGAGCGTTGACGCTTTTCATTTGAACCTTAGGCGGAACAAGGTCGAAATTTTCGATGAACACACAATCTTTATAGCTATACACGGGCGCATTGCAAGCCGTTTACAATTATTGATCGGCGAAGGCTCTGGTAAGGTGTATAACCCCGTGGTAAAAATATGTTCGCCAAGCGACGATGCAATTTTTGAGACTGTTGTATCGGCTGCTTTCCCTTTAAAAAGGCGCTAAGGATTACAATCTCGCTATGACTGATACGAAACCCGAGATCCAGGCAGCTGCGCAGTCAGCTGCTACCGAAAAAAAGCCTGCTACCAGTGGTGCATCGACCTCTGCTTCCCCGAAAGCACCGGCGCCGCAAAAAAAAAGGCGCTCCGCATTGAGTATCGCACTGGTGGTTGTTTTGGTACTGGCCGCAGCATTGGCAGCCGCGCTGTGGTATCAACAGAAGTTGTTCAACGAAACAAAAGCTACGCTGTCCAACCAGGTTGAAGCCACGGCCAGCGCTGCAATTCAGGCTGGCGAACAGGCGCAGCAAGCGTTGTCGATGGCTCAGACGCAAGCGGGCCAAATCGCCCAATTAAAAAACTCGCTTAATGAGTCGCAAGATCTTTATCAAAATCTTGAAAAGGCTTTTCAAACCTTAACGGATAGCGGTTCCGATCTGGTGCTTATTAACGATATCGATCACCTGGTTTCCATTGCGAGTCAACAGCTTTTGCTTAGCGGAAATGTGGGCAATGCAATTATTGCGCTTGAAGCCGCACAGGCTCAATTGGCACGCGCCAATCGTCCAAGCCTGGCGGCATTGCAACAAGCGATTAATGGCGACGTAGACCGCTTGCGTGCCGTTTCGACGGTCGATATATCGCAGCTCTCCAGCCGTCTTGATGAACTGAAGGTTTTAATCGGCCAAGCTCCTTTATTAATTCCGGACGATGCTGCTCCGCAGGTCGATACGACGGCGCGTCAGAACCGGGTTGCACCTGCCGCGGAACCCATGAAAACGGCGGCCCCGGATTCATCCTGGTGGGTCGATAGCTTTAATATCGCGGCCAACTGGTCGCGAAATGCCTGGGACTCTATACGCCAGGATCTTGGCGGTTTTATCAGCGTTCGCCGGGTGCAAAATTCTTCGGCCTTGTTAATGTCACCCGACCAGGCTGGCCAGTTGCGCGAAAACCTGAGCTTGCGCATTATGACGGCCCAATTGGCATTAATGATGCGCCAGCCGGAAATCTGGTCGGCAGAAACCGAAACACTGGTTCAAGCCTTGAATTCTTATTACGATGGCCAGGCGCCGGCGGCGCAAAGGGCTCTTAAGCTTGCACAGCAACTGGCTGCTACGTCTATAGACGTAAAAGTGCCTACAGTGAACAATAGCTTGCAAGCGCTTGAAACTCTGCGTGAAGCTAATGTCGGCGCAGCGAATCAAGGATCGACCCCGTCGTCCCTGGACGAAGCGCCTGCTGACGCCCAGCCCACCAAGTCACAGGAATAAGCAATGAGGACATGGTTTTGGACATTATTCGTGCTGGCGCTGGCGGTAGGGCTGGCACTGCTGTTGCGCGAGCATAGCGGCAATGTATTAATTATTGCGCAGCCCTGGCGTATCGAGCTTTCGCTTACGTTGGCAATATTGCTGATACTGGCAAGCTTTGCCGTAGTATATGTGTGTCTTCGGGTTTTGGCCTGGCTAATCGGGGGGCCCGAACGCTTTCGCTCCTGGCGGGGACTGCGCGCTAAAAAACGTGATCATGACTTGCTTGAAGCAGGCTGGATTAATGTCTTGGAAGGGCGGTATACGCAAGCCGAAAAAGAATTATCCAAGCTGCTGGGCGTTACCAAGTCGAAAAATACTAAAGTGCTGGCTGGTCTGGCTTCGGCGCGTGCTTCTCATCATTTGGGCGAGTTTACGCGTCGCGATGAGGCGCTCAAGCTTGCGCAAGACACAGCACAAAGCCAACCGCGCCTGAAAGAGGCCGTCGCTACAGCCGCGGCCGAAATGTATCTTGATCAAAACCGCCCTGAAGATGCTCTGGTATTGCTCCAGCCCTTGCAGGACGCCAGTTCGCGCCACTTTAATGCCACGCGTTTGTTGTTGCGCGCACACCGGCAGCTGCATCACCACGATCGAGTATACGAGCTGACACGTTTGTTATTGCGTCGCGGTGCCATGGACAAGACCGAGTCTCTACAGCTTATCGAGACGTCAACTGCTGCGCGCCTTCGTGGTGGCGGGCTTGATAGTCTTAAAAACATCTGGGGCGATCTCAAGGCTGATGAAAAAACCTTGCCTGACGTTGCCTTGGCCGCTGCAGCTATACACGAGTCTGCTGGTAATTTTGACGAGGCCGCTAAAATTCTCGAAGCAGCAATTAATGTCAAGGTCGAGCCACGTTTGCTTAATGCTTATTCTCAGTGCCCGCCCGAGCAGGTTGCGCGCCGGCTAAGCAAGGCCGAAGTTTGGCTGAAAAACGATCCGGACAATTCCGCTTTGCTGGCTGCATTAGGAAACCTGTGCCTTATCGGACAGCTGTGGGGGCAAGGCGAGCATTATCTGCTGCGTAGCATGAAAATTCGTAGTGACGTGCGTATTCATGCCTTGCTGGGTAATTTGTACGATCGCCTGGGACGTCAGTCCGACGCAATGAAACATTGGCGGCTGGCTTCCGGTGTGGCTGGTGTATTACCTGTTTTGCCCATGAACCAATGGTTGCCCGCAGCCGATACCCGCGGCGATCCAACGCTGATCGATGTCGAGGCTATGCCCGAGGCGCATCCAATCGGTCCCGATCCGTTGGCGCCGCTGGCTGCCAGCGCTGCCGATTTTGACATCGACACGTCATTGGAGCCGGGTCCGGCCTATGTGCCGCCTCCGGTTAAGCAGAATCCGCAGAAAGCCGCTCCCGATGATGCCAGTCTGGACGAGTATTTTGATAGTGCGCCGATTCCTGGTGTGGATTTGTCTCAAACGTCGGACCAGCCCCATCGCGGCTCTGGTCGGCATTAATTTTTATTTCATTTTTAAGGTAGTTACAGCATGAGTTTAGATCGTGTGCCTGCTGGCCCTAAGTTGCCGGACGAGTTCAACGTGATTGTCGAGATCCCCATGAATGCGGATCCCGTTAAATACGAAGTAGATAAAGACTCAGGCGCTGTTTTCGTCGATCGCTTTATGTTGACCGCCATGCACTACCCATGCAATTACGGATACATCCCGCAGACTATTTCCGATGACGGTGATCCGGTCGATGTCCTGGTTATGGCGCCGTTTCCCATTCAGGTCGGGGCTGTCATTCGTTGCCGTGCAATAGGTGTTTTGCAAATGGACGATGAGGCGGGCGGTGATGCCAAGCTGTTGGCGCTACCCGTCGACAAGCTTTATCCTCCGTACCGTCATATTCAGAGGCCTGAAGATTTGCCTACAGAAGAGCTCGCTCGTATTCAGCATTTTTTCGAGCACTATAAAGATCTCGAACAGGGCAAGTGGGTCAAGGTCAAGGGCTGGGAGGGCGTCGAGGCGGCGCGTAAAGAGATTCTAGCCAGCGCCAAGCGTTACTCTGATTCGCAAAAATAGAATTGATTGGCCGGGGGCATCCGCTACGCCGGAGTAAGGAAAGTGTTTTTCTGCTGTTTTGATCTGAACGTGATAGCGAACTCATGTGGCTTTAGGTTAAGTGAAGTCGCCAGTGCAGTAACCTCTAGGAGAAAACAATGCGTTTGAAAGTCTTGATGTCTTTAGCGATCGTTGGCTGCTTTGCCTTGGCAGGCTGTACCAACACAGTCGAGGGCGCAGGGGAAGATATTTCCAAGGCTGGCCAGTCAATTAGTAAATCTGTAAAATAATACCCCCAGTAAAAAAAACCTCCTTCGGGAGGTTTTTTTTACTTCTGGCGTACATGCATAGCGCCCCAGTATTTCTTTGCCGTCATAAAACGGTCATTCAAGCTTAATTCCTTTGTCATACCGCGTGCCTACCATGCTGGTATCGCGGACGGCTAATGTCGTCTGGTTTAAAGGGAAAAGGCTATGGACTCCGCCATCCGGATCGAAGGACTGAGTAAAACGTTCAGCGGCAAACAGGTTTTGTTTGATCTTGGCTTGTCGGTGCAGCCTGGCGAAATGGTTGCGTTAATCGGTGCTTCAGGATCGGGTAAGTCAACGCTGCTGCGCCATCTGGCTGGTTTGGCGTGTGGCGACCGCCAGAGCGCGGGTGCGATCAATGTATTGGGTCAGCCGGTTCAGGCTGCAGGGCGCCTGAACCGCCGGGTGCGTCGCCTTCGTGCCGATATCGGCTACGTATTTCAACAGTTTAATCTGGTCGGGCGCATCAGTGTTCTGGGTAATGTGCTGCTGGGTTGCCTTGGGCGCATGCCTCGCTTGCGCGGATCCCTGGGCCTTTTTAACATCGAAGAAAAAGAACGGGCCATGGCGGCCCTGGAGCGCGTTGGCCTGGCCGAGTATGCCCATCGGCGCGCATCGACATTGTCGGGAGGCCAGCAGCAACGCGTAGCAATTGCGCGCGCGCTATGCCAACAGGCCGAAGTTATTCTGGCCGATGAACCTATAGCTTCTCTGGATCCCGAGTCAGCACGTAAGGTCATGGATGTACTGGCTGATATTAACGAGAACGATGGTAAAACCGTCGTGGTTACGCTGCATCAGGTCGATTATGCCGTTCGGTACTGCGAACGGGTTGTCGCCTTGAAGTCCGGTCGTATTTATTTCGACGGCTCTGTCGAGGCATTGGAGGGCGATTTCCTCAACGACATCTACGGCGGCGACCTGGACACTTCCTTGTTGTTGTCGGATAAGCGGGGTGACTATGCTCCATCACGTCCGGCCTTACTGGTTGCAGCCTGATCCACCGATGGTGGACCGGGCTTTTTTTTTCTTGCTTGTCTAGACAAGTGACTGCAGTATTTCAGGAGAGTTCAAATGTTTAAAAACACGCGTCGACGATTTTTAGCGTCTGCTTTGTTTAGTGCAACCTTGTTCGGCGCCGCTCATGCGGACGGAATCAAAGAGCTGAATTTTGGCATTATTTCGACTGAATCATCGCAAAATCTTAAATCCATGTGGGAGCCATTTTTGGCCGCCATGAGCGATAAAACAGGCATGAAAATCAATGCTTTCTTCGCGCCGGATTATGCGGGCATTATTCAGGGCATGCGTTTCGATAAGGTCGATGTGGCTTGGTATGGCAATAAATCCGCCATGGAAGCCGTGGACCGTGCCGGCGGTGAGATTATTGCGCAGACAGTTGCAGCTGATGGATCGCCGGGCTACTGGAGCGTGTTAATTGCGCATAAGGACAGTCCTATCAATTCGGTCGACGACATGCTTAAGAATGCAAAAAATCTTGCGTTCGGCAACGGCGACCCCAATTCTACGTCGGGCTTCCTGGTGCCTGGTTACTACGTTTTTTCAAAAAACAATGTTGACCCTAAAAAAATATTCAAGCGCACGCTGAATGCGAGCCACGAAGTTAATGCATTAAGCGTTGCCAACAAGCAGGTTGATGTTGCTACCTTCAACACCGAAGGCATGGATCGGTTGCAGCAAACCAATCCGGCTAAAGCAGCCGAATTGAAGGTTATCTGGAAGTCCCCGCTAATCCCTGCCGATCCCATAGTCTGGCGTAAAAATCTGCCCGAGCAAACCAAACAAAAAATCAAAAACTTTTTTGTGAGCTACGGATCGACTCCGCAGGAGCTTAAAGTGCTGGAAGCATTGCAGTGGGGCAAGTTTCGCGAATCGAATAACGACCAACTCTTGCCGATCCGCCAACTGGAGCTTTTTAAAGAGCGCAGCAAGGTTAGTGCCGACGAGAAAATCGCCGCTGCCGACAAGCAGAATCAGCTTAAAGAGATTGATGCCAAGCTGGAAAAACTTTCCGTCCGTATGAGCGAGCTTGAAAAAAACACAGCAGCCAATGCAAGTCAGGTTAAAGCAGGCTAAGTCGGAATTGGTCTGAGGCTTTGCCGGCGAACTGCCCTGATTGATTCGCTTGATCGTTGATCGTGGTGTTTAGCAGGGTGGCTCGCGAGCTGCACCGCAATGCGCATCAGTTGAAACCTCAGCCATTGCGTTCCATTCAATTTTTATAGCTGACGCATTACTTTATGACCACTGTGGCATCTTCTTCCCTAGAATTACCCGCCAAGCGTTCCTGGCTTCATTTGCTTGGGTGGGGCCTTATTGCCGCGGTATTAGCGTGGTCATGGCAGGGCGCTGAAATGAACCCCATCATGCTTTGGCGTGATGCCGGCAACATGCGCGAGTTTGCGGCTGATTTTTTCCCGCCTGATTTCAGCGAGTGGCGACTGTATTTTTCGGAAATGATCAGTACGGTCCAGATTGCCATTTGGGGCACGGTGCTGGCGATTGTCTGTTCGATTCCGCTTGGAATTTTATGTTCGGAAAATATTGTTCCGTGGTGGGTTTGCCAGCCGGTGCGGCGCGTCATGGACGCCTTTCGATCGATCAATGAAATGGTTTTTGCCATGCTGTTCGTGGTGGCTGTTGGTCTGGGGCCCTTTGCCGGCGTATTGGCCTTGTTTGTCGGTACGACAGGAGTTCTGTCCAAGCTTTTTGCCGAGGCAGTAGAGGCGATTGACCAAGGACCGGTCGAGGGAGTGCGGGCAACGGGCGCCAGTGCATTGCAAGAAGTTATTTTTGGCGTAATTCCCCAGGTGCTGCCCCTATGGATTTCGTATGCCTTATATCGTTTTGAGTCGAATGTGCGCTCGGCAACGGTTGTCGGAATGGTTGGGGCGGGCGGTATTGGGGTCTTGTTGTGGGAGGCCATTCGTGGCTTTCAAATGTCGCAAACATGTGCAATTTTGCTCATCATTATCGCGTTCGTCAGTGTGATTGACCTGCTGTCGCAACGATTGCGAAAACAGTTTATTTAGTTTTCCAGGGCCATATCAAGGGCTGTTTTTTATGATGCACTTATCTAGACATGTGGGGCCCAAATATCTCGAGGTGGCGGCTACGCTGCGTTTCGAGCTCGAAGCGTGTACGGCAGGCGATTGCTTGCCTGCAGAGCGGTTGCTGGCACAGCGCTTTGAGATAAACCGGCACACTTTGCGGAGGGCTTTGGATGTGCTGGTGGCTGAAGGGCGTGTCGTGCGCAGACAGGGTGTGGGGACTATTGTGCTTCCTAAGCCACTTGTATATCCATTGCATTCACGTAGCGCTTTTAGCAACGTTGCAGCGCGAATGGGATCTGCGTCGGAGGCACGCCTGTTAAGGCGCATTAAACGCCGGGCCAATCGTGACGAAATCACACATCTGGCTCTTGATGCTGACGCTTGGGTTATAGAGCTTTTGACCGTGCGCGTCCTGGATGATCAGCCGGCCAGTCTGATTGCACAAAGTTTTTCAGCAAACCACGAGCCTTTATTGACCGCTTATGCGGGCGGCTCGGTACGAGAGCACCTGGAAGGACACGGTATTACGCTGTCTCGCGTCTTTAGCGTGATTGGCGCCAGCCTTCCATCGCAACGTGAAGCGGTTCAATTGTTGATGCCGCAGCATGCGCCAGTGCTAAAGGTGCAAACTTTGTCGTCGGACAGCAGCGGCGCACCGTTTGAATTGGCCTGGACGACGTCTCGCGCCGATCGTTTTCAATTTTTAGTTGTTTCCGAAGGGGATCTTACGGATGATTTCTAGTGTGGATGTAAAGAGCCGCCAGCAGTGGATGAGCGTGCTGGCTTGTGCGGGCCAGGATCTCTTGTCTTATGGCGAAGCGCTCAAAGACGCCGATTATCGTTTCATCCGGCCTCCCGAAGTTGGCATGGCTCTGGTCCGGGGCCGCGCCGGAGCAACGGGGAGCCCATTTAATTTGGGGGAAATGACGGTTACTCGTTGCGTTGTTCAATTTGCCGATGGCCGTACAGGCTATAGCTACGTGGCGGGCCGCGACAAACAGCATGCAGAGCTGGCTGCTTTGGCTGATGCGCATTTGCAAGGCGATTGCCGTCAACAATGGCTGGACCGCGTTATTGATCCGCTACGCCAGGTGGCTGATCGGCGCCGCGCCTTTGCCGCAGCGCGTACCGCGACGAGCAAAGTAGATTTTTTAACCCTCGTCCGGGGAGAAGATTAATGTTTGAGTCATTACTTGAGCCAGCCTTTCTCGAGCCTGTACGAGCAACGCAGGAAACCTTTCGCGTGGTTCTGGATGCTTTGTCGGAACCCGGTTTGATTCGAATGGTGCCCGAAGCTCCTGCGTTGGATGTTTTGGATCCGGCTACCTACGCCTTGTGTTTGACGCTTCTGGACAGTGACACGCCTGTTTGGCTTGCGCCGGCTTTCGATACGTCGGTAACACGGGAAAATCTGGCTTTCCACTGTGCCTGCCCCGTAGTGGCGCGCCGCGAGGAAGCCAAATTTGCCTTGCTCGATGGCGGCCAGCTACAGGATCTATCGATGTTTGATACGGGCACGGACAGGGATCCCGATCAGTCCTGCACATTGTTAATTCAATTGCCGGGTTTCGAGCAAGGCTCTCTGGTTACGCTTGCCGGGCCAGGGATCGAGCGCGAACGGTCTTTGCGTTTGCCGGTAGATATCGGGTTCTGGGAGCAACGCAAGCAATGCATTGCATTCCCTAAAGGACTGGACGTGTTTTTTACGTCGGGACATAGCCTGATAGGTTTGCCCCGCAGCACGCGCGCGATGTTCGCAATCAAAGGAGTGCTTTAATGTATGTCGCAGTAAAAGGTGGCGAAAAGGCCATTGATAACGCGCATCGCCTGCTGGCCCTGAAGCGGCGCGGAAATCCGCTCGTCCCCGAGCTGGCAGTCGAACAGATTCGCCAACAAATGCCGCTGGCCGTTGCCCGTGTTATGGCCGAAGGATCGTTGTATGACGACGAGCTGGCAGCGCTGGCCATCAAGCAGGCCGCAGGCGATTTAATGGAAGCGATCTTTTTATTGCGTGCCTATCGAACAACGTTGCCGCGTTTTACGGCCAGCGTTCCGCTTGAAACTGCGGCGATGCAGGTGGAACGGCGTATTTCAGCAACCTTCAAAGATCTTCCCGGCGGTCAATTGCTGGGTCCCACCTTCGACTATACCCATCGCTTGCTTGATTTTTCATTGTT
>DATCVA010000094.1:0-5261 GCA_036567205.1 Eoetvoesiella sp. | reverse complement strand
TCGGGTACCTCCACGCCGGCGCTGGCGCTGCAGCGGCTGCTCCAAGTGGAGGCGCTAGAACTTGAATCGCTTGATCGTATTGAAATCAACGAAGCCTATGCCGCTACACCCTTGGTCAGCACCCAAGTCCTTGCCGGGCAGGACAAGGCTGCATTGGCCGCCTTGCGCCAGCGAACCAACCCATGGGGCGGTGCAGTAGCGCTCGGGCATCCGCTGGGAGCGTCGGGCGCCCGTCTGGTGATGACCCTGCTTGCTGGTTTTGCCCATGGAGATAAGCCGCAGCGTGGCGCTGCGGCGATTTGCGGCGGCTTCGGTCAAGGCGATGCGCTGCTAATAGAGTCAAGCTGATTTGTTCAAGACGCACAACAATATGCCATCACAATAGATAGTAATAAGGAGACAAGCATGAAAAGCAATTCAATCGGTAAAGTTCTGGCTGGAGTACTCGGCGCAGTGGGAATGCTCTCTGCGGCACTGCCGGCGACAGCGGAGCCATGGCCGCAACGGCCGATCCGGATGGTGATTCCATTCGCAGCGGGCGGCGGCACGGATGTCCTGGGCCGGTTCCTGGCCCAGAAGATGTCTGAAGGATTGGGGCAGCCTGTCGTTGTAGAGAACAAACCTGGCGCGGGTGGCAGCGTAGGCACTGCCGACGTGGCCAAATCCAGGCCGGATGGCTATACCATCATGATAGGGAGCAGTTCAACGCATGGGATCAATCCAGTGTTGTATTCCAAACTGCCATACGACCCCGTCAAAGATTTTTCTCCGATTGCGATTATCGCCACGAACAAGTTTGTGATGGCTGTCCCGGCAACTTCTACCGCCAAGAATTTGCAAGAATTCATGGCCATGGCGCGGGCCGATCCTGAAAAATACGTTTATGCCTCGTCGGGAAACGGCACCACCAGCCATCTGGCCGGCGCGTTGTTTACCCAGATGTCCGGTATTCCGCTTATGCATATCCCATACAAAAGCAATATGCCGGCGCTGAACGATTTGATGGCAGGCCGGGTGTCGGTGATGTTCGACAATATCACTGCCATGCAGGGGCAATTGAGCGCCGGCCTGGTGAGGCCTCTTGCCACCACAGGCGCCACGCGTTCTCCCATTTTGCCGGATGTGCCAACCATGGAAGAGCAAGGCCTGAAGGATTACCGTATTGGCGGCTGGTTCTGCCTGCTGGCGCCCGCTGGTACGCCGCCCGAAATCACTGAACGTATTTATCGCGAGCTGGCTCGTGTGGTGGCGATTCCCGAGATACACGACAAGATGATTGCGATCGGGGCGGATCCGCAAGTGGGCTCCCCTGCCGAATTGAAGCAACTCATTGCGACCGAAATCCCACGCTGGAGAGGCATAGTTGAGATGGCTGGCGCCAAGGTAGAGTGATAGAAATCATCATGGAGCCTATCAATCCTGAAGTCCCAGCTATGTCGGGAGGCGACATGATCGCGTGCATCGGCCTGGGGTTGATGGGCCGCGCCATGGCTGCCAATCTGCTCAAGGGAGGCTATGTCGTGCGCGGGTTTGATCTTGACCCCGCGGCGCTGGAGCGCCTGGAGCACCTGGGGGGGGAGGCGGCACGCCACCCCGCCGCGGCAGCGGCCGGTGCGAAGTTCGCTTTGATCATGGTTAATCATGCGGCACAAGTAGAGGAGGTACTCTTCGGCCCTCAGGGGATTGCTGCCGTCCTGGCTGCTGGCGCGGTGGTTTGGATAGCGAGCACCATTCGGGCCTGCGATATGCAAGCCTTTGCCGGACGTTTGGCGACTCATGGCCCGATGATGGTGGACGGACCGGTAAGTGGAGGCCTGACGGGAGCTGAAGCAGGCACGCTGACTGTTATTGCCGGCGGCAGCAATGCCGCTCTGGCTGCCGTTCAAGGTCCTATGCGGGCCTGTTCCGACCAGATATATCACGTAGGTGACGTAGGTACGGGGTCTACCATCAAAATGGTCAATAACCTGCTGGCGGCCAGCCATGTTGTGCTTGCCGCAGAAGCGCTGGCATTTGGCGTGCGCGCGGGCGCGGATCCCGATCAACTGATCCGGGTCATTATGCAGAGTTCGGGCACTTCCCGCATGTTCGAAAAACGGGCGCCACGAATGCTGGCTGGCGACCATGTCCCCCATGCCAATGTTGGAACATTCTTGAAGGATCTTGATATTGCGCTCGACACAGCGCAATCGCTATGCTTTCCTACTCCGATGGCCGATGCAGCACGCCAAGCATTCAAGATGGCGGCAGATGCAGGCCAAGCCAAGGCAAGCGATACAACGTTAATAAAAATGTATGAACGGCTGGGTGGCATTGATGTTGCTTCGGTCGCCGGAGAAACTATATGCAGACATTCAAACAAAAATTAAGAAATCGCGAGACGGTTTCGCTGATCAACGCTGATCATGCCTGTGCAGGACTAGTCGATTTCGTTTGTGGATTGGGAATCGATGCCATCATGCTGGATTGCGAGCAGGGCAATCTCGGTTTTGTCGATGTGGAACACATGGCGCGCGCTGCCTGCCTGCATGGCGTCAGTTCGATTGTGCGTATTCCATCGCCTGAACCATGGACCATTGAGCGCTATATGATGCGCGGCATTGATGGTGTTGTCATTCCCCGTTTGGACAACGCTGCCCAAGTGGAAAAAGCCGTTGCCGACATCCGTTATGCATCGCCAGCGGATTTCTCGCAAAAAACCATAATCGTCCAGGTTGAGTCTGCCAGCGCGGTGCAGGATCTGGATAATTTCCTGAGCGTGCCTGAGGTCGATTGTTTTTTTATTGGTGCGGTCGATCTTGCCAAAAGCATGGGTTTTTCCGGTAACTATGCCCATCCGGATGTGATGGCTGAGCTGGACCGTACGATTGCCCGCATCTTGGCCAAAGATCGTGCGGTCGGTTTTCTGGTGAAAGAAGGTGATCTGCAGTCATGGCAGGGCAAGGGTGTCAGCATGCTTTATGCACATGTGAATGACTTTCTGGCCATGGGAGCACGCCATTGGCGTTTTCTGGCCGGGGCTACTGCTACTTAGCGTCAGCGATACCACGCTCCACCACCGCCCAACAAATCCGGCTATGCCCGCCTTGCCATCAGGCCGCCGCATTCCACAATTTGCGTTGTAGCGCTTCGCATTCCTTTTTCAGGCACGCAACGATCATGGCTTGCCGCTCGTTATTCATTCTGGGTGCGATCCCGCTGACGCTAATGGCTGCGACGATCGATCCGTAGCGGTCAAATATCGGGTAGCCGATGCTAGTGACGCCCGCTACGGCATAGTTGCTGATAACAGAGTAGCCATGGGAGAGTGTCTGCTCTACCAGGGTACGCAAGATGGGGGCACTCAGCCCCGAGTAATTTGCCAGCTGGGGCTCTATCTTCTGGAGGACTTGCTCTCTTTCCCGGAGCGGCAAGAAAGCCAGCAACGCCAGGCCGCCTCCGCCTATGCCCATAGGGCGCCGATGGCCCACTTCCACTGGCAGCACTTTGATGGGATAGACGCCTTCGGCCCGTTCCAGACAAAAGGAGTCCTCGCCGCTGCGTATAGTCAGGAAAGCGGTATCGCCGGTGATCAGGGCGACAGCGCGAACATAGGGCATGCCCAATTCCTTGAGCCCATAGTGGGACGAGGCCGATAAGCCAAGCTCGTAGGCGAAGTGACCCAGGCGGTAGCGTTTTGCCTGATCCTGCGTCAGCAAGCCTCCGGCGATGAGTTGTTTGAGCAGGCGGTGCACGGTGGGCTGGGGCAGGCCGCTGGCCTGAACGATGCTGGAAAGGCGCATGCCTTGCTTGTATTCCGTGGCCACCAGCCTTAGTAAAGCAATGGCACGTTCCAGGCTTTGAACGTTTGCGGTCATTTGGAGTTAGGCTTTCTTTTCATACAAAAGTCCATAATGCGGATTTTCATTACCTAGTAACGAGAGGATGGCGCTAATAATATACATATATCGATGTATTTATTCGTAATGTGGATTTTTATTTTGCAGGGAAGGCCGGCGGCATGTACCCAATAGATTTTTTCTTCAAGGCGGCAAGGCAGTTTCCGGATCGGGTCGCGATAGATAGTCCGGATCTACAACTGACTTTCACCCAGTTGGCCCAGAGCGTCAATAGCCTGGCGTCCGCCTTGCAGACGTTGGACTCGACAGTGAGTTCGCGAGTGGGAATTTGCGCTGGTAATACGGTAGAGCATATCGTGTCGCTGCTGGCGGTGATGGCTGCGGAAAAGACTTGGGTCCCTCTAAACAGCCGTAATTCCACCGTGGAACTGAACCGGACTATCGCGTTTACCGAGCCCTCTATCGTCATCGCCGAACCGCAGCATTTGCAGGCCTTGGCACTGGATGGCATACAGCATCAGATATGCATCAATATGGATCCGGGCGCGGCGCCGCTTGATGTGGCTGGTCTTATCAGCAGGCATGCCGGGCAAGCGCCCAAGCGGGCGTTTCCTTCTCTGGATGCGGTCCAGGCTATAAAGTTTACGGGGGGGTCCACAGGGGTTCCCAAGGGCGTGATGCAACCTTACAGAGCGTGGATGACGACGGCCATCAATCAAATTCATGCCTATGGCTTCGATCAGGACGACAAGTACCTGGTCACGGCGCCGGTCACGCACGGGACGTCGACCTACCTGATCCCCATTTTGGCTCAAGGCGGTTGTCATGTGCTGCTTGAGGACACCAAGCCCGCCTCGATATTGCAGGCATTCCGCAGCAAGGGCATTACGACGACGTTCATGCCACCCACGTTGATCTATATGCTGATTGCCGAGGCCCATGGCGAGCAGGCCAATTTTTCAGGTCTGCGCCATTTGATCTACGGCGGCGCGCCCATGCCTGCAGAGAAAATCCGGCTCGTGCTGGATTTCTTTGGGCCGGTACTTGAAACCACCTATGGCCAGACCGAAGCGCCGCAAATCGTTACGGTCATGCGTGCTGAAGACTTTGAAGATGAGAATAACTGGCGCTCTGTAGGGCGGCAGGCCTTGTTGTCGGACATGGCAATCATGAGTCCCGAGGGTAAGCTGTTGCCGGCCAATGAGATCGGCGAGATTGTCGTGCGTGGCGACATCATCATGTCGGGATATTGGAAAATGCCCGAAAAAACTGCTGAAGCTATTGTGGACGGCTGGCTGCATACGGGCGACCGGGGCTATATCGATGAAAGACGCTATTTGTACCTGAAGGACAGGCTGCGCGACTTGGTCATTACCGGCGGGTTCAATGTCTATCCCATTGATGTGGAAAATGTGCTGGATC
>DATCVA010000093.1:0-3168 GCA_036567205.1 Eoetvoesiella sp. | reverse complement strand
GTTGTATTCGCAGGCCGGCAACTGGTCGAATAAATCGCTGCGGTGGCTTGTGATGCGGCCATCAAGCCCGAACTGCTCGATATTCTCGTCGGCCACTTCAAGTGCAAGCTCGGACAGATCGACGGCATCGACTTGTGCGTTTGGGAACGCCAATGCCGACAGCACGGCAAGACACCCCGAGCCCGTGCATAAGTCCAGAACAAAATCCACGTCATCGGGATTGGCGACCCATGGCGCCAAGTCATCGGCCAGCAGCTCGGCGATGGGCGAGCGCGGCACAATAACCCGTTGATCCACGAAAAACCGATGACCTTGCAGCCAGGCTTCCCCTGTCAGGTAAGCAGCGGGTACGCGTTCAGTTTTGCGGCGGTCCACCATTTTAAGAAAGCGCGAGCGCTCCTCGGGCAGTACGCGGGCATCCAGAAACGGGTCCAGGGTATCCAGCGGCAAGTGCAGGGTATGCAGCAGCAAATAGACTGCTTCGTCCCAGGCGTTGTCGCTGCCGTGTCCAAAAGACAGTTTGGACGCGTTGAATTGGCTGACGGCATAGCGCAATAAATCGCGTACGGTGTGTAGTTCGTGATAAGCAGAGTCGTTCATGCCAGCTCCAACAAAGGATAAAAATATATAAGGTGAGTCTGATCCGGGCAAACGCATTATGCCGCGAGAGGGCGCAATAAAACGCGGCCCGACCGATATCATAGTCGACACCATCAGACCGTATTATTCCACTATCTCAATCAACGGTGAGCGGTGTCGGCGCAGCAGCCGTACCCATGTACTGTCTGCGCTTCGCCTTCGTGCTTACCATTGATTTGGAAATGGAATTAAGCGTCTTTATGCAAGCAATAGATTTTCGAGGGTACGACGGTAAATATTCTTAAGGGGTTCAAGCGAGTCGAGGCGTATATGCTCGTTTACCTGGTGAATGCTGGCGTTGATTGGACCGAATTCAATGACTTCAGGACACACCTTCGCGATAAACCGGCCATCGGAAGTTCCGCCTGTGGTGGAAAGCTCGGTTGCTACACCTGTCTCTGTTTGAATTGCATGGCTTACCGCCTGGCTTAAATTGCCTTTAGGGGTTAGGAACGGTTCGCCGTTTAGTGTCCAGTCCAGATCAAATTCGAGTTGGTGCTTGTTAAGTATGGCAACAACGCGGCTCTTTAAATCTTCGTGTGTGCTGGCTGTGGCAAAGCGGAAATTAAAATCCAGAACCGCTTCGCCGGGCACGACATTGGTAGCGCCTGTGCCAGCATGCAGATTGGACACCTGAAAAGTGGTGGGAGGGAAATATTCGTTGCCTTGATCCCATTGTGCCCGGACCAGCTCAGACAGCGCCGGAGCCAGTAAATGGATCGGGTTACGGGTCAGGTGCGGGTAGGCGATATGGCCTTGTTTGCCTTTAATGGTTAACTTGCCCGATAACGAGCCGCGCCGCCCGTTTTTTACGGTATCGCCCAGTTCGTGTACCGAGGTGGGCTCGCCCACAATGCAGTAGTCCAAATGCTCGCCGCGTGCTGTCAGCGCCTGGCATACTTTGACTGTGCCATTGACCGAGGGGCCTTCCTCGTCTGAGGTAATCAGTAAACCGATCGATCCGCGATGGTCTGGATGAGCGGTAATAAACTCTTCGGCTGCAACGATAAAGGCGGCAATAGAGCTCTTCATGTCGGCGGCGCCGCGGCCATATAGCTTGCCGTCGCGTTCTGTTGGCGTAAACGGGTCGCTAAGCCATTTTTCGAGCGGTCCCGTGGGTACTACGTCGGTATGCCCAGCAAAGACGAGCAGCGGCGCTGCGTCGCCGCGCCGCGCCCATAGGTTGGTGACGTCGTCGAACACCATGGTTTCGCAATTGAATCCGATAGCGTTTAAATGCTGCATTAATTTTTGCTGGCAATTACCGTCGATTGGCGTAACGGATTGGCGTGCAATAAGGTCTTTGGCAAGTTTCAGTACGGCCGAGTCGGACATTAGGTTCTCAGTAGGTCGTTAATACTGGTTTTGGAGCGGGTCTGCGCATCGACACGTTTGACGATCACGGCGCACGCCAGACTGTGTGATCCATCGGCCGAGGGCAAAGAGCCCGGGACTACGACCGACCCGGAAGGAACCCGGCCATACGTAACGGAGCCCGTGGCACGGTCGTATATTTTAGTGCTTTGCGACAGAAAAATGCCCATGGCCAATACCGAATTCTCTTCGATAATTACGCCTTCGACGACTTCGGAGCGCGCGCCAATAAAGCAGTTGTCTTCGATAATGGTCGGGTTGGCTTGCAATGGCTCGAGTACGCCGCCTATGCCCACGCCGCCGGACAGGTGCACGTTTTTACCGATTTGAGCGCAGGAACCGACTGTTGCCCATGTATCGATCATGCTGCCTTCATCAACGTAAGCGCCGATGTTGACATAAGAGGGCATCAAGACGACATTTTTTCCAATGTAACTTCCTTTGCGTGCCACCGCTGGCGGCACGACTCGAAAGCCAGCATCGGCAAAGTCTTGTTCACTATAGTCTGCGAATTTAAGCGGCACCTTGTCGTAGTATTGGGCCGGTGACTGACCCGCCACGTGGTTGTTTTCCAGGCGAAATGATAGCAAGACAGCTTTTTTTATCCATTGGTGAACGATCCAGTTTCCATTGATTTTTTCAGCAACGCGCAACTTGCCCGTGTCCAGGGCCTCGAGGGCGTGTTGTACCGCCTCGCGGACCGATGCGTGCTTAGCGTCCGGGGTGATTTCAGCGCGAGTTTCCCAGGCTTGTTCAATGGTGTGTTGCAGATCGAGAGTCATGGTCGTTTGTAGTGAGGGTGAGTTATTTCAGAAACTGCACGATTCGTTGTGCTGCTTCAATGCATTGTTCTTTGGGAGCTACCAGCGCAATGCGAATTCGGTTCGCACCGGGATTGACGCCATGGGCTTCGCGCGCCAGAAAACTTCCTGGTAATACGGTGACCGCAGTGGCGCCATATAACTCGCGGGTGAAATCGGTATCGGACAGGCGGGTTTCAGCCCATAAATAGAAACCGGCCTGAGGCCACTTTACGTTGAGCACGGGTTCAAGTAGCGGTACCACTGCTTCGAATTTTTCACGATATTGACGGCGGTTGTCCAGGACGTGGGCTTCATCGTTCCACGCGGCGATACTGGCTTGAGCTACGACCGG
>DATCVA010000092.1:0-2503 GCA_036567205.1 Eoetvoesiella sp. | reverse complement strand
ACCCACCTGCCCGGCGGCGAGCTGGAAATGCCTCTGTTGGTGCGTGTTACCGAAGCGCCTGCGCGGCGGTTTACGAGTTCTCTGGGGGTGGACAGCGACAACGGCCTGCGGGTCGAGGGTTTGTATCGGCAAAATGTCGTTTTCGGGCAGCCTGTCTGGATCGAGACGGGGGCCGGTGTAGACAAAAACCGCCAGCGTGCGTTTTATGACGTGCATTTGGCTCCAACCTCTAAAGGCTACCAGGACAGTGTCGGGGTGTTGTACAACCACTCCGATATCGAAGGGCTGGACACGACGCGCTATGGCTTGGGATGGAAGCGCAAACAAGAGCGCAAGGGGGCGGGCGATAGCCGTGTTGAATACGAAACCAACTGGGGCATGATCGGCGCCTACGACAAGACCAAAATCGATGGCGCCGAGACCTATGAAGTGCCGTCTTTGGTCGGTACCTGGCAGTGGTTGCGCCGCGACGTGAACGATAAGTATGATCCGCGCGAGGGCAACCTGATTGATCTGGGCCTGGGGGCTGGCGTCACGCTTGATAAAGGCGAACCCTTTTATCGTACTGGTTTACGCGTGCAGCAATGGTGGCCGGTCGGACGGCGCGACGTATTAACGGTACGTGGCGAAGTGGGCAAGGTCTGGTCGCATACCGACCGTTTGCCTGAAGATTTTGGCTACCGCACAGGCGGTGCCAGGACGATTCGCGGGTATCGCTTTCAAAGCATCGGCGTCGAGCGCGGCAACGCCATTATCGGGGCTCCCGCACTGGCAGTAGCCAGTGTTGAATACATGCATTATTTCAATGAGCAGTTCGGGGTGGGCGTATTTGTAGATGCGGGGGATGCGGCAGAGTCTTTTAAAGACATGGACGTTGCGCTGGGTTACGGTGTTGGGGCGCTGGTACGCACGCCGGCAGGTCCGTTTTCGGTCAATTTGGCCTACGGCCAACGTGATAAAAAATTACGGTTGCATTTTTCCTTGGGTATTGCGTTTTGAGGCTGGTATTGCGCTGGATACGTCGTTTTTTTCTGTGGATCGGGCCCGCCCTGGTGTTGCTGCTTGTTGTGGTTTGCGGGTTTGGGGCCTGGATTGTAGGCAGCGAGCCTGGAACGCGCTGGGCGTTGCGAACGGCGGTGCAGCAAGTGGATGGCAACGTCAGCGGGGTCGAAGGCTCTATCTGGCGTGGCGTACGTATAGGCAGCCTTGCCATTAAGGTGCCCGTTGTGTCGGTTGAACTGCAAAATTTGTATTTACAGGTCAATTGGCGCGAGCTTGCCGAGCGGCGCCTCCACGCCCAGGATCTGTCGGTCGACCAGCTTGATATCGACATTCTTCAATCGTCCGAAAAGCCACCTTCTTCCACGCCGTTTACCATGCCTGTCCTGCCCGTTGGCCTGGCTTTGGACCGGATCGCTTTGGGAGAGCTCAATATGCGGCTTAACGGCGAGCCTATATTGCTGAGCGTCCAGAATTTGATGGCTTCGCTGGCGGTAACGCAAGAACAGGCGCAACTGGTTTTTAAAAGCCTTAAGGTCGGCGGCAGCGGACTGGAAGCGGATATCGAGGGCGAGGTCAAGGTTCTTGAACTGGCCGATCCGTGGCCGCTGGAAGTGCGTCTTAAAACACGGGCGCAAGGCCTGGAGCCCAATTCCCTTCTATGTGTGCGCCGCTTTTTACCTGACTTGCCGGCTGTGGCCGCCGTTAATGTGCCAGGTTCCGAAAGCAAGAAGCCCGATGCGCTGAGCGAGCTGAGCGAACTTAGCGCGGCGTGCGCCGTCGATGTCGATGCAAGCATTAGCGGATCCATGCAGCGCCTGGATGTAGTGTTGGCGGGCAAAGGCCAGGACGTGCAGTTTGATGTGAATGCGCATTTGCTGCCGCGCGCGAGCTTCCCGTTGCAGGACGCCAATATTGCCCTGATGCTTGCCGACGGGTCGTCGTTGCATGGCAAGCTTGCGTGGGATGCAACGGTGGCCGATAACGTGTCGCGGGACCGTGTGGTTGCTACGTTGAAAAGCGACAAGCTTAATTTGGGGCAGCTCGTTGGCTCTGCTATTCCGCCGGCCATCATTACAACGAGTCTCAATATCGACGCGCAATTGCTGAATCACCGCGATTTGCTGTCGGCAGACATCAAGATGGACATTGCGCCGGAATCATCCTGGAATAAACAGAAATTGTCCGGAGTGTTTGCCGCGAAGGTAATCAATGCTTCGGCTGTGCCGACGAGCGGGGCACAAATCGTTTCCGAACCGATCTGGAAAGGCCTGCAACTGGCGGATCTGAACATGGATTTGCGTTTGGGCACGAATCATCTTCGGGGCGAGGGGGCGCTGGGGACTGCTGATAGCCGCTTGAAGCTTGATGTGGCGGCGGCCAGGCTCGCGGATTTCTGGCCAGATTTGCCGGGCGGACTGCAGCTGCGTGGCCAGTTCGGCGGGACACTGCCCAGGCACTCGGCGGATCTTAATGTTGTATACACGTTCAATAACGGTAAAGC
>DATCVA010000091.1:0-9698 GCA_036567205.1 Eoetvoesiella sp. | reverse complement strand
ATGGGGTCCATGTCGCAGGGCCAGCCTGCCAGGTGTACGCAGATTATGGCTTTTGTGCGTGGCGTCAGAACGGCTGCAATCGAATCGGCGGTGATATTTTGCGAATCGCGGTCGACGTCGGCAAAAACGGGCACGGCGCCTGCATTGACAGCACACGATACAGACGCCAGAAAAGTGCGTGGCGTTACGATGACTTCGTCGCCCGGCCCTATGTCCAGCGCTTGTAAGGCGATATCCAGGGCCAAAGTGCCGTTGGCCAGCGCAACACCGTAGTCGCATCCGACCCACGAGGCAAATTCATGTTCGAACGCGTGACACTCTTGACCTGTCCAGTAGTTGACTTTATTGGACAGCAGTACTTCGCGGATGGCGTCAGCTTCTTCTTCCGTAAAAGAAGGCCAGGGAGGGAAAGGCGTATTTAACATAAGTAATCAACCTTTTAAATAAGGTCGGGCCGGGTTCCCAATGACGGTGGTTCCCGCTGGCACGCTGCGTGTGACAACGGCCCCCATGCCCACGACGGCGCCGCGTCCGATAATCAAGGGCAGCCCGGGCCGACCTTGCTTGATCACTGCTCCAGCCCCAATATAGGCGTGATCTTCTATATGAATATTACCGTTGCAGTGCACGCCCGGAGCAAATGTAACGAAATCGCCTATAACGCAATCGTGTTCGACATAGCTATATAGGTTGGCCTGGAAATGACGGCCAATGCGGATGTTGGAGGTCAAGGTTACAAAAGGGCTTAGCAGTGCGCCTTCAGCCAACGTAACGTCATCCATAATTACGACATTATCTGCAAATACGGTCCAGGGAAGCAAATTATCCGCATCGCAACGGTTCGCCAGTCGTTCGCGCGTACGGCTGTTGGCGACAGCCAGCGCAACATAACGCAACTGCGCTTTGCAAGCCAGAAACTCGGTATAACTGAGGACTTTCTGACCGTTAATGGTTGCGGCGCCTGGCTTGTCATCAATGAATACTAATCGAGATGTATCAATGCCTTGGCGGTGTAATTGTGTTCGGGCCAGCGGCATAATGCCGCGCCCGCAACCGTTTGCGCCATAAACGGCAAACAGGTCTGAAGTCATGGTTTGTCGCGGTTGGGCGTATTTGGTTCTTGAGCCAGGGCCGTCCCCGTAAATCGTGATGTCGTAGCCTCGCCGGCTGCGCTGATACCATCGCGCAACAGTACTTTTTTGATCGTGCGAAAGATAATTTTCATGTCTAGCCAGAATGTGTGGTGATCGACATACCAGACATCGAGTTTGAATTTCTCTTCCCAGCTTACCGTATTGCGTCCGCTGATTTGCGCCCAACCGGTTATGCCGGGCCGCAACTCGTGACGTCGAGATTGCTGGGCGGTATATAAAGGCAAGTACTCCATAAGCAGCGGGCGCGGCCCAACCAGGCTCATGTCGCCTTTAAGTACGTTCCAAAGCTCCGGAAGCTCATCAAGGCTGCTTGAGCGTAAAAATGCGCCGAAAGATGTAAGGCGCTGGGCGTCGGACAATAGACCGCCTTGTTCATCATAAATATTTTTCATGGTGCGAAACTTGATCATTTCGAACGGCTTGCCATGGAGGCCGGGACGTTCCTGGCGGAAAAGCACCGGCGCACCAAGCCGGCAATAGGTAAGCAAGGCCACAATCGCCAGAACTGGGCTTAATATCAGTAGCGCCAGGCCAGATGCTGTGATGTCGAAAAGTCGCTTAAACATGGTCCGCATTCCATTTAAATCAACCGCGGGCTGTGTCGGTTTCGCTTGCCGTACCCATGTACTGTTTGCGACCAGTATTCACCATTGATTTAAATGGAATGAACTGTGTCAGAGGCAGTCAGAGGTACGGATCAACATTTATTGAATACACATTTCGTGCAGCATGACGGCATTGACTTTGTGAACGTCATATTTGCTTTCGGCAATGGCGCGCGATCGCCGGCCCATGTGTTGCGCCAAGGTTGGGTTATTGATAAAGCGCAGCATTGCCTGTGCCAGAGCGTCTGCCGATTTGACGGGTACCAGGTAACCATTGTCGCCCTCGATAACCGTTTCGCGGCATCCCGGAGAGTCGGTGGTGATGATGGCGCGCCCCATGGCCATAGCCTCAAGCACAGTGCGCGGTGTGCCCTCACGATACGATGGCAATACATATACCCCGCAGTCGGCAATTGCCGGACGGACGTCTTGCAGGCGGCCTAAATAGGTAATGACTCCTTCGGTGATCCAGGTATCAAGTTCGTGTTGTGCAATGGAGTCCGGGTTTTCGTCTATCCATCCGGCCAGGCTGAAGTGTGCATCCGGATGTGCTGTGCGTACCAGCCGGGCCGCCTGGACGTATTCGCGAATACCTTTGTCGCCCAACAGTCGCGCAATTAAAAGAAAGCGCGGGGCCGTGGGCAATGGCGCCGGTCGATACGCAGCGATGTCAATGCCTGACCCATTGACAACTATGGACTCTGTATTCGGGCGGAGCAAACCCAGCGAACGAAATAGTGCCTGATCATCGGGGTTCTGGAAGAATACTTTTTGTGTACGGCGCAGTGCCAGTGTGTAAAGTTTTTGTATCAGCGCGCGAAGCCATCCCCGCTTGTATGCGCCATTGCTGTCCTGGCCCAAAAACGTATAGCCCAGCCCTGTAATCAGGGCAAACCGATGCGGCACTCGGGCCAGGGTGGCTGCCAGAGAGCCATAAATTACCGGCTTGATCGTGTAGCTCAGAACGAAGTCCGGGCGCACGGAGCGGGCCAGGCGCCATAGCTGCAGCAAGGTGCTGAAATCGCTGAAAGGATTCATGCTTGTGCGGCGTAATTGCAAGTTATGCGCTGTGACGCCTTTTGCTTCAAGTTGCCGCCGTATTGAACTATTTTCCGTCAGTCCGGGCGCTGCTACATGCACCTGCAACCCACACGCCAGAAGCGCTTGAATCAAAGGTCCTCTGAATGGCCATACGGAGTCTGCAAAACTGGCGATCAACAGGAATTTCATGATTCAACCATGGGAAGACGGAAGCTGTGTGCTGCCGCGTTCGACAACGTGCTGGATGAGGACCGGTTGTGTGCGGGAGATCCGTCTTGCGCCTCGGCGCTTACCCAGTACCGATATAAGTAAAAAAATCAAAATGGGAGCAACCATCCATTTTTGCCGCATTGAAATACCCAGGTTTGCGGTTGTCAGAGCTAAAACCGTCCAGGCTACCAGAGAGTAGAACCATAAAAAGCTTCGGTTGCCGATTAACACCTGCTTGCGTCCTTTTAGCAGCCGCCACCCGCCGGCAATAAAGAGAAACAGCAGAATCATGTTGTCCATTGAGGCAGCCAGGCCAAAAATTCCGGATGCTTCAATGGGAAGCGGTCGAAACAGATAAGTGTAAAGCTGCATGGGCGGGCTCATGGACGCCAGATCAATACTGGTGCCGCCCGCCTGGTTTTGCTGCTGGCGTTCTTCGATGTAAGAGCTTAAGTCTTCGGTATTTTCGTCGCCCACCCCCGCGTACTGCAGACCGAAGGGAACCATGATCGCCGCGGCAGCCAGTGCAAAAGTTCCTAATAGCAGGCGTTGTCGCAAAGGAACCTTGCGTTGAAAAATAAATGATAAGGCCAGTGCCATGATCATTATTCCAGCCATATGAGGCCGAACCATCAACATGACGGCCACAGCAATCAGCAGGACCGGAATCCGGTGGCGCAGATTCAGGGCGGCCCACAGCGCAAGACCGGTCGCCATGAAGGCGAGCGAGTCTTTGCCTATGGCGGATGACCAGAAACTGATTGATGGTAAAAATACAATTAATGTTGCGAACCATCGTATGGTTCGTGGTTTTTCCGCGGTAACCAGGCGCAGCGCCGCATCAAATGCCAGCAAGCCTATAACGCCGAAAATATTAAATACCAGCGACGTGCCTAAAAACGAAAGCTGGAAAACCTGCACGAAAATAGTCGTCAGGTAATTGACTGCATGTGTGCCCAGTGAAAATACGGCATCGCCGCGTTCACCGGCCATGTAATAACCGCGCGCATCACCGCCATTGGCAACAACATACCGTGCAAAGATAAAACAAAAAATGGTATGCCAGCCATAAATAAGCAAGGAGCGACGGGCCGTGGTTCCCAGTAGATTGCCAACGCCCTTGGCAATAAAAATGCCTAGTATGAAGACCAGCAGGGCGGCGAGAATATCAAACGCCGAGGAGATTAATTCTATTTTCATTAGTTATCATCCTTGCGAGCAGCGTGCGGGCTTGCCTTGCATTGCCGTACGTTATTCATTATGGACGGGATGTCTGTGCGCGGTCTACTGAACCTGTTTTTTCTTTTTCAAGCCAGGCTTGAAACATCAAAAGACACCAGAGTTTTGTCGAATAGTCGCGCTGCTCCGTCAAATGATGTTCCCAGGCCTGTCTGATCGGGAGTGGATTGAAATATCCCTCTTGCCGAAGGCGGTTTTCATTCAGAAGGGCTTCAGCCCAGTCGCGTAGCGGCCCACGCAGCCAATCGGCCAGCGGAATGGAAAATCCCTTCTTAGGGCGTTCGAAAAGTGTTTTGGGAACGTGCCGGTATAGCACCTGACGCAATAGCCATTTACCTTGCCTGTCGCGAATTTTCATGTGAAGAGGCATGGTCCAGGCCAATTCCACGACGCGGTGATCAAGCATGGGGATCCTGACCTCAAGGCTGTTGCTCATGGCGGCGCGGTCGACTTTGACCAGAATATCATCGGTCATATAGGTTTGTGCGCTTAACGCCATCATCCAGTGTTCGAAGCTATCTACTTGCGGCCATGCCGCCGGCTCATTGAGCAAGGTGTCTGGCTCGCTTGCTTGCGTTACGATGTGTTCGGGATATTTCCAATGGCTGCTTAGCTGACGGTAGAACGCTTCTTTATTGGCGGCGCTTAAAATCTCGGCAAGCTTGTGGCATTTTTCGCCGGTGATGCTGCGCTTCAGCTTATTTGGCATTATGGGCTGCAGGGGCGAAAATACGGCATCCCAGCCAGAGGTAGAGAGGCTGGTCAGGCCCGCTGCCGCCAGCCGGCGCAGCGGTGTCGGCGAGCGGTTGATTTTGCGCCACAGAGCCGGCACGAACTGATAGGTGTTATAGCCGCCGAAAAGCTCATCGCCCGCATCACCGCTTAAGGCGACCGTGACGTGTTGCCGCGCCAGTCGGCTAATAAGAAAAGTAGGGATTTGCGAGCTGTCGGCAAAAGGTTCATCGTAAATTTCAGGCAGGTGCGGAATTACCGTCAGCGCATCGCTAGCCTGGACATAAAGTTCTGTATGTGCCGTGCCCAGGTGTCTGGCAATGTTTTGAGCATGTACGGCTTCGTTGTAGTGCTTATCGTCAAAACCGATCGTAAAGGTGCGAACGGGCTGACGACATTGAGCCTGCATCAGGGCGACAATAGTGCTGCTGTCAATGCCGCCGCTTAGAAAAGCTCCGAGGGGCACATCGGCCAGCATTTGCCCGTCAATACTTTTGCAAAGCTGATGCTCCAATGCATTCACGGCCTGTTCGTCAGTGCCGGAAAACGGATTGCTTAACCCACGCTGGATGACATCATTCATTTCCCAGTAAGCCACCGAACGCGCTGAGTGCGCTGCGCCATGGTCGGCCAGTGGAATGCTAATGTAATGACCGGGCCTTAATTTTTCAATGCCTTGATAG
Source organism: Eoetvoesiella sp. (assembly GCA_036567205.1). Taxonomy (GTDB): domain Bacteria; phylum Pseudomonadota; class Gammaproteobacteria; order Burkholderiales; family Burkholderiaceae_B; genus DATCVA01. The sequence continues at coordinate 4,034 of DATCVA010000091.1, read as the reverse complement.
ATACTGTAGGGCGTTGCAATAAATCCGTGGCGCATCAATAGCGCCAGCGCATTACGATCGATTACCCCTTTGAAGGATGGATGCGCTTTTATTGCTTTAAGCTCCGAGCCAAACAGCAGCGTGTCGTTTTGCCATCCCCAATATAGCGGCTTTTCTCCCAGCCGGTCGCGCGCGAGTGTCAATACTTTGGATTGCCGATCCCACAGAGCAAGGGTAAACATTCCGACGGTGGCTTGCAAGGTTCTTTGCACTCCCCACGCGGCGAAGCAAGCGAGCAATGTTTCGGTATCGGAGTGTCCCCGCCAGTTCGGGGCGTTCCCTTCATGGTTCAGACGGGTCTGCATATCGAGATGGTTATAGATTTCCCCGTTGAAAACGATGACATAACGTGCGCAGGCCGAAAGCATGGGCTGATGGCCGGCAGAAGAGAGGTCAAGAATGGACAGGCGACGGTGGCTTAAGGCCAGTCTAAACGTATGGTCTGCCCAGACGCCTGCGTCGTCAGGTCCGCGGTGGGCAATGGCATTGGCCATGGCTATCGCAGACAGTTCCAGATCCGCTATCTTCGAGTTCTGATATACCCCCGCAAAGCCACACATTTGATGAGTTCCTTGCCACTTGCCAGTTTTCATTAGGCTGACGTGCCATCTGGTTAATTCAAACTAACCATACGGCACACCAGGCGGTTACCCCGCTGATGCCAGTCCTTCACGTTTGCCAGGTTTCGGTTTCGCGGCTAGCTCTTTATACATCTTCTCCATGCGAGCGCTCCACAGGTCCAGGCCGAATTTTTCTTCTATGACTCCGATGGCCGCCTGGGACATGTCTTGCCAGGCCGGTTGGTCAAGCCGATATGCCTTTATCATGGTTTGCTGAAACGAAGTCTCGTCCGCCTTGCTGATGAATCCGTTTACGCCATCTGTGATCAACATCTCGATGCCGGGTGATTCCGTCACAATCGGCACGACGCCGTGGGCCATGGCTTCCAGCAACGCGTTATTACCAAATACCAGGCGCGCAGGCAGTAAAAAAAAGCGTGAGCGACAGTACCAGGGGCGTGGATCGACGAACTCCTGAAGCTCTAGGGCGGGTGACTTATTATCACGCATATAATCTTGCATGGCGCGTGTGGCGGGACTGCAGTGTGCCTCGGGTTGAAGCCCCAGCATGACAGTCTTGCATTGCGAGAGCGCCGGGTCCTTGATGGCGCGCACGATCCATTCCGGGTAGCGTATGTAGACCAGCCGGTTGGCCCACAGAAAATCGATGTCTTTTTTTTCGGGCGTGGCCAATGCAGGCACTTCGGCCGCATTGGGAACGAAATACAGGTGTTTTGCTCCTGCTTCCTTAAGCAGGGGGCGCATGTAGGGCTCTTTGTACCAGACCGCGTCGGCAGCCCTGTATGCGATTTCGATCATGTGCCGTATAAGCCGGGAGTACGAGTCTCTAGAGCCGATATCCCCTCGTTCAACGACTATCCAGTTGCACCTGTAATACCGGAGAAGGCAAATATAAAACAGAGTGAATCTGCCGCCCGCATAGAGCTCTATATGGTTGTACGGACCGTTGCGCAGCAGGCTGCGTACTTGCCCAAGGCGTGTGAACAGACGTGGGGAAAGAACCGTTATTTTATGGCCGGTATCATTGATTTGATTAAATGTCCTGACTGAGTTGTTGCGCGAATCAGTGGTTGCGATCGTAAACACATAACCTAAGCGCGACATGGACTTGACTTGCGGCATGTTTTTTGCCGCAAAAGTGTCAATCCCTAAAATGAGAACTTTTTTCATGAACGACGTTCTTATAGAAGACGCTGAGACTGAATAGCGGTACTTTAAAAGAAGCAGCCTGGTATTTAAGCACCTTGTCGTCAAGTTCACCCGGCTGCTTCGTCTTCCGACGGGCGCCTTGCTGCTTTGCCGGCCGCCTCTTCAGGACGCGGATTAGACTCAGGGGATTTGATCAGAGGGGCTTTAAGCCAAAAGGCTTATATAAAGCTGCTGTTTTTGCGGACTATCCAGTTCGGAGTTATGCCAGAGCAAGGTGAAGCAGCCATTGACAGCGCGGCAGATGCTTTTCAGTTCCAGAAATTTTGCGCGCGCAACGTCGCTTGTACCCAACCCCATGTAACGCGAGGCGATGATGGTGCTCTCCATGGCAACAAGAGGCCGAAGGCGCAGGTTCAGCGCTACACCGCGTACCGGATCGAAGGCGGGATATTCAAAGCAGGTGCCGCAACGGAAGCCCGGGCGGTCAGCATAGGTTAGGGTGCTGTCATACGTCATGCCGCTTTGCTCCCAGCCGTAAAGGGTGCTGGGGGTGGCCCAGCGCAGAATATGCATCCGGCCGCCCCATCCGGATTGTTCAATTCCTTCCTCGGCGCATATGCGTTTTAAGCGCTGCGCTTCTGAAATAAAAATTTCGGGTTTTTTATATGTGTTGTAGCTTGGGTGAAGCCCGATTTCGTGTCCGCGCGCATGGATGTGCCGCAACAGTTCGCGGATGGCAGGATGCTCGGGTTCATACCATGTGTCCATGGCGGAGTTGGTGCGGCCGCAAATAAAATAGAAGGCGCTGACCAGACCATGCAGCTCGGAAGCATCCATGATCCAGTCGAAGGTGTTATAGGGATCTTGCGGGTGTAAATGTTTGTGGGAACGGTACCAGATCGCAGACGCCTTTAACGCCAGGCCAGGATTGCGTTGCTTGATTACGTCGCACGCCATCGTCCGTAGAAACAGCATAAAGCCAAAGAAACCATAGCGGCTTGCCCAATCAACGTCGTGGGATACCCGCATCGAGAATGTGTGCTTGTTCAGGCTGATGCCGGGCCAAAGCCGCTTAAAAACCTGGCCCAGAACGTCAAGCCATTCATCGACCAAAGGGCGTTCCAGATAGTTGTGTTTGCAGGCGTGCGATGCCGTGGCTGGAAAACGGCCGTGATGATCCATCTCTGTACGATCGACTTCTTCCTGGCGCGACAGCATCCAGTAAGTGAGGCCCAGAATATCGTAGTGAATAATGAAACCTGCTTCGCTTTGCTCGATCAGCGGAGTGCGCAGCTTGTCCAGGCCGGGAGCGGGCAAAGCCTGCTTAAGCGGCATTTTCCAACCTTCGCCAGCGCCATCCCACGAGCTAAACGGCAGATTGGAATCAGCACGGGTGAATGTCGCGGGATCGGCAATGATTCGTATGGTAAGAGGGCTGCCGGCTACGGACAGAACGGCATAGCCTTGCTGGGGTTCAGACAATGTAATGCCAGCGCCGAAGCGCTCGGCAAGGATGGCTTGAAGCCAAATATAAACCTGTGCGTTTTGCATAAGATTTTTAAGCCACTTCCGTCAGTTATCGTTGGCCAGCACGTTTATGCGGAAATAACGCTTTGGCGACGTGGTACGTTGTTCGAGCGATTTCTCGAAATCCAATTTGCCGGATGCTGTAGTAAGTGATCAGTTCGCCGCCCCAGAATTCTTTCATGCGGGCTACAGGTGGGATGTTCGCACCTACAAAGTCGAATGTCCTGCACCCTTTTTGATTGAAATAGTCCAGAAGGAATTCAACCAGAATATTATTGGCGCCCTCTTGCAATGCTTCTGTTTTTACTGCAGCCGACCAGTCCATGACATGGCCGTCAGTGTAAAGACATATGGAGGCGCCCTTGATCGCGCCATCTGCGTCCCGGACCAGGAAACAAATCAGATTTTCCTCCATCTGCTGCGCCAGGTTTTTCAGCTCCTCTGCTGAAACCAGATGCTTGAATTGTTTCCTTTCTTCTGCTGACTTGAGGCATTCGCATACATCGCCGTAGGCGCTGCTTACTTCGCAGGTATAGCCCAGTGATCTTGCTTTTCTGGCCCGGTTCAACGCGCTGGGATCAATCGAGTTTCGCCAGCCGTCGAGTCCTATATGATAGGTAAACTGCGGCTCCACACGCATTCCATGCCACAGGAAAGGCCGCATGTCCTCAGCAATGTGCGAGAACGTCAGTTTGTTCCTTATGCGGTTTTTTTTCAACAGCTCAGCAAGGCTTTCCA
>DATCVA010000090.1:0-3161 GCA_036567205.1 Eoetvoesiella sp. | reverse complement strand
CAACCCATTCGCCGATCTGCTGCTCATTGAGTTGCGAGAGGAAGGCGGGGCTGAACCCTGTTAGAAGGATAAGCTGCGCAAACGCGCGCGGGTCGAAACGAATCAATTTCAGCCACAGCTCGGACTGTAGCTTGAGCCTGGGGTCGTTGCCTGAAGCGAAGCCTGCCAGCAGCACGAGTGATCTCACCATCTCCGGGTATTGGGCGGCAATATGTATGGCGACGCTGGCTCCAAGCGAGTAACCGACCAAGTCAAAAGGCACGGCACCGGATGCCTTGGCTGCCACTACGATTTGCTCTGCAAGTATCTCGACAGACAGTACCTTGTGGTCATCGCGAGTTTCACCCGAGCCGGAATAATCCACTCGTACGACAGCCCGATACGGCGTTAAGTGGTCAATCAGATGATCCCAATTGCTATGTAAATTACCGCCGGTGCCAGATACCAGGATCAACCCTTGGCCGCTACCATCAATGCGAAATGACACCGTCGCATCTGAGATCTCAATATTCTTCATTGCGCCGATTCCTTCGGTTTAAAGGGAAAATTCGACCTTTTACCCGAACACCAGCGCAAAGGTCAACCAAAAATCGCTACGCCAGAAATGCAAAAAGCCCATGCGGGTTAGGCTCGGGCTTTACGTTTCTTCAGGGCGCGGAAGCCCTGCCGTATTATGGCGCTCTGGCCGACACTTTTGTTGAACTATTTGAAAGTGCGTGTGGCACTTTCCAGGCATAGGTTGCGAAGCCGCCGCCTCTACCCTCCGCCGGCGTGACCTGAATCTAACCGTGCTCTTCAAGCGATTCCAGTACGCGCAGCACTCCGTTTCGAATGCGCTGGCGAACAGGTCCCACCGCCTCGCCGCCGTGAGCCTTTCTGACGCAGCCATACCCTTAAACAGGTAGTTCTTCTGCGGATATGCTCCAGCCTTTATGTTCTTCCCCGGCTTAGCAACAGTAGGCCTAGGAGAGCGCAGATACCGGCTGCGAAAAAACCAGTGCCGTAACCTCGTGCATTGATTACCATTCCTATAACAGGTCCAGTTAAGGCATACGAAGCGTCCTGAAAGCCTGAGTAATAGCCCATTGCCGTGCCGCGTTCATGTGCGCCACAACGTCCTGTTGCTATTGCTCCGAGCGCAGGAAAGGTAAGAGAGCAACTACCGCCGATGATTGCGACAAACAGCAGAGCCCAATACTGATTAGGCGCGACCGCGAGTAGCGTTAAGCCCAGCGCTTGGAAGAACAACGATACAACAGTTAGTCGAACCAACCCTTGACCTTGCAATAGATGCCCAAGGCTTATTCGAACAAGCACAAACGATATACCAAAAAGTGACAAAGCCAATGTCACCAAAGACCAACCCGATTGCGAAAAATAGAGTGACACGAACGCTTCAATGGCAACAAATCCCACGCCATGAAGGAACAGCACGGAGCCCGGAAGTAGCACGTTGCCAAATACTCGCGTTCCGACAGTTTTCTGATCCGTCTTGGGCGCTGTGTCAGACACGCGTAAGAGAGTCACGGCTGAAAGGATGGGCAGGGCAACGATAAGGATCGCTACGGCCGGAAGTCCCCAATATTTGAACATAAGGATACCCGCAGGAGCACCACAAGCTACCGCCCCATAAATAGATATCCCGGTCATAGAGAGCACTCTCGCGGTACTGGATTCACCGAGTTTGTCGATAGCCCACATGATGGCCGCTGTGGCTAAAGTGCCGACAGCCGCACCCTGCACCACACGAGCGAGAATAAGGATGGGTACAGCAATATCGGGGTTGTAGGGAGATAGGCCCAGTAAAAAACCATAGGCCATCAAACCCACTAAACTGGCTAATACGCATCGACGTAATCCAGCTTTGAGCAGCCTGCCGACGAAAATGCGACTCACCAGTGATGCTAGGAACTGGCTGCCGATCACCAGCCCCACAATGGTATCGCCTGCCGCTAAATCCTTGGTAATGAATAATGGCAAAGCGCCTAGTGATAGGCCAACAAGAAAAAAGCAAATGATTACAGCGCATTGAATACGCGCTACGTCGAAACGAGAGGATGGGGGGGATAACATTCGGGGCCCTAATGCAGCGCAGGGACGCGAATAGACGTAAGCGCGCCCTGCTAAAGTTAAGCAGTGCGCGTTGGTTAACGTTAACGCCTACGATTACATCCAAAAAACGGCTTCAAATTGACGGCCGCTACGATGTAACTGATTAGTATAACATTCCGCCTGACGAGTAAAAAGACGCACGGAAACTGTGGTGAATGACATTAAAGTTCTGCGCTGGCGCTTTTGTGACAATAAGTTCTGCACTGGAGAGCTGTTTTAGGCGAAAAACAGTGACATAATGATGCGTGCGGCTGACCTTAATCACAGCGAATACGGACCTCCAGTAAAGAGCCCACGCTAGAGTCTAGGCAGGCTTACCTCACGGGCCTGAGCTCCTAGCTGCCGGTGACGCAGATATCCCGACTAGTTGCACCTCACCACCCAATATCACCTCCGTTGCGGCGGGTGATACTAATTCGGACGCAATAACTGTTCGATCAAACAGGCGCTTGATTAGACTCGCCAATCCAGGGGAGGCAATGTCGTTCGCAATAGTTCTGCAGGCCTCAACGAAATGCTCAGTGGCTGTTCCGAAATGCGATTCATAGGTCCGCCTTTGGAGCCTCATTTCGATCATGCGACGCATAAACCGGCGCAACATGTTGATATCCATCCCACGGATGGCTATCTCAAAATCTTTGGCAGTGGCCCTCTTCATGGCAACCTCTTGCAGAGTTCCCCAATTTCTATTCTCAATGATGTACATGTAAGCATCGAGTACAGTTGCCTGAGCTGTAATGACCCAGCGGAATCTGCTCAGGTTAAGCGGCTAATGCAAATGCTTGGGCCGGGGTTTTCATGGCCAGTGCCTGGTGTGGGCGCCGGTGATTGTAAAAGCGTATCCAGTCGCCAATGACACGGCTGGCATGCTGTATGGATTCGAAGCGGTGCCGATGAGCACATTGCTCTTTAAGCGTTCTGATCACCCGTTCCACCATGCCGTTTTGTTGTGGGCAGTGTGGCGTGATGAACTCTTGACGAAGGCCATAGCTGCGTACCAATGCTGTGTAGCTGCGAGAGGTAAAAACGAGTCCGTTGTCTGACCGTAG
>DATCVA010000089.1:0-6873 GCA_036567205.1 Eoetvoesiella sp. | reverse complement strand
GGTATTAACGCCACATATAATCAAATCTTTAATCGATTAAAGATTTTCCACCCCGCAAAAAATCCGCCAGCCTAACCATTGCGAGCGTATCGCGTTCGCAGTAGTCCAACAGCCCCTGACGCAGCCCTGCCCTTTGTTGGTCCGACATGTCGTCGTTAACGATTTCCAACCATGCCTGCTGGGCCATGCCGCCATCTTGCACATGCTCCAAGTTCCCGTAATCCAGATCGGGGGCTACAGTGGGCAATACGGCCTTGATCGAGAACGAACCCCGCATATCAGGATGGTAGTAATGCTCTCGGGTGATGGGTAACAGATCGACCAAACGATCCACAATGGACAGCAATGCCTCACGCATCGTGGGCAGCATCTGTGCAAGCTCTTTGATACGAGCTGCTTCAAATGCCTCGTTATATACGAACACCGGTCCGCGCTTTCCAACCGCCTTAATCAACGAAGATGCGAAGTCTTCCATGGGGGCATCACCACTGGTGTCCAAAAATCCGGTATGAAACAACTTTCCACTTTTCATCTCGTGATGGCACGACCATTGAAATGGCACCTGCTGATAAGGGCGTGTGCCTTTCCAGATCGGAACCGGGAAGGCAATGGTTTCGAAATCCAGGTAGTAACGTGGCCAGCCCAGTTTCCTAAGCACCTGCCCAGCCTCGGGATCCAGATAAGGGCGACCGCTGATATGTGCCTGTCGAATTCGATGGTGCAATGCATTCTTCAATACTGCTGGCGGTACATCGCGCAAATCGTCAATTCCCAGAGCAGCCATTCTTTCGACTATCTCACCGCTACGCGGCAGAATCCCGACCGGGTGCTCTGCTGGTGCTGGCTCTTTTGACTGGCAATAACCCGTAAACGGACAGGCATAAGGTGTGCTGCACTGCGTACCAACATTTATCGCAGGCTCTTTGCCGCCTAGCACTTTACGCAACCTGGCTACCCACTGCTCGACGCTAGGCACACGCTCGAAGACTTGCGCTGTGATGTCCTCGTAATTTAGCAAACCCTCGTAGTTGCTTTCTCCCCGATAGACGAAACGATTATTGACGAACGCCAATGTCACTTTCCTGACTTTCACGCCTGCGCCGTTGAGGACCCACGCTTGGACCGCACAATCATCAAGGTAGTAGTCCTTGACCGAGGTTGATGCCTTAACCTCGATCATGTTCCAGCCACCCCACACACGCTGCAGGCCGTCGGCACGGGAAAGTACGTTCTGATGCGTAAAAGCAGGTTCAAACAGTAAGCGTTCAGAGCGTAACAACGTTGTTGTTTCACTGATGGCCAAACCAATGTTGTCCACATGCTCGATCAGTGCACCCTCGCCAATGACTGAACGCGCCAAATCACCAAACATATGCCCATGATCGAAGGTCATTTGTGTAGCGCTGCTGACCTCTGCCAACTCACGCCGATGTGTTTCTAGCCAGAGTCGCTTTTCACATTGTCGCCCAGACATGACCTTGGACTTGGATAGCCAAAATACCTTTTTCACCATTTGCCCTTACCCAGCTTGTTTACGGATTTTTTTCACATCCCAGACCTGCTCGCCAAACCCATTGAGCCACCAATCCAACCGCGCCGAGTCAATAACGGTTGCCGTGATAACGTAATGATCGTCACGCTCAACCACTCCCTGGTCTTTTGCCAATAAGGTCTCTAGCAAATGTTGGCCGGCTGGCTTGGCAATGCAAAAAGACAGCTTGATGTACTGTCCTTCTCCAAACCCAAAGCGCCCATCATCATCGTATTTTTGCAGGCTGAACTCTGTCGGGCGCTTGAAGCTGATGCCCGACACCGTGGCACGTTTGATGCGATGAATAGCCAGGCTGCGTTCGTTGTCGAACCCTTCATAACGGCAGACCAAATACAGGCGCGGTCCCTGTTGGGCCAGCCCCAGCGGCATCACATTGCGCTCGGCCCGCTTGCCGGCTGCATTCTTGTAGTCCACCGTCAGCCAACGGTTTTGATACAACGCGGTGCTGACGGCTTCGAACACGTCGGCGTCTATGGCGGGCGGCAGCAGCGGCTGGCTTTCATTGACCACGCGCACCTTGGCCAGCCATTCGCTTTCTGGCTTTGTATTGGCGTGGGGATCAAGATTGCTGCGCGCCTGCTGAAAAAAGCCATCCATCGACTTCATGACGGACGCAGGCAGCAGGTTCTGCAAGTAGTGCTGCGCCAACGCTAGCAACAAGGACTCTTGCTCGGTCAGTGTTGGCAACGACAAGCCCTTGGAATGTGACTTCCAGCGATACCCATAGGGCTTACTTCGGTTGTTGCACTCAATATCAAACTGGTCGATCAGCGACTCCAACTGGCGTTCTATAGTGCGCCGACTGCGATCGATACCTGCGGCCAATAATTGCTCATGCAATTGCGCCGCAGAGATGACCCTGTTTCGCGGAATACGTTTCAAAATTTCCAGCGTCAGTTTGACTGTGTCCAAGTTATTGGGGCGTGGTGCCATGCTTTGCTCTAGGTATTTTGTTTGCTTCGTTAAATTAAGTTACATGGTAGCTTAGAAGAATGCCTGGTCAAGCAGCGCTTCATAAATACCTTCCAACGCCTGCAATGCCCCCATTTGCAAGGACACATGCTGCGAAGAGCCCCGCAGATGGGCGTCGCGCATGTTGATGCGTATCAAAGGACCGCGTTGCCGTTCAGCAAAGCTTCTTACGGTCGCAATAGCCGTACCGGCTCCCAACTCGATGACAACGGGACTCGACACCTTCTGCAGCCAGGTATACAGCTTGTCACGCTGCCCATCAGAACGCCTGGAAACCCAGCCCATATCGTTGAACATCAGCACATTTGGGCGCGCCACCAGCCCGCATGCTGGGCAAGCTGGCGGATCATTGACAAGCTGGCACATGTCGTTGTCCACAACCGGCATAAACTCCTGCGCCGACCAGATCTGCCGACGGCATGCATCGATGCACTGGAGGTAGTGAAGTGAGCCGTGGCACTCATGAATCTGATCCTCGGCAAACCCGGCCTTCTGGAATTGCCCATCGACATTACTGGTATAGACGAAAGCGTCATGGGGCAGCCTGGATGCAATGCGCTTCAATATCTGAAAGCCGGCATGGGGCTGTGTTTGACGGTACATGGCCAACCTGTGGCCATAGAAACCCCAAGCAAGGCATGGCGAAGACCAAAAATGCGATGGCGAGGCCATATCCTGAAAATCAATCCCCGACTTCTGCAGCGCTGGGTAATGTTGCCAGAACCCTGCGTTACCCCGGAAATCAGGCAGGCCGGAATCCACACCCATTCCCGCCCCGGCCGCAATAATCAGGCCATCGGCATGACTGATCAACTGCGCCGCTTTGATAAACTCATACTGTGTTGTCATATTGAAACCCCATCAAACCTTGTACCGATAGCCCTTGGCCCATCACAGTTTCTGTGCATCACAGAAACCCTATCTGCCCAAAGCTACCCTCCTTCACCTCGCACTCGGCCCTTAGCGCCGCGACCATAGCGTCTGCCGTAGCCAAGGGCCGGAACCGGTGCTGGCGTGCGACCGCTGCAAAATCCCCTGGCGTAAGCTTGCCCAGACAACCAAGTTCACGCCTGACTGCGGCACCCGCCACCGCAATCCCCAGTGCTTCACAATATCTGGTGAACAGCGCCAACGCTTGTTCAGCACGTAGAAAACCAAACTTGACCTTTAGGTCAAAACGCCGCAATGCTGCTTGATCGAGGTTATCCATTAGGTTGGTTGACGCCACAAACACACCATCGAAGGATTCCATTTGCGTCAGCATTTCATTGACACCAGTAACTTCCCAGCTACGCTGAGCACCGCGCCTATCCTGAAGAAAGCTATCGACTTCATCAATCAGCAGAACCGCATCCTCACTGGCTGCATCCTTAAAGGCCCGAGCAATATTTTTTTCAGTGCCGCCCACCCACATCGAGATCAAATCCGACCCGCGTTTGACCAGCAATGGCTTACCCAGTTGATCGGCCAGCCAGCGCCCGTAAGCGGTCTTGCCTGTGCCCGGTGGCCCATACAAGCATAAGCGCCCCGCCCCAGTGCGCGCCAACCCTTCAGGAATCAGCGACAGATCCACATCCGCACAAATGAAAGCGGGGTCATAGGTTTCTGGCAGATTGTTCGGATCGCTTTTGCTGGGTATGGCCGCATGCCCCTGCACTTCTAGCGTCGCATTTACCAATAACTCGACAGCACTGGCTACCGTCTGTTGGCCCAACTGAGCCCGGATCGGATGCACCACCTCGACTGCGCGTGCCACCACCGCAGGTGCCAGCGTCTCTAATCCAGCCAGGCGCTTAACCATTGCCGTATCCAGAAGCCCGCCTACAGATTGCTGAATAATCCGTTGACGTTGCGCCTTGGGTGGAATAGGCAGCTCCAGCACCATATCAAACCGGCGTGTGTAGGCGGGATCCAAGCAATCAACATGATTGGATATCCAGATTGTCGGCACCTGGTTGCCCTCAAGCATGCGGTTCATCCATGCCTTACGACTTTGGGCGGTGCTTTTCCGGTCCAGCCTGGAGTCACCATCAGCGAATACATCTTCCGATTCGTCGAACACGATCAATGCTCGCTGCTGCCCAAAGAAATTCTGCGTAATCCGATAGGCACGCAGGCGGCGCTCGCCATTGATCGGCTCGCCTTCCTCATTCTCGCTGGTCACCTCGTAAAGCTGGCACTCAAGCTCCCCGGCCAACGTTCTTGCCAATTGGCTTTTTCCGGTGCCGGGGACTCCATACACCATCACGTTCACCCCTTTTTTGCGGGCTCCTAGCGCGTGCCGTAGATACGGCAACAGCACCGCCAACGAAGGCGCTATGTGCGTGTAATCATCAATACCCAGCTCAGCCGGTGGAGTGGGTATAACCATATCGCGGAAAAGCGTAATGGGTTCCGTTTCACTGGCACACATCCGGTCAGCAAAGTCGTCAGAGATAAGTTCCAGCTTTCCTGTCAGATCCAACGATCCATGATCAACTTTGACCAGACCCGATTGGGCTAATGGACTTATGCTGCGCAAGGCATCTTTCAGCGCCTGAACCGGCAGCCTCAACAATACCGACAGGACTAAAGGCAGATCTCGAGTCATAACGCGGCCCAATGAATCAACCGCCTCGCCAAGCAGGCGCTCGTTATGGATAAGAATCATAAATTCCAGTATGCGGCAATCCGTATCCGACAAACCACACCGGCTCGCCAAGCGCTGAACATTTTCGGATAAAGGCGCCGGTATCGTTTGGCTGTTTGCATCGGCCTCTACTGCCCGATGCAGCCGCTGAAGCTCCTGGCGTATAGCCTTGCGATCGAAGCTGCCGTCAGCGTCCTCAACCCAGTCACCTAATCCAAGATAGTTGGCTAATGCATCGCTGGAAAAACATGTGCTCATCACGAATTCGCGATGGCCATTCAGTTCCATCAAGGCCCGCAATGCCCATACACGGACAATCTCTAAAGGCTCAGCAAACACGGCCTTATCAGCCCGAAACTTTCTCAAACGGCTCATCTTGATCTCCTGTAAGCACAGAGATCATTGTCCAGGCATTAGCGTCATTTTGTGACGCATAAAAGCAGGGCTGTTTCTTTGTTCAATATGCTGACATATGGAACCTATTTCATATTTCAGAGCACCGTTTAGTACGACACAATACGTCGCTAATGTGCATAAGATTCTTCATGTTCTCGAAATAACAGAAGAATCATGCTTCATGACAAAAAAAAATGTTGTACGTGCTATCAAACCATACAGATCCGCGCTGTCTGCGCTGCTACGTTTGTTCAGTATTAACGAAGATGGTCATGAGACCTTGGTTGCCACAAGCTCACCCATCCCCAAGGTCGCGGCCATGAGCGTATGCCAACTGCTCGAACAGCCATTCACCATCGCGCCAAGCATCCGCTCAATGAAAGAGGTATTTCGGATTTCCGGCCGAACCGCCTGGGCAAGCGCGACCGGGTCAGACGCTCAATCCGCCGCTCTGCAAGCATGCTTGCAGCATGATATAGAAACGGCTCAGGGAGCATTAGTGATTATTACTTTATCGCTCGACAGCAGCATTGTCGAAAATATGAAATCTGCACTAAACGCTATTCACGAACAGACGCCTTCAGCTATGCCGACAGCATTGCTTGTTGCATTCGATGAAGCATTACATGACCAGGTGCAGGTGGGGATTTTAATGACTGGGTTAAGAGCGGGAAATCTGTGTGATCGAAGTGCAACTCAACCGGCCATATCAATCAAACATTAAATGTTACATAGCATGCTAACCTGCTACAAAACTGGAGATACTGAAGTATGACGTCCGCACTGACATGTATTGGCCTCGACACACAAACAAGATGGCGAACAATACATATGCTTTCGCGTTCCCAAGAGAGCGACAACCATGACGAGGACAGACTTAGTCGCTCTTGGTCGCAATTTGAGCAAGCATCCCTCGGCGCAAACACCATGCAGACAGGAACGATGTAATGTCCTGGGGAATACTTGCACCGGATACGGTAATTTCTCAGCGAAGACAGCAAAATCTTGGGCTAGCCGCAGCAGTCCGGCATTTCAACGACCGCGCTGTTCCAGGACTTGGTGGTATGTGGTTTCCGATGCCGATCCTTTGGTCGGTGCTGGCGGTCTCAATCGCTGAAGAGCTTGGGCAACCTGCCTTACCGATCGGCAATGCCGTCGAGGCACTGATGATGCGGCAAGCCAAGGAAGGACCGGCTGATCGTCGGGTTCGCGGCGCACGCAAGATGCAAGGGTTGACTGACTGGAGCTTTCGCAACCTCACCAGGCGCAGCACTTATGTCGTGCAGCCGATCCGCATGGCCATGGTACAGCCTCTTGTCGCCTT
>DATCVA010000088.1:0-15913 GCA_036567205.1 Eoetvoesiella sp. | reverse complement strand
TGACAAGCCCCCGGCTTGTCAGCACCCGTCGGACTTCGAACAGGCGCGGTCTTGCACCCCCGTCCAAAGGAATTGACCGGCGCCCACGAATTCGCCCTCCAGCCTGAACCACCCCCGCCCCGACTGCAATGGGAATGATTGAAGCGATGCTGGGACGGTTGGTGTCTGAATCTAAGCCTAGGCGTGACGTGACCACACTTTACCTTGCGTTGCCTGGATCTTTTGATTTCCATTAGCAAATCAATGGTGAACACGAAGGCGAAGCGCAGACATACTTTTGTACGGCTAACGAAACTGACACAGCTCACCATTGACTTGGAAATGGAATGAGCTTGTTGAAGGCTTGTATCCGAGTTTTACTTTGGGGGAGTGTCGGAATTTTTATGTTCAGACAGTTTAATGGGGTGTCAGAATTTTTGTGTTTGGGCAATTTTTGATACATAGTTGCCTTGCCTATTTTCCGGGAGTGTCGTCTTGAAAGAGAGTGTCCGGAATTTCGTTTTCTGGACCTCAGCTTTAAAGCAACCATTGCCTGAACACAAGCCACGCACACTGATCAAACGCCACAATCTCATGCTTCGATCAGAGCCCAACAAACCGCCACCAAAAACCAGCGGCATCACAACTTGCCAGGACACAGTGTGCGGAAGGCGGTGTGTGCCGGGCGGGACCTTTGAAACCCGAGCGAGTGGAGGCAATGGGAGGCCGTAGGGCCGGACGAGCGAACGCAGCGGTGTTCGGTGCCGTAGGGCGACGAACCGGGTAGAGCGGTCGCACCCGGCACACACCGCCTCCCGCACACGTATTAAGAAAGCCAGCCAACTTACAAGAAACACAAACCCGGCATCAAAACCACAGACAACCCCATCCCAAATACCAACACCTCAAAAACCAGAAACCATCCAGTTTTTGAGGTGCAGTTTACCTGCGTAAAATGCGATTTCTCAGGGCTTTATCTCGTAACCCAACGCTTCCGAAATTTTAGCGGCAGTATTAAGCAAAAGAGTAATCCATTCGTCTCGCATGCGTTCAGCCGGTGCGGAAATTGACAAACCGGCTTGAAGCTTGCCCGTATCGTCGTAAACGCCTGCTGCAATACAACGCACGCCGAGCTCGAGCTCTTCGTTGTCACGCGAATAGCCATGGCGGCGAACCAGGGATAGATCGCGTTCTAGCTGATCCGCCTGGGTAATGCTATTGCGCGTGGTACCGGCCAGCCCCGTACGCATTACATACGCCTTGACTTGTCGCGGATCGCTGACAGACAAGAACAATTTGCCGGTAGAAGTTAAATGCAAAGGTGCGCGTCCGCCTATGGCGCGTACCACTTGCATGCCTGAACGCTCGCTCCAGGCGCGCTCGATATAAACAATTTCATCGCCCTGCTGAACCGACAAGTTTATTGTTTGTCCTGTTATTTTGTGCAGTTCGCGCATTGGCTCAAGAGCTACTTCACGAACATTGAGCCTGCCTTTCACCAGGGAACCCAGCTCGAGCAGGCGCATGCCAAGCTGATAAAGCCCGCTGTCAACACGTTCTACATAACGCCCTGCCACCAGATCATTTAAAATCCGGTGTGTAGTAGATGTATGTAAACCCGTTGAAGCCGCCAGATCTTTTAGCGGTACTGGCTCGGTCTGGCGGGCCAATACGTCGAGCAACAACATCGCCCGCTCCAGAACCTGAATCGTTATTTGCGATCGGCTTACGACGGGGAAAGAACCGGAACTAGCTGAAAGTATTGAAGTGCGTGCCATAGTATG
Source organism: Eoetvoesiella sp. (assembly GCA_036567205.1). Lineage (GTDB taxonomy): Bacteria > Pseudomonadota > Gammaproteobacteria > Burkholderiales > Burkholderiaceae_B > DATCVA01. The sequence continues at coordinate 14,150 of DATCVA010000088.1, read as the reverse complement.
TTTTTGATGCGTCGCAACAATTCCATATTATGAAAAAACTCGTACTTTTGGCAAGCATTATTTTTCAGGTGGCGTTAATAAACCACCTACACGTATCACTTCGGCACGCAAATACGCCAAAGCCTCGGCAGCAGCGTCCGCTTCACCCTTCACACCAAGATCAATATGGGGATGGCCGGTTTCGCCCATACTGGGCAGACTGAAGGCCTTAACCCCTGGCCATTTTCTTTCCAGCTCTTCGAGCGCCGGCGTAATGCGCGACTCCGGTAGCTTAAACACCAGAAAAGAATGCTCGACGCGCGTCACACTATGGTGATATTGCGTGTAGCGCGTATCAAGCGTCCATTCCATCATGGGCCAGGCCATGACCGGAAAACCGGGCATAAAAGTGTGGTTCCTGACAAAAAAACCCGGAATTTTATTGTATGGATTGGGCACTATTTCGGCGCCTCGCGGAAATACACCCATTTGCAAACGTTGCTGATTTTCAGGCAACGACATATCGCCGCTGCCCTGCCCTCGGCGCTCGTTGTCGGCGCAGCGCTCGGCGATCAGGCGTTCAGCCTCGGGGTGCAGCACAAGATCCACGCCCAGCGCTTGCGCCGCGGCTTGCCGGGTTTGATCATCGGGGGTCGCGCCAATTCCGCCGCAGCTAAATACGATATCGTCAGTATTAAAGCTGCGAACCAATGTATCGGCGATAGTCTGCCGTTCGTCAGAAATAAATTCAGCGCCGCTCAGTTGCATGCCGCGTTGGGACAGCAACTCGATCATTTTGGAAAAATGCTTGTCCTGCCGACGACCGGAAAGGATTTCGTCACCAATGATAATCAGCCGTACGCGGGGCATAGAAAGATGGCTCATTCTGCAACCTTAATGAAATAAATTATGAATGACCCTTGCCTTATTCCATTTCTAAATCAACAGTGAACTGGGTCGGCGCAGCAGCCGCATAAATGTACTGTCTGCGCTTCGCGTTCGTGCTCACAATTGATTTGGAAAAAGAATTAAATGCCGGCAACGGTTTCCTGGCGAAGCTGGCGCAGCGCCTCGAGGCTGAAATGCGCAAACACCAGCGCCGAGAACACCGGCAAAACAAGCCAGGCGGGAGGGAACAAATTAACTAATGACAAACACCCGCCGATTGCCCAGTACTTCCGATTATGACGGCGCCACAGCAGCTTGCGCTCCTTTACGCTGGCATGCTCGACAACGGAGTCCACCTTTAACATTTGCGTAAAAGCAAACGCCCACCAAAATACAGGCAGCAAAAGAGGTAGCGGCGGTATCAGCCACAGGGGCATCGTCAACAACCACCCAATGGCAAAAATGCTTCCGACCCAGACCGCATTCCAAACGCCCACCGCGGTTGAAAGCTGCCCTTGCCGGACAAGGCCTTTATATTCGCGCTGTTCCAGATGGCGAAGCACAATCGGCATGACAAAAACGGCTGCGATCACAAGCCCCAAAATACCGGAGATGGGCAACAAAATACCAAGCGCCAGCAAAGGAATCAGATACAGCTTGATCGAAAAAAGGCCAATAGCCACAAGCCACTGATCGACGCTGTTGACGACGTCCCATTCAAGCGCCTGAGCATTGAGCCATGCGGTCAACGGGTCCCAAAAAACCCATAACAGCAATATGGCGCCAAGCAGCGCAATAACGAATGGCAGCAACAGCGCCAGCAGCATCTTGGGGTGAAACTGCGACACCAGCGCACGCCTGAAGGCTACGCCTACGGCGGCCAGGCCGGTTGCCGGAGCCGGTGGCTGGGGCCGAATAACAAGATTTGAATCGCTCATCGCTGATGCATTAAAGTGGACATACGGCTATCATAGTCAAACCTTGCCCAATTTGTCTCTATGCTTACCTTTAATCCGTCACTTAATCTTTCAGCGCTCAACTTCCGCCTGCAACAAAACAACGGACTAATCATTGCCTGTTATTGCGCGCAGTGGTGCGATACCTGCAAGCAATATCAAACGGACTTCGAGCTGCTGGCCCAGAACAGGCCGGAACATACGTTTGTATGGATAGATATCGAAGATCACCCAGAGCTGCTTGGCGATGACGATGTCGAAAACTTCCCGACGCTGCTAATACAAAGTCTTAGGGGAAATTTGTTTTTCGGCACCCTGCTGCCTTATATAAGCCATCTCGAAAAACTGCTAGACCGTATCGACAGCGAGACGCCCTTCATGGCAGGGGGGCCGCCCCTGCTGCGCCCTTTATTAGCGGCCGCCGCCCAATAAAACGCCAACCGATTTCTTAGTATTGCCCAAGCCGGCCTCATGACCGTCCACGATCGGCGCAGGCGCCGAAGGCGCCATGGAACTCGATGATGAAGGCACATACGGCTTGTAGAAGAACTCGTCCCCTGATTTTCTGGAAGACGTGCCACCCGATGAATAACCCGAGCGGTGATCCGCGCGTTCGCGGCTGGCGACTCTGGGCTTGGGCGGTGCTGATGGCAGAGTCAACTGGCCGCGCGGAATTTTGATTTTGATGAGTTTTTCAATATCCAGCAAAAACCGTTCTTCGTCGGGAGCAAAAAAAGCAATGGCTTCCCCCGATGCCCCGGCCCGTCCTGTACGGCCAATACGGTGAACGTAATCTTCGGCGTTATAGGGCAAATCGTAATTAATGACGCAAGGCACGCCAGCCACATCCAGGCCACGTGCAGCCACATCGGTGGCTACCAACACTTCGAGCTCTCCGGCCTTGAAAGCCTCGAGAGCCTTCATGCGATCAAGCTGGCTTTTGTCGCCATGAATTGATTCTGCCTTGACTCCGTCGCGTTCGAGCTGGCGCGCTAGCCGGCTGGTGCCGAGTTTGGTATTGGAAAAAACAATAACCTGATTAAACCCGCGGGACTTCACCAAATGCACAACCGCCGCACGTTTATCGTCGCCCGATAGCGGATAGGCAATTTGCGTGACATTCTCGGCGGTTGCATTACGCGCTGCCACTTCGATTTCAGCAGGGTTCTTAAGGTAACTACGACCCAGCTTGCGGATTTCATTGCTGAATGTGGCCGAAAAGAGCAACCCCTGGCGTTGTGCCGGCAGCAAGCGGACGATGCGATCCAGATCGGGCAAAAACCCCATGTCCAGCATGCGATCGGCCTCGTCCAGCACCATGATGCCAACCTGGCTAAGGTTAACGTTTTTTTGTTCGATATGATCAAGTAAACGTCCTGGCGTGGCGATTAAAATTTCGCAACCCCGGCGTAAAGCATCGCGCTGCGGTCCTATATCAACCCCGCCAAACACCACGGCGGAGCGCAGCGGAATAAATTTACTGTACTGAATAACGCTATCGGACACCTGGTCCGCCAGCTCACGCGTTGGCGTAAGGATAAGCGCCCGAACAGGATGACGTGCCGGCGACGCGCTGGTATTGGCGAACGGCATCATTCGGTGCAGGATCGGCAAGGTAAACGCGGCCGTTTTCCCGGTACCTGTTTGAGCAGCCCCCATAACGTCGCGCCCATCCATGACAATAGGTATGGCTTGCGCCTGGATGGGAGTAGGTGTGGTGTATCCGGTTGCGGCGACCGCTTGCAAAATACCTGGGTGCAAACCGATGTCGGAGAACGTGGCTATAGGCGTATCAGAAGTAATAGATTCAGTCATTGAAAAATGGTTGGCGCTCAAGTCGGGAAAACCCCGATCAAGCTCTTATAACCGGAGTATTTTAGCGCAGGCGTGACAAAACCTGACATTAAAATCCCCGTACTGCCAATTAGTGTCGTTAAATGTCCACGAAAGCACAGCGGTTTTTTATGCTAAACCAAGGCCTTAAGCACCCAATAAGCCAGCATGCCGGCAACAATTACCATTACAGTGCTGCGCGTGCGCCAAAATGCCAGTACGGCAATTACGGCGGCCCACACTTTGATATCAAGAATGGCTGACACGCCCTCGCCCCAAGGCAAAAGCTCAGGGACAATAATGCCGGTAAGCGCGGCTGTCGGCGCATAGCGCAACGCTCGGCGCACCCCATCGGTTAACGGCAAATAGTCGCCGATCAAAAAATAACCGGCACGCGTTAAAAAGCTGCACAGCACCAGCAGGGCAATTGCGCCCAATACATACAGACTCAGGCCCGGATCGTCAGTCATGCGCGACGCCCTTTCTTTTTCGGAGCATATTTTTCAGCAATAACGCCGGCCACCACGCCGCCAATAACGGCGGCGGCCAACCCCAGGCGCAGCGGCAACGGCTGACCCAGCCAGGCAATGAACGCAGCCACCAGCAGCGAAACCACCATGGGCCTGGATTTAACCAAAGGAATCACAATGGCCATGAGCGCCAATGTGGCGGCAAACTCCAGCGACCACGACTCGGGGACCAACGAACCCAGATAAACACCTGAAAATGACGATATCTGCCAGGAAAGCCAGCCTGGGATAATGACGCCCAGATAAAACCACAACTGATCGCGCGAACCTTTGACTTTGTCCTCGCCATAACGCGACATGAACAAAACAAAAACAATATCACTGGACAGATACCCGAGCCACAAGCGCTTGAACCACGGGTAATGACGAAAATACGGTTGCAAAGCCGCGCCAAAGATTATGAAGCGGATATTCACCACAAAACCAGCGGCAAATATCAGCCACAGCGGCGCTCCGGTTACGATTAACGGCAATGCCGTAAGTTGAGCCGATCCGGCATACACTAAAAACGTCATCAAAGCGGCCATGCCTTCCGTCAAGCCGGACTTGACCAGCGCAATGCCTGTCACAAACCCCCACATGCTGGTTGCGATCATGGCGGATATCACCGCATGAAAGCCGACCTTGAAGCTTTGGCGGGCCTGATCGTCAGGCCAGGAAGAAAATAAACGGTGCTGAGTCGACAAGACAAGACCTTCGGAAACGTAATGGCATCGCAAGAAAGGGCTTATTCTAAAGCACGGCACTTGGTACAATGGCGCCTCACCTTGGGGAGAGCATTATGTCGATGTCTGATCGAGACGGTTTCATCTGGTATGACGGCCAATTGGTTCCATGGCGCGATGCGACAACGCACGTCCTGACCCATTCCTTGCATTACGGCCTGTCCGTTTTCGAGGGTGTGCGTGCCTATAACACTGACATCGGCACCGCTATTTTCCGCCTGGCCGAACACACTAACCGCTTGTTCAACTCGGCTCACATCTATCAGATGGCCATGCCTTACGATCGGGAAACCATCATGGCCGCTCAGTGCGAGGTCGTACGCCGCAACGAACTCGACTCCTGCTATATCCGCCCCCTGGTGTTCTACGGTTCCGAGAAGATGGGCGTATCGCCTAAAGGCGCCAAAGTTCACGTCGCTATCGCCGCCTGGCCGTGGGGCGCGTACCTGGGAGAAGAAGCGCTAAAACAAGGCATCCGCGTCAAAATCTCTTCGTTTGCCCGCCAGCACGTCAATGTAACGATGCCGCGCGCCAAAGTAGCCAGCACCTATGCCAACTCCATTCTGGCAAACGCCGAAGCGCTCGATCACGGTTATGACGAGGCCATATTGCTTGATACCGACGGCTTTGTCGCCGAGGGCTCGGGTGAAAACATTTTTATCGTTAAAGACGGCGTGCTGTGCGAACCCGAAATCGCTTCCGCGCTTACCGGCATTACCCGTTCAACCATCCATGCCCTTGCGGCCGACCTTGGCATTCCAGTTCACACCAAACGCCTTACCCGCGACGACCTTTACATTGCCGACGAAGCCTTCTTTACCGGCACAGCCGCTGAAGTTACACCCATACGCGAGGTCGACCAACGTACTGTTGGCGCCGGCAGCCGCGGCCCCATTACTGAAAAGCTGCAGAACGCATTTTTTGATGTCGTCAATGCACGCAACGCCAAATACCACCATTGGCTGACTAAAATTTAGTCAACCGCCTTCCAGATACCTTCGAATATTTCTCAGGAAACACAATGACCAGCGCAGCAAAAACACCGGTTTTTCAAAAAGCAACCGTTTTCGTGGAAGCCAAGGATTTGCCCGTATATTGCCCTGGGCCGCACGCCCCTCTCTGGAGCATGCACCCGAGAGTCTTCATTGACGTGGCCACTTCGGGCCAGGCAATATGCCCTTATTGCAGTACCACCTATCAGCTCAAAGACGGCGAAGTCATACACGGACACTAAACGAACCATTACTAAACGAACCATTATGTTTGCCACTCCTGAAGAAGCTTCAAATGCCTTTTACGACGCGCTCCAGCACGCTAACCTTAGCCGTATGATGAGCGTTTGGGCCGACGACGAGGAAATCGCCTGCATCCATCCCAACGGCGCGCGCGTAATTGGCCTGGCAGCCGTAAAAGGTACATGGCAAACTATTTTCAACCACGGCCCAGTGCTCGTTGCTCCTTCGAGGCCGCTCATCATGACCACCGTCATGAGTTCAGTCCATGTGCTAATTGAACAACTTGAAATTGACACTCCTGAAGGCCTGCAGATTGCCAATTGCTATACAACCAACATTTTTCATAAGGGTCGGTCGGGCTGGCGCATGGTCTTGCATCACGCCTCCAACGCTCCCGTCGATGCCCGGCTATTCGATCTTCAAGACATTCCAGATACTTTGCATTAAAGGCGGGTTGTGACAGCTCTGATCGATTCCTCTGCCTGCCCCAACCCCATCTGGTTACCGGGAAGCCATTTGCAAACGCTATATGGCTCACTTGCCGCACGCTACCATCGCATTACTTTTGTACGTGATCGCGTCAATACGCCCGATGGGGACTTTATCGATTTCGACTGGATTGGCCCAGGATTGTTCTCGGATAAGACTGCGTCGAACTCAACATCGAAACCCGACCCTAGACTGGCTAAAACAGCCGCGCGGCGCTGGATGCAAGATAGCGACTGGGCCACTTTGCCCACCGCTGCCGACACGCCGGCGCTGGTTTTATTCCATGGTCTCGAAGGCAGTAGCCGCAGCCACTATGCGCAGGCCATTGCCCAACACTTCCGTGCTCGCGGCTGGATAGTCGTAATCGCCCATTTTCGTGGTTGTTCAGGCTTTGCCAACCGCATGGCACGCGCCTACTTTTCAGGCGACTCAGACGATATCGAGTTCATTTTCAACACTGTCCGGCAACGCGTACCCCATGCCAAATGGCATGCCACAGGAGTCTCGATGGGGGGCAACGCAATGGTCAAGTACATGGGCGAACACCCTGAAATCGCACAATGGCTATCGGCCGCTGCGGCAGTTTCCGTACCTCTTGACCTAGTCGCTGCCGGTACAAGCCTTTCCGACACGTTCTACGGAAGGTATTTATACTCGCCGCACTTTCTAAAGACCATGCGCTACAAAGTGCTCGAAAAAGCAAAGCGTTTTCCAGGCGTTATCGATGCATTCCGGCTTAACCACTTGAAAAGCCTGCGCGAGTTCGACGACCTTTACACGGCTCCGATGCACGGCTATAAAAATGCGCTTGATTACTGGACTCGAGCGTCGAGCAAATCGTTTCTTAAAACGCTTGAAGTCCCCACTTTGGTTCTCAATGCCCGGAACGACCCGTTCGTGCCCGAGCCATCCTTGCCCGGGTCGTCCGACTGCTCGGACAAAGTCTTGCTTCATCAGCCCGCCGAAGGCGGCCATGTCGGTTTCGTAACGGGCCCTTTTCCGGGGCACCTGAACTGGCTGCCCATACGGCTGGCCCGATTTTTCGAAACCGGCATGTAGCTTGAAGCGCTATCTGCCGTGCCGCGACAGACAGCGCTACGATTTGAAGCGCTCGAGCAAGGCGCGGTCCGACTTCAAACGCTCTTTAAGCGTACGGATGCGGGTATCGAGCTCGGACTGGATGTAAAAATCCTTCGACATGCCCCTGGCTTGCTGCAACTGTTCGACTGCTGTGGGCAAGGCGCCCACTTTTTCATAGTATGCAGCCATAGCCCGGCGTGCATCAACAGGTTGCTTCAAACGCTCATAGCTTTGCGCCTGCAACTGATGCAGGCGCGGCAGATCCGGCCATTGCTGGATACGTTGCGATAAAAACGCCACAGCTTCTTTATCGCGCGCCTGATTTTGCAGCGCGCTTACGACCGCCAGGGCCACACCCTGATTCCCCGGCCAGCGAGACCACGCCCCCTGGGCCTGGGTAAGAGCCTCGCTGCCGTCACCCTGTTTCAACGCCAGCGTAACCGCAAGACTGGCGATTTCAGGCGAATCCAGACCATTTTTTTGTGCACTCTGCAAGGCGCTTGTTGCCTGAGCAAGGTCTTTGCTTTGCCAGGCCTGGTAGGCTAACCCATACCAGGCGGCCGACTGGGCAACGCCACTCAGTTGCCTGGCCTCTTGCTGCAATTGACTTGCCACAGCCTCGCGCGCGCGATTGCTACGGGCCTGGATGACTCGCAGCTTGGCCCGTACATACCAGAACGCATTACTGTCTTTGTGCGTCATAGCCGGAAAGTCGCGCACGCGGTTTTCAATGTCTGACATCCGCTGTATGGATAAAGGGTGCGTACTGGCGTAGGAACCGCCGCCCGACCCCTCGTTGAGCCGCGATGCGCTCATGAGCTGCCCGAACATATGCGCCATGCCACGGGGATCAAAACCGGCTTTGCGCATCATTTCAAAACCGATGCGGTCCGCCTCTTGTTCGGCATGCCGCGAAAATCCAAGCTGCTGGTCTATAGCCGCCGCCTGCCCGAAAGTTGCCACGCCCATGGCCAGGTCACCGCTTCCGGACAAACCGGCAAGCAAGGCTGCCGCCAGCGAAGCCAACATAATATGATTGCTTTTTGACTGCTGGGTCATTCCTCGCGCTACGTGGCGTTGCAACACATGGCCGATTTCATGCGCAACGACCGAGGCCAGCTCGGATTCGGTTTCGGAAGACACAACCAGCCCGCTGTGAACGCCGATATAGCCTCCGGGCAACGCAAATGCATTGATTTGAGGGTCACGCACGGCAAAAACGCTTATGTGCTGCGCGCCACCCGAAGCATGGGACACCAATCGGCGCCCCATTTCAGTAAGATACTGATTAACATCCGGATCGTTGATATAGCTGGGGTCACGGCGCCCCTGCTCCATGATGGCATCGCCCAGAGCACGCTCGATTACAGGCGAAAGTTCGACCGATGAAGCCGCGCCCATACTGGGAATGCCCACCGGCTGAGCCTGCAGCGGCATAGCCAGGCCTGCCGTCAATACAAGGCAGCCGAAACGCAGGGCGGCGAAAGTTTTTTTTGAGACCAGGCAATGAAGGTTCATGTGTCTTGATAAAGGCGGCTACGGCCACACGATGAGCTCGATCCAATAGTCTACCCCATATGCCTGTGTATTCCGCAACAACGCCGGCAGCAACCTTAAACGCCTTGTGCCGCGGCAGTTTGCCTGGCTCTGGCCCGGTCTTGCTTGCTTGGCAAGCGCCCCTTGCCGGACAGGCGCATCATGGTCGCCAAGGCGAACAGCAGCCCAAACATTTCGATAAAGCCCGCCAGAACCCACATGGTTAATCCGCCAATCGCCTGGTCGGTGACCGCCGACATGCCCGGAATGGCCCGGCCGCACAAATCAAAAATAGGATAGAGGTCGTATTCGGTAAATGTAATAACGGCGCCCACCACCATTTGCGGCACCATCGTAATGACAGGAGAAAGAATGCGCGCCCCGGGCGACATAACCGCCGGCGGGTTAGGGCGGCGATCAAGGATTAAATTCCAGTACATAAACCCGCTAATAACGACCGACCAGTTCATCAGTCGATACAAACGCCAGTCCAGCATCGAATAGAACTGGACACTGGGAATAAGCCAGATGACAACCAAAAAAACGAACAGAAACGGTACCAGAAACTTATTGGTGAACACGGCCTCGAGTAAACGCCCGCTGCCTGTCAGGCGAAAATCGCGTAGCCAGATACGTGCAGGCATAGGCAGGCCCGCACGCAGCACTTGACCCGAATAGGCGCCCATAATAAGCAAGGGCCCTAAATGGTGCAAAACCAGATGCTGAATGCGATGAGCAAAAAATAGTCGCTCGGCGTAGTAATCGACTCGCGTATGCAACGAAATATACAAAAGCGCCAGGCCGACCCAAAACATGGCCTGGCGCGCAGCCGTAACCCGATGCACTTTTGTACCGCGCGTGAACAAAACACCGCTTGCCAGGAAGGCAATGATCAGCGCAGGAGAAAACTCCCAGGGCGTGAGCCAGCCGAGTAAATCCATGGTAAAAAAGTCCGAAGCAGCAAACTTTACTAGTTTAAAGCAATATGCCGGCGATCGCCCCACTGGACTTGCCGAACGCCCGGATAAGCACTGATCTGGCGAGCCTGGCTCATTAAAACGGAACGCAACTCCGGAGGACAATTTACCGTGACACAGGCTGTGGCCATTTCGGGATCTTGCGCCCGGTCAACTTGCAAAGTAGCCACTTTAAGCCCTGCCGCCGCGAAATCCAGATAAATTTGTTTACGGACGCCAGCCATGTCTTTGCGCGGACATACCACGGTTAGACGTGATAAAGAGCTGCTGCGCACACGCACAGGAACGTGCTGAACACCAGCACGGCGTAAGAATAGATCGAACAGACGCATAAGACCCCCCCACTACATGGCCAGACCCGTCAAATGTCCAAACCATGCAAAAAGACCACTGCGCTTACTGGCAGAGGCCGACAAAAATTAAAGTGGGAGTTTTTCGCGCGAGAGAACCTCGCTAGAAACTTCCACGCCCTAAAAGACACCAGGACGTGGAAAAGCTGTGCGCTGGATTAGGCGGGGTTATCCTGCCTTGACCTGCTAGTGCTTATCACGCCTGATGACTGGAACAATCGATACTAGATCGACTACTACTGTCGCCGGGATCGGAATTCACCGCACAGCTCCTATAAAATTACGATGACATCATTTTAGCCTTGATAGCCATCCAAAACAAGCCTGCCTAAAACACATAACCATCAAGCCATCCCATAGCCGTATAAACATGCATGACAATCAGCGCAATACCAAAAACCAGCACCGAGCTTCCCAGTAAAGTCGTGAAAATGGCGATGACAACAGGGCCCCATCCTGTTTGAGTCGCAACGCCCGACAAGGGGTTATATCGGGCATCAAATTGCGCATCAGGCTTGAGGGCAAGGATCAGAGCTTCGATATAGCCGGCCGTGGCCGGAATTATCAGCAATAAAAATGGCGGGCTGTCCCACCAAACGGGATAAAGCCGGGTCAAAACAATCAACACGCACGGCAAGGCAGTGGCCAACCACGCGTAACGGCGCCCCAAATACCACCAATGAGCGCCAAACACCCCCAACACGGCCGCCAGTAACGCGGCAATAGTTTTGCTTTTGCGTTCGGTACGTGTGGCTGCTGGTGCAGTAGTGGATGTGCCTGTGTGCTGCGTCGTCATGCTAAACCTCGATTGACCGTTGTAGGTTCTTATTCCATTTCCAAATCAATTGTGAACACGAAGGCGAAGCGCGGACAGTACATGGGTACGACTGCTGCGTCGGCACCGCTGGAGGTTGATTTGGAAATGGAATTACACTAAAAGCTTAAAATCGTCTGCCTTCATTGTAGTAGAGCCTGGATAGAACATATGGAATCGCCCGATTACGATATTGCCATCACCGGCGCAGGGCCCGTTGGCAGTGCGCTGGCGCTGCTTCTGGCTGGCAAGGCCCCAAAACCCAAGCGTATCGCGCTTATTGGCAAGCATTTTATTAGTCAGCCCAGGTCTGGGGCCGAGCAATCTATCGACCCACGTACGTTGGCTCTCAATCACGGCAGCCGGGTATTGCTGGAACAGCTGGGCGCCTGGCCCGCCGAATCGGCCAGCATCGAAACTGTGCATGTTTCGCAACGCGGCCGGCTTGGGCGCACGCTCATTCGTCACTCCGAACTTGAAGTCCCCAGACTTGGCAGCGTCGTTTCATACGATGCTCTGTTGGCCGCGCTGCATTTGGCGGTGGCGCAGAGCGGCATCCAGTTAATCGAAACGCCCTACGTCACGCCGTTAATCGCCCACCACGTGCACCTGAATGTTGGCGAACAAGATCTTACCTGTGGCGTAGCGGTCCAGTCCGATGGCGCCCGGCCCAAAGGAATTACACGCGACTACAACCAGTACGCTATTTTAGCCACTGTCCGGGCCAGCCGGCCGCGGCCACGATGGGCGTACGAGCGCTTTACCGGACAAGGCCCGCTGGCACTGTTGCCACACCCACAAGGCAGTGACCTTTACGGTGTTGTGTGGTGCTGCTCTCCCACCCGGGCGCACGATTTACGCAAGCTGGACAACGCAGCGTTCGAGGCTGCCCTGCACGCAATGTTCGGCGATAGGCTCGGCCGATTTCAGTGCGCAAACACGCGCCACGTGTTTCCATTAAGCCTGCATGCAGGATCGATGCGGGTAAATTCACGTACCGTCGCTATTGGCAATGCCGCCCAAACCTTGCACCCGGTCGCGGGCCAGGGGCTAAACCTGGGGCTGCGCGACGCTGTCCAGCTTAGCCAAACATTGGCCACCTGGCTCTCTAAGCCCCTAACTGATCCGAGCGCCGTGCTGGATCAATTCATACGCCAGCGCCGGCCCGACCGATGGCTTACAACAGGGGTCACCGATTTTTTACCCCGGGTGTTCTCCACCCGCAATCCGCTAATTGAACATGCCAGCGGTTTAAGCCTGCTGGCGATGGACCTGAGTCAGACCATACGCACTCCGTTGGCCCGTCATTTACTACAGGGGCTGCGAACTTGAATCAGCTGTAATAAAACGCAACTCCAATCGGGGGTTAAAATCCCCCGATGCGCATTGGCACCTGGTCTCTTCCCAACTCTGTTTTTGTTGCCCCCATGGCGGGGGTAACCGATCGCCCCTATAGACAGCTTTGTAAAAAGCTGGGGGCGGGTTATGCCGTCTCGGAAATGGCAGCCAGCAATCCGCGATTGTGGGACAGCGTTAAAACGTCCCGGCGCTTGAATCATGACGGGGAAATCGACCCGATTGCGGTGCAGATTGCCGGATCGGATCCGGCAATGATGGCCGAAGCCGCCCTGTTCAATATTAAAAAAGGCGCCCGCATTATTGACATCAATATGGGCTGCCCGGTAAAAAAAGTGTGCAATGTAGCCTCGGGCTCAGCGCTGCTGCGCAACGAGAACCTGGTGGCTCAAATTCTGGAAAGCGTGGTTAAAGCCTGCGGCCCCTTCGAAGTGCCGGTCACGCTCAAAACACGTACAGGCTGGGATCATGCATCGCGCAACGCCGTGCGGGTGGCTAAACTGGCCGAGAACATCGGCATTGCGGCCCTTACCCTACATGGCCGTACCCGCTCTGACCTGTACCAGGGCCAGGCCGAATACAATACGATCAAAGCAGTAAAACAGGCAGTAGGTATTCCCGTGATTGCAAATGGGGATATCGATACTCCCGAAAAAGCCCAATACGTATTACAGTATACGGGTGCCGATGCCATTATGATCGGCCGCGCTGCGCAAGGCCGCCCATGGATTTTCCGTGAAGTTGTGCACTTTTTGCAAACAGGATCGCATCTGAATCCACCCACTTACGGTGAATTACAATGCTGTTTACTGGAACACCTGGAAGACCATTACCGGTTTTACGGTGAATTCACGGGCGTACGTACAGCACGCAAGCATATAGGCTGGTATATGGCCGATATGCCAGGCACCAAGGCGCTTTTAGCCTATATTAACCAAACTAATAACACCAGCGAACAAATGCATGCCGTGAAGCATTGGTTTGACCGTTATCCACCCAACGAACACATTTCGACTTCGCTTGCCAAGGCTGTTACTGGCTGAATCATGCAATCGAAACCTATCTAAAAATCGACTATGAGTACCCAAAATCCCTTAGAGCAGTCCGTCCGTGACCGTCTTGAACTTTACTTTGCCGATCTGGGCGAATCTCAGCCGCACGATATGCTGGCCATGGTCGTCAACTGCGTCGAACGCCCGGTGTTGCAAGTGGCGCTCGAAAAATCTAACGGTAACCAATCACGGGCAGCCGAAATGCTGGGCATCACACGCAGCACTTTGCGTAAAAAACTCGCTTCGCACAATATACAACCTTAATTTTTTAATACTTTTATTTAGCGGCCCTTCATGAAGATCCAAACTGCCCTGCTTTCGGTTTCAGATAAAACCGGTATTGTTGAATT
>DATCVA010000087.1:0-4569 GCA_036567205.1 Eoetvoesiella sp. | reverse complement strand
ATGATATGTCACTCTGGTGATCCGTAAAATGGGCATTCTCCCCACTTTTCAACAAAGCGCCAATAATAACGCACCATACCTCTAATACCATGCCGATGTTGGCTCCTAGCCAACGAATCAGTCAGAAAAATAGAAATACCTTAATGAGTCGGCCCTGAAAGGGTCGTGGTGATCGAGGCCTTGACGCCGAACTCGTAAGGCGTTCGGGCTTTCCCTCTGGAGATCCACTCAACTACGAGGGCATGCAGCTCGTTTTTGTCTTTGGCTGCGCGACGAGCCCCCACCAAGTCATTGGATGAATGTTCCGAACATCACCTTCCAGACCATCACCGGTATCCAGTCGTAAAACTGATAAGCTGCTGTATACTGCAGCACATTCGCATCTCCATTTGGAGAGGGTATGGTCAACCTTACAACTGCCGCACTGCCTTTTCGTGTCGATCCCAGGCTAAAAGAAGCACTTCGCACGGCAGCTGGTCAAGAACATCACCCCATTGCCAACATGGTTGAAGTTCTTGTTCGCAACCATTGTGAGCAGCATCGTATTGCGATTCCGCCCTTCGAAGAAACAAAAGACAGCGACGGAGCACGTTCATGATCAAGACGGTCAAGGCTGCCGAGCCGGAAACACCTGCCGTCGCAGAGGTGCGCAACGCTCACCTTAAGAATCCGCGTTTTGGTGATTAAGGATGATTGTGTGAAATCAGATTTTCTGGACGCACATGAGCGCCATTGGGATGATGCCGAGAGATTGTTTGCTGCTGGGCGTTTTGCCAATGCGGATCACCTGTACGGCATGGCGGCTGAGTGCGGGTTGAAGCGGCTGATGCAAGCGTTCGGAATGCCGTTCGACACGACCAAGGACCGGCCCACCACTCCACAAGATCGCGTGCACGCGAATGGCATCTGGGCGCGCTTCGAGAGCTACCGTTGCGGCCATGTACAAGGAACGGCGTACGCACTTTCCACTAGCGATCCCTTTAGTTCCTGGGATGTTTCGGATCGCTATGCGCATCAATCCAATTTTGACCAAGCTCGCGTGCAGGTTCACCAGGCAGGGGCGACGGCTGTCTGTGAGCTTTTAAAGAAGGCACAACGAGAGGGGTTGCTGATATGAAAAAAAAACTCTTCGAGGGGTTCGACGAGCATAGTCCGACCTTTGATCGAATCCTGCCGGCTGTCCAAGACTGGCTGCGGGTTCATAGCAGCTCCATCAATGACTTTCTAAGTAACGAAGACGATTGGCTGCTTGTCAATCGGGATCTCAACGGCCGAGTGCGTCTGATCTTGCCGTATCGAATTAAAGAAGGTGAGCTACGCGGGCTTTGGGATCATTTGGCGTCAGAATTGATGCAACGTTTAGGACCACACGCCTATCCCCACAATGCCGGGATTCTTTTTGAACCGAGCCGGGAGCAGGCGTGCCAAGGGGCAACCAGCTATTCAGTAGACGGGTTCACCAAAGTGTGGGTGGTAGATCGGCTGGCAACTGAAGCCAACTGGACGCACATCGAACCGGAGACCGAAGGCGTGCCGCGTGTCGTATTCTTTTCGATCAAGGGCGGCGTAGGACGTTCCACTGCTTTGGCGGCCACAGCATGGCGCTTGGCGCAGGCTGGCAAGCGGGTGTTGGTGCTGGACCTTGATCTGGAATCCCCCGGCTTATCGTCGGCGCTGCTGCCGCCGGAACGCCAGCCCAAATACGGAATTACCGACTGGCTGGTTGAAGACTTGGTGGACAACGGCAATGCCGTTTTTGACAGCATGGTTGCCACCAGTAATCTCTCCCATGACGGTGAAATCCATGTCGTACCCGCGCATGGCACCAAGCACGGCGAATACATTGCCAAGCTAGGTCGTGTGTGGATGCCAAAATTGCAGGTAGATGGAACGCGCGAGACATGGTCAGCCAGGCTCGGGCGATTGTTGCAGGCGTTGGAGTTGCGAGTTCAGCCTGATGTAATACTGATCGACTCACGCTCCGGCATCGACGAGATCGCCTCCGCCTGCATCACCGATATGGGCGCCAACCTGATTCTGCTGTTTGCATTAGAGGGCAGCCAAACGTGGAACGGCTACCGGATGTTGTTCGAACAATGGTTGCGCGCCGGAGTCGCACAACAAATACGTGAGCGCTTTCAGGTAGTGGGGGCCATTGTGCCCGAACTTGATCGGGTTGAATACCTTGCGGGGCTGCGGGAGCATTCGTATGAAATTTTCGTCGATACCCTCTACGATGAAATAGCGCCAATCAAGCTAGGCGAGGCCGGGCGCGGGCTGGACGGTACATGGCGGGTCGGTCAGTTAAACGAAGGCTGGAGTTTCGATGAAGCTGACGAGGCCGCGCCACATTATCCATGGGCGGTGAACTGGAATCGCAGTTTTGCAGGGCTTCTCTCTCTGCAGGGCAGGCTTGCCACTATCGACCTTAAGGAAGTGCAGTCTATCTTTGGCGCACTGATCGACGGCGTGAGCAATGCGGCTGATGCGAGGAAAAAGTCATGATACAAGCCCAACAACTGCGCGAGGCTATTTTGGCTGCGCCGCTTGAAACTAGCAATTTCGGCGAAATACCGCAACCTGGAACTTTGTATTTGCCGCCTTCCCACCTCAAAGCCTTGAGATTGGATGCTCACATTGTCGTGGGTGGTCGAGGGGTGGGTAAATCGTTCTGGACGGCGGCCTTGCAATCGGTACCACTGCGCAATCAATTGGGCACGGTTGCTTCCGAACTGCAGGACATTGAGGTATTTGCGGGCTTTAGCAACACGGAAGATATAGACAACCATCCGAATGCCGACGTTTTTTCGGCCTTTCTTGAGCAGAAAGGCGATCCCTACGATTTGTGGCGGGCCGTAGTTCTACGCTGGGTCGCACGGCGGGCCGGCGAAGACATTCCCTGCGACAGCTGGCAAAGCACGGCGGAATGGCTCAAATCCAACCCCGAGATCGCCGCTCGCCTGATGCAACGTCCGCGCGACTGGAAGGGCCTGATACTCTTCGATGCGCTGGATCGCACCAGCACGGACTGGCAGCGCATGGATGACATCGTACGTGGATTGTTGCGTACCGCTCTTTGGCTGAAATCCTTTCCAGGTCTATACGCCAAGGTATTTTTGCGTGAAGACCAGGCAGAGCGAACCGTATTCAACTTTCAAGACGCATCCAAACTCACGGCGACCAAAGCCGAATTATCCTGGGCCAGGCACGATCTGCATGGGTTGCTCTGGCAACGACTCATCAATGCGCCGGCTGCTCATGGCGAAAAAATGCGTAGCATCTGTCAAAACTTTGCGCAAGCTGGTGTATGGCAGGTCGCGCACGAGATGAAGTCGGAGTCCGACGTGCAGAGAAAGGCTTTTGAGACTCTGGCTGGGCCATGGATGGGTCGCGATAGGCGACGCGGCGTGCCATACACATGGTCAGTGGGGCATTTGGCCGATGGGCGCGGCCAGACATCCCCACGATCTTTCCTCGCTGCAATTCAGCAAGCGGCGGAAGACTCCAGCGAACGTTATCCGCAGCATGACTGTGCCCTACACTTCGAGAGTATCAAACGCGGCATCCAGAAGGCTTCGGAAATTCGCGTGCAGGAAATAGCCGAGGACTACCCGTGGGTGCCTGACGTTCTTTCCGCCTTGAGCGGCATGAACGTACCCGTTGAGTTCGATGCAGTGCAGGAAAAATGGAATGAGAAATTTCCCGGCGGTTCACGAAGCATCCGTTCCACGGGTCTGCCGGCGCAGCACGTTGACCGTGGTTGGGACGGCGTGCGTGAAGACCTGCAACGTCTCGGTCTCCTGGAAACCAGAAGAGATGGCCGCCTTGACATGCCTGACTTGTACCGCGTCGGTTTCGGTTTGGGCCGCAAGGGCGGCGTGAAACCCCGGAACTAATCGTAGGTCGAAGGTGAGTGGTGCGGTATGAAGCCGTGCGCCAACAAAGCGGGAATTCGCTCCGGTACATCCCTTCGCCACGCGAGTACGCTGCGCTGCACGCTTGAGACTCAATTGCCCCATAGCGAAGACAGAGGAGCGGCCCAGATCCGATCTCCCAACGGCATCGTCTCTGTGCCGTCGTACAGCAACACCCCCATCCTGAATTGGTCACCCGCGATACCGGCCAGTTTTTTTAGGCCGCGCAGATCACTCTCCTTGACCGTGGCTACGGCTTTCACCTCGACGCATACCAAATTTCCAGCGGCATTCTCGATCACGACATCGACCTCGAACTTGTCGGCATCCCGGTAGTACATCAAGCGATAGTCGCCGCCTGCAGTGGTCGTGTGCTTAAGCAGCTCGCTAAAAACGAACGTCTCCAGCACATTGCCAAACCGCGTGCAATCCTGCTGAACCTCATCACCGCTCAAATCGAGCAGCGTCGCAAGCAAGCCAGAATCGATGAACTGCAGCTTCGGCGTCTTTACCACGCGATTGAGCCGGTTGCGCGCCCAGACATCGATGCGCTTGAGCAAGTACATCTGCTCAAAGACACTGACATACCGAGAAGCTGTCTTGCCATCCAGTCCCACCTGGCCGCCGAGTTGGGTGTAGTTGCACATCTGGCCAG
>DATCVA010000086.1:0-7777 GCA_036567205.1 Eoetvoesiella sp. | reverse complement strand
TCCGAAAACCTTGTTAATCGAGCTGAAAGGGCGCCTCGGTGCGGGGGTCTACGCACGCGACGTGGGCTTCTACATCGCGCGGTGCATCAAGTCTGGCCAGATCGACGTAGATCCGGATTACCGTATATTTGAATACGCCGGCGACCTCGATCAATTTAGCCTGGGCGAACGCGTGGCATTGTGCAGTTCGCCAACCGAAATGCGTGCTGCCGGAGTATTTGTACCACCTAGTGAAGCCGTGCTTGCCCACTGCAGACGACAAGCAAAGCGGGCGTTCACGCCGGTATACAGCGACGAAGACGCACATTATGAGTCCCATCATGTCATTGATCTCTCTACGATAAAACCCCAGGTAACCCTGCCAGGCAACGTGAGCAACGGCGTAGATATCGATGCGGTCGTCGGCACTGGTATTAGCCATGCCTTCATCGGTTCCTGTGGATCGGGCATGTATGAAGACCTTTTGTGCGCGGCAAGTTTCCTTAAGGGACGGCATATCGCCCCCGGCGTTCGCCTGTTTATTGTCCCCGGATCCGAGGCATCGACTCGCCGTCTGGTTAAGGATGGACTGATGGAGATCTTTCTGGATGCGGGCGCTATGCTTCTGCCCGCCGGTTGCGGCCCCTGTAACGATGCGGTTGTGGGTCCAGTGGCCAGTGGCGAAGTCTCCATTTCCACCGCCACCAACAATAATAAAGGACGGTTTGGCGCAACGGACGCGAAACTATATCTTGGCAGTCCGGCGACTGTGGCGGCATCCGCGCTGGCCGGCGTCATCACGGATCCGCGCAAGATTGTGGCTGACGGCGTCCTGCAAAAACACATGGAGGAAGCATATGTCTGAATTTCAATGGGTTTTGCGGGGTCGCTGCTACAAACTGGGCCATGATGTGCCGCATCCGGGAGGAGTGATTCCGGCGTCCTTCATTACCGCGCGAGAAACCAATCCCGAGGTCCTCGTGCCGCATTTGTTCTCTGAAACAGATCCCGGATTTCCGTCCCGCAGTCGGCCCGGCGACCTGATTATCACTGGCCGCAACTTTGGAATGGGGCCTAAAGGCTGTGGTTACATTGCCATGGCAGCGCTCGGGCTGGGCCTTCTGTGTGAGTCGATGTCGGTGCAGGCATATCGTGAAGCTGTCAGCACTGGCCTGCGCGTGTTGTCACCATGCGAAGGCGTTTCGTCCCTGTGCGAAACAGGAGAAGACGTGGAGGTGGACTTCAGGAGCGGAGTTTTCATCAACCACACACGTGACGTCGAGCGGGTATTTGGCGGCGTCCCCATCGAAGTCCAAGACCTCATCCAAAAAGGAGGAAACATCGGATGGTTGGCCGACTGGTGGAGCACAGTCGGAATACAAGCCTGACTGTTTGGGCGTAAAGCCTTCCAAAGTGCTGCACGGAAAGCGCTCATCTGTCTTGATCTCTAATCCAACATACATACAGGAGCAGCGACAGGAGTGGAATCGTGAGCAGGTAAACAGATTTCAGATCTGACGCCATAAAAGATGAAAAAATTTTCGACCGCACTTTGCTGGGGCGCATCAGCCTTCTTGATATCGTCAATCATCATATCGCCGAACTCAAAGGCATCAGAGACGCCGTCTGCTGACGTATACCCTCAGGGCACCATCAGTTTCATCATACCGGCTACGCCCGGCGGCACCACCGACCTTGTAGCGCGCATAGTTGCCAAAGAGCTCGCGGCAGCATGGAAGTCCAACGTGATCGTTGAGAACCGTGCAGGCGCCGGCGGCGTCATTGGTGCAACATATGTGATCAACTCGAAGCCAAACGGCCTTACCGTTTTGGTTGCGCCCAGTGCCCTAGGCGTCCGTTCGGGCATAGACCGCAAACTGCCCTATGATTCAGTCCGTGATCTAGCGGGTGTGTCGCTTCTGGCACGCACACCCAGTTTCTTGGTTGTTTCTCCATCGCTGAAGGTGAAATCCCCGGCTGAACTTAAAACCCTAATCGAAAAAAGCGGCAAAGACGCGTTTTATGGATCCGCCGGGATAGGTAGTACAGGGCACATGCATGCAGCCCTATTTGCTGGAAAACAGGGCATCAAAGGCACGCACGCACCATACAAAGGCACGCCGGAAGCGGTGAATGACGCAGTTACAGCACGCATCACTTATGTATTTTCACCAGGGCCGAACGCCTTGCCGTACGCCGCCGATGGAAGGGCGGTCATACTTGGCACCACGTCCGAAAGTGGCGCCCGAATTGCATCACAGGTGCTGCCGTACACCCCTGAAGTCCTGGACGACGATATAGGCGACGACTGGTACGCTGCGTTCGTGCCCGCCGGCACACCTGCTGATATTCGAGCAAAACTCAGCAAAGAAATCGGCCGGATTTTGGCAAAACCCGAAATCCGCCAAAGCTTTGCCAAGATCGGTGCGGAACCGGCATCCAACTCCCCCGACGAGCTTGACATCATGTTCAAAAACTACGTCGCCAAAGCTCGCGATCTGGGCGAAGAATACAAAATTGTATTGGATTGATGGGTCCGCGGCGTCTGTAGCGAATCGTTTCGCCCGGACGCCCGACATCTAGTTCTCTGTCTATTCAAAATAGACCTAATGTTAGACCCAAACCTGGCATGCATTCCTGGTATGCATTCACGTGATACGGCCTAGCGAAGAAAATTATCGTGCTCGGCGTATTACTCAGCCCCCAAACCGTTCGGCCACGTCACTACTTATAAAAACCGGACATGGCCAGTACTAGTCATGCTTGTTCAAACGTTCCCTAACAAAACCGGGAGACTATCTTGAAAGAGACCTTTAGACATTCTCTGCCTGCTGACAGCGCTCTTACAAGCTGCGCAACCGAAGATACCTTTCTCGCCGTCAAAGAAGTAGGCAGCTTTCATGTTGGCGGGCGACCCGTCACTTTGAGCGGCTTGCCCGCTCGCGAAATTACTCTTGCGCCCGGAGCCACACCCCTTCGGACCGACTCTGATGGCGATTTTGAAGTTGAAGCCATGTACGCGCGCTATACCCTGCTTGATAAACCCAAATCGCGATACCCCCTACTCATGTGGCACGGTGGGGGACTGTCGGGAGTTACCTGGGAGACCAAACCCGACGGCAACCCAGGCTGGGAAAACTACTTTTTATGGGCGGGCCATGATGTTTACATCAGCGATGCGATGGAACGTGGACGGGCCTCTTGGGCACGCTACCCGGAAATTTTCAAGAGCGAACCTTTCTTCAGAACCAAGAAAGAAAGCTGGGAAATCTTTCGCATTGGTGCGACAGGCTCGTATCATACCGACCCGGCACAACGACAGCCGCTGGCCGGCGTTCAGTTTCCTGTGAAAGCCTTCGATCAAATGGCCAAGCAGAGCATTCCTCGATGGACAACCAATGATGCCGCCACCCAGGCCGCCTACGACGCCTATGTCAAAAAAGTTGGCCCGTGCGTCATTCTAGTCCATAGCCAGGGAGGGAATTTCGCGTTTAAAGTAGCGCTTGCGAACCCCGATCTGATCAAAGGAATTGTTGTCGTTGAACCTTCCGGCTCGCCAGACCCAGACTCCACAGACTATAGCCGGATCAAAAAAATTCCCATACTTTGGGTTTGGGGCGACTACACTGACCAGTCACCGTTCTGGCAAGCCATTGTTCAACGCCAGGAAACCTTCCGTCAAAACCTTCAGTCCGCTGGCGGCAAAACCGACGTGCTGTTCCTGCCAAAGGCCGGCATTCGGGGCAACTCGCACATGATTATGATGGACAAGAACTCAGACCAGGTTGCTGAACGCATTCAGGCTTGGATAAGTTCGGTCGATCTTATGCGATAAACACAACAACTCACTTCGATGCATAGCTGTGTAACAGAACAGGCTAAAAGATTGCAGTATGCAGGCGAGCTTATGCAGCACGACATTCTTCCACTAACCGTGACCAGGTAAAGAGTAAGTTAGGTGGTAAGCACCTTCAGCGGGCGCTTTCAAAAAACAATCGACTATACTGCCCTTGGGTGCTCACACTCTTACGTGTGGCAGGATATGCGATGGTCGGGCCGCCACGCGCCTGATTACGACCTATGACAGCATCCACCATCACCCACATCACGTTTTCCATCCTTTTCAGGATGGCTGCGCTTTTCCGGCTTAATCCATTAAGAAGCCGGCCCCACCCGAAACAACATGGAATCGTCTCCGACTTCGACTTCGGCTGGTTAGACGCGCACCTTCTTTTAAATACTAAAACTCTTCTTCGACGAAAGGGACCACATGGCTATTACTGAAAAGAGGCTATCGCAAACATTCAAGCAGTTCTTCGATTCAGAGAAAGCGGGGGGAATTTTGCTGATTGCCTGTACTGTTATCTCGCTGCTTCTGGCAAATTCTCCGCTGGGAGAAACCTACCTCCGGATATGGCATGTGTATGTGGGAGGACTAAGCATAGAGCACTGGGTAAACGATGCGTTCATGGCCGTCTTTTTCTTGTTGATCGGCCTTGAGCTTAAACGCGAGCTGTACAACGGGGAACTATCAGAGTTCAAAAATGCGCTTCTTCCCATTGTTGCAGCCGTCGGTGGAATCTGCGTGCCTGCACTGCTTCATTTCAGCATGAACGCAGGAACCCCGACACAGGCTGGTATCGGTATCCCCATGGCTACAGACATTGCTTTCGCGTTAGGCGTTCTCGCGCTTCTCGGAAGCCGTGTGCCGGCTTCGCTTAAAGTATTTCTTACCGCTCTGGCTGTTATGGACGATTTAGGCGCCATTATCGTCATTGCTCTTTTCTATAGTGCAGAACTTTCCTTGACGTACTTGCTAGCAGCTATGGCCGTATTCGGCCTGCTCGCGGGTATGAACCGTTATCTGCGCGTTATGTCTGTCTCGCTCTACCTGCTGGGCGGCGCTGTGATGTGGGTATTGATGCTGAAGTCCGGCGTTCACGCCACGATCGCAGGGGTCCTCCTGGCATTCACAATTCCTTTCTCTGCCAAGCAGGATGATGAAAAATCGCCATCGCATCGCCTGGAGCATTTTCTGCACAAACCAGTAGCCTTCATCATCTTGCCTATATTCGCCCTGGCAAATACCGGAATCATCATTAGCTCGGGCTGGACACAGGAGCTTGCCTCGACGAACAGCCTTGGCATTATGACCGGTTTAGTTGTAGGCAAACCGGTTGGAATAACGCTGTTATGTTTGCTTGCCGTTGCTGTCGGAATTTGCAAGCTGCCATTGGATCTGCGCTGGCGTCATATATTCGGAGCGGGCCTGCTTGGTGGGATTGGCTTCACAATGTCAATTTTCATCACCAATCTCGCCTTTGTAGGTGAAGCGGAAGTCATCAATGCATCAAAAATGGCTATCCTTATTGCATCTTTGACCGCAGGCATCATCGGATTCATCTGGCTCAAAATCTTTGGAAAACCGCTGGCTTCGGACACTGACATGGACACCATGGATTTTGAAGAAGCTACGTCCTTGGCATCTTCGGGGCTTCGCCATTAAGGCGGCGGTACCCGCTATATCTCTTGTTGCATACCCATCTCAACGACACGGTTCGGCGGAATTTTAAAGAAACGTGTGCTGGCGGTGGAGTTGCGCGCCATAAATGCAAACAGGGTTCGCCGCCAACGCGATATCAACGATAGCTTGCGCACCACCAACACTGTCTGCCTTGATAAAAAATAGGAAACTTGCAACGGCTCGAGATTAAGCTCGGGATGTTCTTTAGCCATTTGTTCGAGCAACTGCGGCACGTGAGGATCTTGTTTAAAGCCCCATGTCGCAATCGCCTGCCAGCTCGATGGGCTTAATTGCTCCAGCTGGTATCGTTCATCGGCAAGAATATAAGGAGTGCCGGCACTCTGAACTGTCAAAAACAAAGCCTGCTCATGCAACACCTTATTGTGCTTCAGGTTATGTAATAACGCCGGCGGCACGGTGTTGGCGATCATGCTCATGAATACGGCGGTGCCAGGCACACGTTGCGGTGGATACGCCTCAAGAGACGCCATGAACTCTTTAAGGGGTTGTTGACCATCGGCCAAGGTTTCATGCAGTTTGTCTCGCCCCTGTTTCCATGCAAGCATAAGCGCCAATATGCCGAGTCCGATTCCCAAGGGCAGCCAACCGCCTTCAAAAAGTTTTAGGGCATTTGAGGAGAACAGCAACACATCGATTATTAAGAAAACACTCAGAAGCGCAAGCCACAGCGCTCGCTTTGCCCCCTTAGAACTTTTCGGCAACACCAGAAAAGCCAAGAGCGATGTCATCAGCATCGTACCCGTGACGGCAAAACCATAGGCATGCGCTAGGCGATCGGACGAGCCAAACCCGACAATTAGCACCACTACAGCTAAGAACAACAAGCCGTTTACGCGTGGTAAATAAATCTGACCTTCTTCACGCGCCGAGGTATGTTGAATAACCATGCGAGGCCAATACCCGAGCTGGACGGCTTGTCGTGTAATTGAAAATGCACCGGAAATGACTGCTTGCGACGCAATAATAGTGGCAAGAGTCGCCAAAACCACCAAAGGAATAAGGCCCCAAGTGGGAGCCATCAAGAAGAATGGATTTTTGATGGCTGCAGGATCAGCCAGAAGCAATGCTCCTTGCCCAAAATAAGAAAGAATCAAGCCGGGCATGACAACAGCAAACCACGCTCGCCGAATTGCGGGGCGGCCGAAATGACCCATATCGACATACAAAGCTTCTGCGCCAGTAACCGCCAACACAATCGCCCCCAACAACAAAAACACTTGCCATGGCGCATCACTAATGAAGGAGATTGCCCACAATGGGTTAAGTGCACGAAGGATTTCTGGCGTCTCTGAAATGCGCCAAACGCCCAGTACGCCCAAAGTCAGAAACCATAGCAGCATAACAGGGCCAAATAACTTGCCCATGGCACCAGTGCCCCTCGACTGTATGGCAAACAATGCTGTCAGCACAATAAGTGACAAGGGCACAATCCAGTCATCGAATCTGTGGGAAACAACACTAATACCTTCAATGGCCGAAAGCACGGAAATGGCCGGTGTAATTACACTATCGCCATAGAATAACGAAGCTCCGATAAGGCCAAAGATGGTGTATATCCATTTCTTGCGTCCCGACAATTTGCGGATGGACAGCTCCATCAGAGCCAAAATGCCGCCCTCACCCCTATTGTCGGCCTGTAAAATGCAAACAACGTATTTGAGTGAGACGACGATCATAAGAAGCCAGAACAAGAGCGATAGCACACCCAGTACATGTCCCGAATCCAACACGGCAAACCCCGAGAGCGAGACCTTCATCGCGTACAAGGGACTCGTGCCGATATCGCCGTAAACAACGCCTAGTGCGCCTAACAGAATGGCCGCGCCCGGTGAAGGCGTGGTTTTTGCTGCATCGTTTGAAATATTCGCATTACTCATTCAAGTTGTTGCACCAGTTAATTACATATTTGGAAAGTCAGAAAATATAGCACTATGAGCACTATGGCTTTTCATCTCTTCCGAACATCATTGACACGATCTCGGGCAAACACAAAATGAATAGCAAGACAGCGGCCGCCAGGGCAGCCATTGCTAGCCATAATTTCATGAAGCATCATACTCCAGGGTAAACGTAATGCTTGAGTTTTTTGCCGCGAAGACTACTGCCAGGCAGGCTAGTGGGTATTCCGGTCGATCGTGACCACCGATTCCGGCATCGTGACCACTCAGTCCGGCATCGTGACCAGTGATTCCGGTGATCGTGACCACCTGCCCGGCCTGGGGCGGGCAACAACGCATTGAGGATTGTACTTCG
>DATCVA010000085.1:0-3746 GCA_036567205.1 Eoetvoesiella sp. | reverse complement strand
CGGTAAAGCGATAGCATACACTTTATGCCCAGGTGGCGGAATTGGTAGACGCGCATGGTTCAGGTCCATGTGCCTTCGGGTGTGGAGGTTCGAGTCCTCTCCTGGGCACCACTGCTTTATACATAGACCCTCGTTAATCTTTGATTTTCGGGGGTTTTTTGTTGCCTGCCGGGTTTCCCCCCGCCTGTCCCCCAAGATTCCCTGAAGGCTCCCATTTCTTCGAGCCAAGAAGTTGATATAGCTCAGTAAGCGTCATGGCGCTATGCATAAAATCAATGGCACCGGGCTGCGTTTGCGGCCGCACGATGTAGAAACTAGGGCACTGTATGGCCTGGAACAGTCGGGATTGGGAACGCTGGATTCATCAACTGGCCAAAGACTCCCAGTGTTTGAAATGGTCTTCTCATACCAGGAATCGTATGCAGGAGAGACAAATCACCATTCCCGTTGTTCTGGATGTTTTGCGTAAAGGCGTCATCAATCGAGTCCCCGAGAGCAACATCAAGACTGGGTTTACCGAATGCAAGGTCGAGAGATTTTGCGCTGGACGAAACATCGGCGCCGTCGTGGCGCTACAACAAGAAGAAGCATCCTCTTGCCTTGTCGTCACTGCTTTTATTATTGGAGAATAATCATGTTTCGGCTCTTCCCCATTATCGGGGGATACGCATTCACTAGACACGGTTAATCACACCGTTCCAACCGCACTGGGCCAAGACCCGCATGCGGTAATTTTCAAAGTTCCTAAACCCATACGCACGGCGTGAGAGCATTTCCATTTTAGTGTGGAAGCCCTCTGTAATGCCGTTGGATTTGGTAAAGCGCCACATTCTCACGATCGGCTCGAGCCATGCCCTGAGCGTTTGGGCCAATGCGCGCGCCGGGCTCTGTTCAAACTGCTCGATCAAGCTCAAGAGCTGAGGCATCATTTTCTGAGCCCGCTTTCTGGTCAGGCTTTTCATCACCAGGAACCCATTCAGTTGCTGCTTGGCAAAGTACAGCGCTTTAAGTACCGGCTCTTGAGCCAGATACAGGCGCAAATTCTCCTTCTGTACCGCACTCAGCTTCCAGCGATGACGGCGCATCAGACTTAGCAGCCCGCGGTTCTTGCGACCTTCCGGGTCGTACTGTTGCCACAGCTTCAAAAAGTGCTGATTGACCAGGCGCACGACATGGAAGCGGTCGGCCACGATCATGGCATTGGGGAAGTACTGCTGGGCGATCCGGCGATACGTCTCGGACAGATCCATCACAATGACGCGCACATTCTCACGCCCGGGAAGACGCTTTAAATAGCTGCGCAAGCTCGCCTCCGAGCGGCCCAGCACCACATCAAACACCTTGTGATTCTTCAGATCCACCAGCGTGGTGGCATACCCCTTCTTGCGGCTAAAGAAGTGCTCGTCAATACCCAGCACCTGGGGGCAAGGTCGGCCCGACAGCTCCGACACCCGCTGCTTTACAAACGACTGATACCAGCGCTCGACGGTGGCACTGCCCACCTGGTGGGTGACCGACAGCTTGCGCTGACTCACGCCTCCTTCATGCGCTTCGAACACCTCCAGGCGGTACGCCTCGGTTGCTCGTCGACGCGGGCCAATACCGGCAAAACGATGACGAAAATACCGATTGCACTGGGTGCAGTGGTACTTGGGCACGGACAGGTGCAACACCACCAGCTGGTTACCCTGGCGCGTGTGCTTGAGCGTGCGCCGGTGCGTGGCCTTGATACGCACCGTTGGCGCCGGGCAGTAAAGGCAACCAGGCCGACGTTTGGGTCGGGCCCACACATGGATATCTTGGGCCCGATTGACCTGCTGAATGACTAAACCCGGAATCCCTAGGATAGAATCAATTGGGGACATCGACATTACCTCCATTAAACGTGTTTCTTCGCAAAAACAAGTCTAATGAATGTCGCTGTCCCCCTTTAATGATGAAGAGCCCATGTTTCGCTTTACGGATGGTGGACTCCGTAACGTGTGGCTGGCCAACGGTTATACAACCGAGAGGACCCCTTATGGCGAAGCCGTCTCGATACAGGACCTGCCAGGACTTGTACAGGCTATTTGCAAAGCCTTGATTCGTAAAAAATCCCGTCTAAGCGCCGCCGAGTTTCGCTACCTGCGCCAGGCAATGCTGATGTCCCGGAACTCGCTTGGAAAAGCGCTGGGCCGTTCCGATCAGTCGGTCGCAATATGGGAAAAACAGGGACGGATTCCGAAATTCGCCGATTCAATGATGCGCGTCTTGTACGCGGCGCATTCAGAGGGGAACGAGAAGGTAAAAAATATTATTCACGCTCTGACTGATGCTGATTGCACCATTAACATCATTATGAATGAATCAGAAAATGGGTGGTCTGCCGTCGAAACCGAAGATATGCCGCCGCCGGAGTATTCCAAGGACGATCTCTTGACGGCTTAGGACTCCCGGAGCCTCACCGGGACATGCATCTCTCCCCACTTGTCACTGGCCTATCCATCGAGCCGCAGCGGCTCCGGTGTCTTCGGGATTGGTATTGAAAGCGATGAAGGTGTTCGGAGCTGCCTTATGCACAGCATTTATGAGCGTCTCAAAAAGCAGCAGGCTCTTCGCAGGAACACGAATTCCGCCCCCGATCACAACGCAATCATAGGTCGCGGCCGCCAGATCCCGCTCGATGGTAATGCGCGCGGATTCGTCCGGGCGAACCAGGCAGAGATCAGGCTTCCACCCGCGCTCCGACATTTGCCGCATCCCGGCAGCAATTCCGCCGCGAATCTTCTCGGCGTCGAGTCCCGGCGGCAACGCGGGATCGGAAAAATCGACGGTTTCTGGCTCTTGGCCGACGAACAACACCCGTTTCATGGTTGACTCCCCATTGATCGTGATATTTTCAATCGTGATATTTTGATGGCACGCTCATTATGCACTTGCAGTTCACTCGATCTTGCTCTCTGAGGTCCTTGCCCTGCCTGAGAGAATCGGCGTCAACATTGCCTCCGGTCCGGGAAAGGCCTGACTTTCGAGGGCGCAGCCCAGCGTATCAAAAAGATCCCGGGCATTACTAGCCCGTCGTACAGCAGCCTGATAATATCTTGTGAAGCGCAGCCCATTAAGTTATATTGGCATATAATATAATGGATTGAACCATGCATACCACCAATTTACGCAAAGTCGGAGGATCTGTCATGTTGGCTGTCCCCCCCGCCATTCTGGATCTGCTCCAACTCGTTCCGGGGACAACGGTGGGGCTTGTCATTGAGCATGGCCGTCTGGTGGTCGATCCCAGGCCGAAGCCACGCTATACGCTAGCTGAACTGCTGGCTGCTTGCGACGGCACGGCGCCGATCGACGCCCAAGACCAAGCCTGGCTCGATGACAATCCCATTGGAAGCGAACTGATTTGATGAATCGAGGCGATATTTACCTGGTTAACCTGAATCCGGCTTCCGGGAACGAACAACAAGGTGTACGCCCCGTGCTTATCGTCTCGCCTGCCGCATTCAACCGCCTGACTCGCACGCCGCTAGTTCTTCCCATTACAAGTGGCGGAAACTTCGCCAGGACAGCAGGATTCGCCGTGCCGCTGATGGGCGTCGGCCTTGAAACGACAGGAGTGATTCGTTGCGATCAACCGCGCGCGCTGGACATCCATGCGCGCGGAGGCAAAAAGCTCGAAAGCGCGCCAGCGTCCATCGTGAATGAGGTGCTTGCCAGGATTGCCCCGCTGTTCGAGTAAACCCTAAAATTCGGCTCGAACA
>DATCVA010000084.1:0-4225 GCA_036567205.1 Eoetvoesiella sp. | reverse complement strand
AGATGCAAAAGTATTATGAACAGAACAAGGCGCGCTATGTTTTGCCCGCACGCGTGCAGCTTAGCCATATTCTGATCACGGTGGCGCCTGGCGCAACCGATGCTCAACGCCAGGCGGCGAACGAAAAGGCACAGAAGCTGGCTAAAAAAGTAGCCGCCGATAAAAGTCAGTTTGCTGACATCGCCCGCGCCGAATCGCAAGATGCAGGAACGGCCAAAGACGGCGGTAAGTTGGGCTGGATTACAAAGGGATCATGGCCGGCATCGCTTGAAAACGCGGTGTTCGCCTTGCACAAAGGCGATGTGTCCAACGTTATTGACGGCCCCGGTGGCTATCATATTTTCAAGGTTGATGATGTTCAGACCGAACGCGGCGAAACTTTTGAGCAGGCTAAAGCGAAAGTCGAAAGCGAAATTCGCCGGCAACTGGGTGCAGATCGTTTTGCCGATATGGCGTCTAAACTAACCGGCCTGGTCTATGATAATCAGTCCAGTTTGCAACCGGCTGCCGAGGCCTTGGGGCTTAAGGTAAAAACGGTTGACGGGATTGCCCAAAGTCATTTGCTGTCCGCATCGGAAACGGTTGGCAGCAATCCGGCCGCCAGCAGTGAGGATGCCGCGCTGTTTAACGATGTCCGTGTGCGGCGTGCTTTGTTTTCATCGCAGACTTTTAGTGAAAAACAAAATTCGGGGGTAATCGAGATCTCGCCCGATACGATGGTTGTGGTGCGCGTCAATAAAATAACGCCGGCCCACGTTCAGCCCTTGCCAAAGGTCACCGCGCAAATACGAGAGCAGCTTGTTCTGGAGCGTGCTTTGAATGCGGCTGAAAAGGCCGGGCAAGAAGCTTTGACGGCATTTGCCCAGGCTGATCCTACCGTTGTACCCGACGACTTTGGGGCGCCGTTAACGATTAGCCGTGTCAATTCGCAAGGGCTGGATAAGCCTATTCTGGATTCGGCATTCCACGCCAATACTCAAAAACTTCCCGCCTACGAGGGTGTGAAAGGCCCCCAGGGGTTTTCGATTGTTCGTATTGAAAGCGCGCAGGAAGGGAAAACCAACGATCCATTGTTGGCAACACTTCCTCTGGAGCTGAGCCAGGCATGGGGGCGTGCCGAAGAGCAAGCAGTGCTGAAGGCGATGCGCGCCGCCGCAAACGTTAAAGTGCTGCCTCAGGCCGATAAAGTATTGGCTGGCGAAACCGAGGCTCAGAATTAAGCGGCTCGATCTTTAAGGTTTTAACATGGGCCCCAGATGGGTCCATACGTTTTTGGCCAGAGTTATTTGTGCTTGCTCGTTAGGATGGATTCCATCGGCCTGAAATTGTTTCGGATCGGTGGCGATTCCATCCAGTAAAAAAGGGACTAGCTCTGTGTTGTACTGCTGGGCCAAAGTGACAAAAATTTGTTTGAATTGTTCCGCATAAGCGCGGCCGTAGTTGGGTGGAATTTGCATACCCACCAACAGCACATCGGCTCCGGCCTGCTGAGACTGTTTGATCATCGTTGCCAGATTTTGTTGTGTCATGGCCAGCGATAAGCCTCGCAAGGCATCGTTGCTGCCTAACTCGATAATCACAATCGTCGGCGAAGTGCGCAGCAGGGCGGCAGCCAGCCGATTGACACCTCCGCTGGTTGTGTCGCCGCTGATGCTGGCATTTTCTATCTGATAGTCTCGTTGTTCAGTATTAAGTTTTTGAGCCACAATAGATACCCAGCCCGAACCGCGGCTTATGCCATATTCGGCCGACAGGCTGTCGCCGATAACCAAAATACTGCGGTTTGTTTCGTTGGCGCCTGCCGCACTTTGTGCTTGCGCGCTTAACCAATGAAAACAACATAATGCCGCCGCTATCCAACGCCAATGAGTCCGCATGAATTACACCCATTCAATAGAAGTAAAAAATTTGTGCCAGCGAGTCATCGACTCTTCTGGCATTTTGAATATTTTAGATAATGTAAGCTTTTCGGTCGATGCCGGCGAGGCAATCGCCATTACAGGCAGCTCCGGTTCAGGAAAGTCTACACTGCTTGGCTTGCTGGCGGGCCTGGACCTGCCCAGTTCAGGGCAGGTGAAGTTGTTGGGTCACGATTTATTTGCTCTTGATGAAGAAGGCCGTGCCGCTCTTAGAGCTGCTCATGTAGGGTTTGTTTTCCAATCTTTTCAGTTGCTGCCTAACCTGACAGCGCTCGAGAATGTCATGCTGCCGCTTGAGCTGGCGCATAAGCCAGCCTACGAGTTAGCTATGAATAGCCTGGAAAGGGTCGGCTTGAAAGACCGTCTGCATCATTACCCCAAAACATTATCAGGGGGCGAGCAGCAGCGTGTTTCGCTCGCCCGCGCCTTTGTGGTCAAACCCAAGCTGCTGTTTGTCGACGAGCCCACGGGAAGTCTTGATGAGCAAAATGGGATGAAAGTTATTGAACTAATGTTTTCGTTGCTGCAAGAACAAAAGACAACCCTGGTTATGGTGACGCATGATGCGTGGCTGGCCACGCAATGTCAGCGTGAATTGAAGCTGCACGGAGGGCGTATTGTGTCTCCAGTAGCGGCCACACCGGTTCGTTAACGCTTGACGTTGCTTGTGTTATGTTACGGCACGACGTCAGCACGAAGGCGAAACAGGAATGATAGCGATAGCTGTACTGTTTGTATTTGTTTGGTCTACCGGGTTTATTGTTGGCAAAGCGATCGTCCCTTATGCGGATCCAACATTGTTTCTTTTTGTCCGCGTCAGTATTGCTGCAATTCTGTTTGCCGGCATCGCCCTGCATGCCAGGGTAGAGTGGCCAGCCTGGAGGGAAATACCTAAGCATCTTCTGGCAGGCGTTTTGTTGCAGGGGTTGTATCTGTCGGCCACATACTGGGCCATTGCGGGAGGCCTGCCCCCGGCGATCATGGCCTTGATGGGATCGTTGCAACCATTGTTGACGGCTTTTCTGGCTATTCCCATTTTAAAAGAGGTACCCACCCGGAAAGTATGGGTCGGCTTGGTGATGGGTGTTTTTGGGGTGTTTCTGGTTGTTCAGCCCGCCTTGGCCAGGGCCAGTAGCGACTCGTTTTCGATAGGTGTACTACTAATAGCTTTATTGGCGATACTGTCGATTACCTTTGGCACCATACTTCAGAAAACCTCAATTTCCAGGTCCGACATCCGTGTATCGGCTGTATTGCAGAACGTAGGCTCTGTGTTATTTACGGGCGCCTTCGTTTTAATACTCGATGAACGGCGCTGGATTTGGTCGGTGGAGCTCTGGGCGAACCTGCTCTGGGCTGCTTTTGTCTTGTCGGGGGTGGGCACTTTGCTATTGGTATGGATAGTGCGGCGCGGTCAAGCGGCGACAGCATCCTCGTTGATGTTCCTGGCGCCGCCTTTAGCGGCTGTTGAAGCCTATTTTTTATTTGGCGATCGTTTAGGGCCCATACAGTTGCTAGGGTTTGCCATTGCAATTTTCGGTGTGATAGTGTGCAACTTGCGCCGGGTTAACCAGACAGGGCACTAAGGCGCCGCTCTGTTATGTATTTACACGAGATTACTATGCTGCGTTTGGTTTTATTGATGATTGCTTTGCTGTCGCCTGTAGCGGCGGGTGCTGAAGGGTATATTAGCCGCACATTAAATTATCCGGTGCCAGGCGGCATTGCGGTTGTACCGCTGGGCAATTTACCCGATACGCCTCGGGTGACTTATAAAAACAATAAAGTGATGGTTGTTCGCGATAGCGATGCACAATGGGTTGCGGTGGTGGGGATCGATCTTAAAACCTCTGAAGGCGTCCAAACCCTGAGCATACGCAATGCCGGTTCTAATCGGAGTGCGAGTTTCAATGTAGGCAGTAAAGCTTACAAAGAGCAGCATATCAAGCTTAAAAATAAAAGCCACGTCAATCCGGATCCCGAGCAAACCAGGCGCTTCGAGCGCGAGTACGCCAAACAAATGGAGGCGTATCAGCAGTTTCGCGATGTGGGGCCCAGCAATATACTGCTGGACCGGCCAGTAAACGGCCGGTTGTCCAGCCCGTTTGGCTTGCGGCGTTTTTTTAATGGCCAAGAGCGAAATGCTCATTCGGGGCTGGATTTTGCTGTGCCCAGTGGAACAGCGGTCAAAGCGCCTGCCGACGGTGTGGTGACAATCGTGGACGACTTTTTTTTCAATGGCAAAACAATTTTCATCGACCACGGCCAGGGTTTAATCACGATGTATTGCCATTTGTCCGAGTTTA
>DATCVA010000083.1:0-19146 GCA_036567205.1 Eoetvoesiella sp. | reverse complement strand
CTCAGGAAAAGACCGCGGAAAAGCCTCGGGATAATGTCCAGAAGCTTATGAATATGAACACAACCGGTGCTTCGCTGGATATCGAGTCCGTGCCGCAATCGGGTAATACGTCAGA
This sequence comes from Eoetvoesiella sp., assembly GCA_036567205.1. Classification (GTDB taxonomy): domain Bacteria; phylum Pseudomonadota; class Gammaproteobacteria; order Burkholderiales; family Burkholderiaceae_B; genus DATCVA01. The sequence continues at coordinate 19,031 of DATCVA010000083.1, read as the reverse complement.
TGCCATCAAACGCAATTTACAGAGTGTGAAATTGCCCGAGGGTTTCAAAATTAATTTATATGCCGTTGTGCCCGATGCGCGCCATATGGCGGTCGGCCCATCGACCGGCGTCGTTTTTGTGGGCACACGGAAAACTAAAATCTGGTCGGTTACAGACCGCACCAAGAGCCGTGTGGCAGATGACGTCAAGCGCTTCGCTCCCTCGGTCAGTCTGAAGGTTCCGAACGGGCTGTGTTTTTCTCGCGATGGCATTTTGTACAGTGTCGAGCATAACCGTGTGCTGTCATTTCCAGCTGCCGAGTTTTTCTACGAAGGCCCTGACGTTGCAGCCGGCATCGTTGTGCCGCAGGGCGAGCTGATCCCGGTCGCCGAAGAAAGTTTTAACCATGGTGCGCGCACCTGCCGTATCGGGCCCGACAACAAGCTCTATATCACGATGGGAAATCCATTCAATGTGCCGCCCAAAGAGAAGCTGGATCTCTACAATAAAGTAGGCATGATGGGCATTCTGCGCATGGACACCGATGGCAAGAACCGTGAGGTCTTCGCGTATGGGGTACGTAATTCGGTTGGGCAGGACTTCAATCCCAAGGACAAGACCTTATGGTTTACCGATAACCAGGTTGACGGCATGGGCGACGATACCCCTCCGGGCGAACTGAACCGCGCGACCGAGGCGGGCCAGAACTTCGGCTTCCCTTATTACGGTGGCGGCACAGTCAGGACGAACGAATACAAGGACGAGGCCGTTCCCGAAAATGTTGTTCCCCCGCAAGTTGAAATGGCTGCCCATGCCGCCGATCTTGGCATGACGTTCTATAACGCGAAAATGTTTCCTGAAAAATATCAGGGCGGTATTTTTTCGGCCCAGCATGGTTCATGGAATCGTACGACCCCGGTCGGCGCCCGCATCATGTTTACCAGCCTTAAAGAAGACGGTTCGGCCGATAAAACGGAGGTGTTTGCCGATGGCTGGCTAACGTCCAACAATGAGTATCTGGGGCGGCCAGTCGATGTTGCGGTGCTGCCCGATGGCTCGTTGTTGGTGTCGGACGACTACGCTGGCGCTATTTACAGGATTTCATATGCAGGGAAGTAATTGCTGCCATGCAATGAAAAACAGGGCAATGGTAGTAGCGCTGGGGTGTGCGTTGGCGGCCGGGCCTGCCTGGGCCGCCGATGCGGCAGCAGGCCGTGCCAAAGCGGCGCAGTGTGCGGCTTGCCATGGGCCGAATGGTATTGCAACGCTTCCGACGGCGCCAAATTTGGCTGGCCAGAATGCAACATACCTGGTCAAGGCCCTTCGCGACTATAAGTCCGGAGCCCGAAAGGACGAGATGATGTCGCTGATGGCGGCCGGATTGTCGGACGCTGATATCGAGGATCTGGCTGCCTATTACAGCGGCATTGAAATTACAGTGAAAAGACCGGCATCTTAATACTCTTATGACTACACTATCAACGACTTCGGCGATGGCCTCAGGGCAATTTCAAATTGGTGGCGACCTGGGTGTTAACCGGTTGGGCTACGGAGCCATGCGCATTACCGGTAATGGCGTTTGGGGGGAACCCGCCGACCGCGCAGAAGCGCTTCGTACCTTAAAACGCTTGCCCGGGCTGGGTGTAAACTTTATTGATACGGCCGACAGTTACGGGCCTTACGTCAGCGAGGACCTTATTCGCGAGGCGCTGTACCCGTACAACGGAATTACCATTGCGACCAAAGCAGGCCTGGCGCGCCACGGACCTGATATATGGAAACCGCTGGGCCGCCCCGAATACTTGCGCCAATGCGTTTTAACCAGCATGCGCCGGCTTGCTGTGGACCGGATCGATTTGTGGCAGCTTCACCGTATCGACCCCCAAGTGCCGCGCGATGAGCAGTTTGATTGCATTGCGCAAATGCAAAAAGAAGGTCTTATCCGCCACGTCGGACTTAGCCAGGTAAGCGTCGCAGAAATTAATGAGGCCACTTCTTGGTTCAAGGTTGCGACCGTGCAAAATCGCTACAACCTGGTCGATCGAAGCAGTGAAGTCGTACTGGATTATTGCGCTCAGAACGGTGTAGGCTTTATTCCATGGTATCCCCTTGCCGCTGGCGAGCTTACCGGTCCAGGCTCGTTACTTGATCGTGTCGCCAGGGCTCATGGTGCTGTTCCCAGTCAGATTGCCTTGGCGTGGGTGCTTAAACGCAGTCCCGTCATTCTGCCCATACCGGGCACGTCAAAAGTGACCCACCTCGAGCAAAATGTAGCCGCCGTTAATGTAGAGCTATCGGATGACGAGTTTGCAGCGCTGGATGAGGAGGGGCGCAAGGTTTTTTCAGAAGCCGCACCCTAACTCCATGCCAAATCAAGCGTGGGCGGTGTCGGTTTCGCTTGCCGTACTAACAATGTACAGTCAGCCCTTCGCCGTCGTGTTCACAATTGATTTGGCATGGAATTTTTACAGTAAATTGTGTCGGCGCAGCAGCCGTACCCATGTACTGATTGCGCTTCGCTTTCGCGCTTACGATTGATTTGGAATGAAATTTTCATGTCCGGCCACGCGAAATAACTGTCTGCATCGAAGTTGCTCAGCCCGACTTCGTGCAGCGTGGGAACGTCGGGAAACAACGAAGAACGCTTCATACTGCCGACCGCCAGCAGTTTTAGTTTGCCTGCTTGTACGTTCTGCAGACCGATGCCCGGGTCGAACATAAAATTGATCTGGCTTCCCAGCAAGTCTTGCATGGCGGGCGCCGCGCCTTTGTATGGCACATGCAGGGCAGTTACGTCGGCTTTTTCCGTGAACAATTCACCAGCCAAATGAGGCGATGAGCCCACTCCGGGCGAGCCGTAGGTAAGTTTCTCGGGATTGGCTTTTAAATGTGCAATGAATTCCTTGGCATTGTTGACCGGTACCGAGGGGTTGACCTCGAGATAGACAGGTACACGAGCTGCGGCAGCCACCGGTGTTAAATCCTTTACCGGATTAAACGACATATTGGAATAAATAAGCGGATTGATGGAGACCATTCCGCCCGAACTCATTAAAAAAGTGTAGCCGTCGGCTGGCGCACGGGCGGCGATTTCACCGCCGATGTTGCCGCCGGCTCCGGCCCGGTTCTCGACTACGAATGGCTGACCCAACACTTCGGAAAGCGGCATGGTAACGGCGCGTGCAATCTGGTCGGCCGCGCCGCCCGGCGGGAAGTTAACGATAACTTTAACCGGTTTGTTCGGCCAGGTTTGCGCAAGTGCTGCTGGCGATGCGCACAACAGGCCGGCGGCTGCCAGCGCAGCCGTAGCAGCCGTGCGCCGCAGCATTTGACGACGAAAGGTTGAGTAAGCGACTGTCATGTTTGTCTCCGTTGTAGTGTGTACATGAACTTTTGTGTTTGCTGTTTAGAATGGGTATTGGCGAGGCGTGTTCTGCACCGAAACCCAGCGCAGGTCGGTGAAAGAGTGAATGCCCGCTTTGCCGCCGAAGTGCCCGATGCCGCTGTCTTTGACGCCGCCAAAAGGCATTTGAGGCTCGTCGTGGACGGTGGAGCTGTTGATATGGCAAATGCCTGATTCAATGCGTTGCGCCACTTGCATGGCCCGGGAAACGTCTTTGCCGAAGACGGCCGATGACAAGCCATAGGCATTGTCGTTGGCCGTGGCAATGGCTTCCTCAACGCCTTTGACCCGCACAATGCCTTTGACGGGGCCAAAAGATTCATCGCTGTAGATTTTCATGGAGGGCGTGACGTTGTCGATAAGCGTGGCGGGCATCAAGGTGCTGTCGGCTTTCCCGCCGCAAAGCAGCTTTGCGCCCTGTGCCAGTGCGTCATCGATCAGTGCGTTGCAGCGTTCTACCGTGGACATGTCAACCACCGACCCGAGTACGACCGGACCTTTGCGTGGATCGCCCAGCGGCAGGCTGCTGGTTTTTTTGGCCAGGCGTGATACAAATTCGTCGGCAATGCTTTCGTCCACAATAATGCGTTCGGTGGACATGCAGATTTGTCCGGAGTGGGCGAATGAGCCAAAGGCAGCGGCGTTAACAGCGGCATCGATATCGGCATCGTCCAGAACGATAAGAGGTGCTTTGCCGCCTAGCTCAAGTACTACGGGTTTCAGATGTTTGGCGCAGGTCATGGCAATGATTTTCCCCACCCGGGTCGAGCCGGTGAAGTTGACGCGCCGTACTGCCGGGTGGGCAATCATGGCTTCGACGACTTCGCCGGCCTCTGCGGGGGCGTTGGTTACGAAATTGACGACGCCGTTGGGCAAGCCTGCTTCTTGAAGAGCCTGGATGATAAGGCCGTGAGTGGCCGGGCACATCTCCGAGCCTTTAAGCACGACGGTGTTGCCGCAAGCCAGCGGCACGGCAATCGCGCGTACCCCCAGGATAATGGGGGCGTTCCAGGGAGCCATGCCCAGAACAACGCCGGCCGGTTGACGTATGCCCATGGCAAAGTTGCCTGGAACGTCCGAAGGAATGACTTCGCCGCTGATCTGGGTGGTTAGCGAGGCGGCTTCCAGCAGGGTGTTGGCTGCCAGGTGTACGTTAAAGCCCGCCCACATGGCCGAGGCCCCGGTTTCGGAGGCCATTGCCGCGATGAATGCATCTGATTTGGCCTCGAGCGCCTGCGCCGCTTTCATCAAGAGCGCCCGGCGTTGGCCAGGCGCTGTACTGGACCAGGAGGGAAACGCGGCGGCGGCCGCCTCGACAGCGGCGATTGCGTCGGCCCTGGTGGCCGCAGGGGCGATCGTGGCAACACTGCCATCCAAGGGGTTGAGCCGTTCGAATGTGGCGCCATTGCTGGCTTGCTTTTGTTCGCCGTTAATCAGCAGGTGAGTGGTTGTCATGGATGGCTCCAATAAAAGAAGTGTTGATACAGGTGGGGCGTTTCAGGCTACGTCGACCTCGACAAGGATGGGAAGCGGGGAAGCAAGCGCGTTTCGCAATACGTCATGGAGTTGCGCCGGATCGCCAACATGAACGGCTTCACATCCCTGGCCTTTGGCAAGCGCGACAAAGTCGATGTCAGGCAGGTCGCATCCTTCGAGTGGCGAGTCGGGCTTGAAGCCGAAAGTAGGCGCGAACTCTTGTAATGCCGCGTAGCGCCGGTTTTTTACAATAATGAACGTAATCGGTAATTTAAGCTGCGCGGCGCTCCATAAGGCCTGGATAGAATACATGCTTGAGCCGTCGCCCATCAAGCCAATTACTTTTTTGCCCGGCTTGGCAAGAGCCACGCCGACGGCCGCCGGCAAGCTGTGCCCCAATCCGCCGCTGGCGCAGGTATAAAACGTTTCGCTGTGATAAATGGGCATGTACTGATGCATGATGGGTCGCGAGCTAGGCGACTCTTCGACGATGATGGCGTTGCGGTCGCGGACTTCATCCAGCGTTTGCAGCAGGTAAGCGGGCGACATAGGCATAGTAGGCTCGGCGCGAGGCGGTGCCTGGCGGGGCTGGGGTAAAGAGCGCTTGGCAGGCGCAGGGCGCGCCAGCAAAGCCTTTACGCCCAGGTCAATGCTGCAGACAATCGAAGAGCCCTCGGGTGTCCATGCCGCGATATTGGCGTCGTCGATCATTTGATACAGCACCGCGCCGGCAGGGACGTGAGGGCCGGATCCTTCTATATGGTAGGTGAAGGCGGGCGCACCAAGGACCAGTATCAGGTCATGCTGGTTCAGCAAGCTGACAATTTTTTCGCGCATGGCCGGCAGGTAGCCCGCGAACAAAGCATGGTCTCCGGGAAAGCCGCTACGGCCTGACATTGGTGCGGTCCAGACGCGGGCATTGTGGCGTTCGGCTAGTTCTACCACAAGGTCCCACGCGCCATCGCGGTCGACGCCATCTCCAATCACGAAGACGGGGGATTGACAGGCGTTGAGTGCACCGGCCATTTTTTCCAGAAGGCGCGGCTCGGGAGCAATGGCCGTACTGACTTCACGCGCCTGGACGTAATCGCATGGTTTGCTCCAGTCGTCGGCAGGAATTGATACCAGCACGGGGCCGCGCGGCTGCTGCATGGCAATGTAATACGCGCGGGCAATGGCTAATGGTACGTCTTCGGCGCGGGCTGGTTCGACGCTCCATTTGACGTACGGCTTGGGCAGTTCCGTAGCCTGGGCGGAATAGAGGAACGGGTCGAACGGCAAGATGGATCGAGCTTGCTGTCCGGCAGTAATGACCAGCGGCGTGCTGTTTTTGAATGCAGTAAAAATATTACCCATGGCATTGCCCACGCCAGCGGCCGAGTGCAGGTTGATAAAGGCCGCATTGCGTGTCGCCTGGGCATAGCCGTCTGCCATGCCGACCACAATTGCTTCTTGTAATCCCAGTTTGTAATTAAAGTCGTCGGGAAAATCCAGGAATAACGGCAATTCGGTAGAGCCGGGATTGCCAAAGATAGTAGTCATATTAAATGACCGCAACAAGTCGAGTACGACCTCCCGGACGGTAGGCTTTGTGCTTTGCGCAAGCGGGTTGGTACGCGGAGCCGTGGCAATAGTGGTTGGCTGTGACATGGTGTTCCTGTGTTTTCCGGGGCCTGTGCCGGACATGGAGATTCGGCATAAGGTCTTTTGAAGGCTGAGCGGGCGGCGCTGGCGGACGGGCCGGTTCGCGCCTTGTTTTTTGATTATGCTTGCGGGATCGACATAATTCTATACAATAAAGTGAATATCTATTATTAAATAAATGAATACTAAAGACATTGACCTTAATTTGCTGCGGTTGTTCGATGCTGTCTATCGAACACGCAGCGTAAGCCGCGCGGCCGAAGAGCTTGATATTAGCCAGCCCACGGCCAGCCAGGGGCTTGCCCGCTTGCGCATTTTCTTGCGCGATTCGCTATTTGTCAGGGCTGCCGGCGGCGTCCGGCCTACACAGCGCGCCGATCGCCTGGCCGTTGCCGTGCAAGGGGCCCTTGGTTCCATCGAGCAGGCGCTTAACGAGCCGCGCCAATTCGATCCGGCGCAATCGCGGCGGGTGTTCCGAATACACATGAGCGATATCGGCGAAGGGCGGTTTTTACCCGACCTGATGCATATGGCACGCGGCGTAGCGCCCGCTGTTCGCATTGAAACAATGCCTTTGGCTGAAACCGATATCGCCGATGCTCTGGATAGCGGCCGCATTGACTTTGCTTTCGGGTTTCTGCCCAAAGTCACCGCGACGCAGCGCACCGAACTGTTCAGCGATCGCTACGTGGTATTGCTGCGCGAGGGGCATCCGTTTATGCAGCGGCGAAAAACCGAACAGGCCTCGTTGCAAGGACTGCGTTCGCTGGACTTTGTGTCAGTGCGCACACATACCGACACACTGCGGATCTTGCAATTACTAAACCTTGACGACCGTGTGTGCCTGACTACCGAACATTTCCTGGTACTGCCTGACATTATCAGGGCGACAGATCTGTGTGGGCTTATACCGCGCCAGACAGCCTGCAATTTTGTCAGCGAGGGTGGTTGCGCAATGATCGAGGCGCCATTTCCGTTGCGGGATTTCAGCGTTTCATTGCACTGGAGCAAACGATTCGAGCACGATGCAGGAAACCGCTGGCTGCGCGAGAAAGCCGTCGGATTATTTGCAGGTAGGCGCGGGTAGTGTGCTGTCGCCCACACTAGATTTTTGATAGTCCGGGATACTCAATATTTACATTGATCAGGGTGTATATCTATAAAAATTGGCTGGAAAACGTTGGCGGCAAAAGTCTCAAAAATAAGACCAGTATCGAAAATAATACATGGCGGTGTTATTAGCAGTATATTTACGGGTTGCAGAACGTTCCACCCTGCTTCACAAGCGCTCGCGAAAGCGGGCGGTATTTTTATTTTTCCATGAAAAAAGAATTATGAATCTCCTTCAGTTTCGGTCATTGGCTGAAAAGATCTTCGACGACGTGCGCGAGCTGTCTTTTGATGGCGTAGGCGTCACGCGCGAGAGCTACGGCCGTGGAGAATCCGCAGCCGGCGATTACCTGCGCGACTTTGCCTTGGCCGAAGGCCTTGAGGTCGAGTCCGATCGCGCCGCTAACATCGTTTTTCGCCAGCCGGGGGGCGAGCCCGGCGCGCCGGTTGCATGGGTCGGCTCCCACATCGACTCGGTGCCCCAGGGCGGCAACTTTGACGGGCTGGCCGGTGTGGTGGCCGGTTTGCTGTGTCTGGTTGCGCGTCAGCGCGAAGGTCGTGCTAATTGCTTGCCGCTTGAAGTAGTTGCTTTTCGTGGTGAAGAGAGCGCCTGGTTCGGCAAGGCGTACATGGGTTCGGGCGCACTGTTCGGAAAGCTAAGCAACGCCGACCTTGAACTGACGCAGCGCGTGACCGGTGAAACGCTGGCTAAATATATGGAAAAGGCCGGCGCCGATGTCGACGCGATTCGTTCTCAGCAGATTCTGTTCGATAAGTCCAGAGTCAAGGCTTATCTTGAGCTGCATATCGAGCAAGGGCCGGTGATGGTGGCTCGCGAGTTGCCTGTGGCTGTCGTGTCGGGTATTCGCGGCAACGTGCGGCACAATAATATTACTTGTGTGGGCGATGCGCAGCATTCCGGAGTGGTGCCGCGCTGGCTGCGACATGACGCCATGTTTGCGGTGGCCGATCTCATTATGCGTCTGGATGAACACTGGCGCGTGTTGCTAGAACGGGGTACCGATCTTGTGGTGACGGCGGGGGTTGTGAATACGGACTCGGCAGAGCATTCTATTTCGCGTATTCCCGGTCGGGTAAACTTTAGCTTTGAAGCTCGTAGCAAAAGCACCGACACGCTGGAAGCGTTTTATCAATTGATGCACGCCGAATGCGCTGCCATCAGCCGCGAGCGGGGCGTACGCTTCGAGTTTGATCGTCGCTTGCTAAGCGATCCGGCTACGATGGACGGGCGCATTTGCGATATGCTGTCGCACTCTTGCGCCGCGCGGGATACCGCTTTCGAGGTTATTCCAAGCGGTGCAGGTCATGATGCATCGCTATTTGCCAATGCGGGCATTCCAAGCGGAATGCTGTTTGTACGAAACCAGAACGGTTCGCATAACCCGCACGAGGCTATGGATATCGATGACTTCATGCTTGGCGTCCAGGTGCTAAACGATACGCTGGCTCAGTTGGCCTGACGTTTATTCTATCCATTCAAACTATTTACTACCAATTTATTTTAGAGACCGATATGACCCAATTTCGTTTTGAGCACGATCTTTTAGGCGAACGCCAAGTGCCGGTCGAGGCTTATTACGGCATACATACTCTGCGCGCGACCGAGAATTTTCAGATCTCGGGCACTACGGTTTCGGCGTTTCCTGAATTAGTCGTCGCGCTAGCGTCGGTCAAGCAGGCTGCTGCTGAAGCCAACACTGAACTCGGGCTGCTGCCCAAGACGAAGTGCGACGCCATCGTGGCAGCTTGCATAGAGATACGCGGCGGCGCGCTTCACGACCAGTTTGTGGTCGATGTAATTCAAGGCGGTGCGGGCACCTCGACCAATATGAATGCAAACGAAGTAGTTTGCAACCGGGCGCTGGAAATCCTGGGGCATGAGCGGGGCGAGTATCAGTATCTGCATCCGAATGAAGACGTAAACATGGCGCAGAGCACGAATGATGTGTATCCGACTGCCATCCATATTGCTACCTGTTTCGCCATTGAACGGCTGTTGGGGGCCATGGAGCATTTGCGCGCCGAGTTCGCCGCCAAGGCTATTGAGTTCGCCCCGTTGCTTAAAATTGGCCGCACGCAACTGCAGGACGCGGTGCCAATGACGCTGGGCCAAGAATTCTCGACCTTTTCGGCAATGCTTGAGGACGACATTGCGCGGCTGCGCGAAACGCTGTTGCAGGTGCGCGAAATCAATCTTGGCGCGACAGCAATTGGCACCGGTATTACAGCGCATCCCGAATATGCCGCCAAAGCGCTCAAGTCGCTGGTGAAAATTACGGGGCTTGACTTGCAAACGGCTCCAAACCTGATCGCTGCAACGCAAGACTGCGGTGCTTTCGTACAGGTCTCGGGTACGCTCAAGCGCATCGCGGTGAAGCTTTCAAAAATCTGTAACGACCTGCGTTTGCTTTCGAGCGGTCCGCGCTCGGGCTTCGGCGAAATTAATTTGCCGGCAATGCAAGCAGGTTCGTCCATTATGCCCGGCAAGGTAAATCCGGTAATCCCAGAAGTCGTTAACCAAATCGCTTTCGAAGTCTTTGGCAATGATCTGACCATCACCTTTGCAGCCGAGGCAGGACAGCTTCAACTCAATGCGTTCGAACCCATTATTGCCAATGCGCTGTTTCGCAGCTTCAAGCATTTGACTAATGGATGCAATACCCTGGCCGATCTGTGCGTCAAGGGCATTACGGCCAACTCCAATCAACTGATGGGAAACCTGGAGCGTTCGATTTCGCTGGTTACCGCCCTGAATCCCTATATTGGTTATCAGGCTGCAACCTCGGTGGCTGCCGAGACCTATGCCAACGGCACTAATGTGCGCGACGTGGTGTTGCAACGCGGTTTGATGAGCGCGGCTGAACTGGATGATGCCTTATGTCACGACGTATTGACTCAGCCACGGATCTACGAGCTGTTGCAGCGTGTCGTTGGCACGTCGGGCGTTTAAGCGCACTTACCGACTACCGGAGATATTGTTATGACTTCATCCTATGGCTCTGGTCCGGCGGCCCAGGCGGTTGCCGCTGTGCTGCTTGACGCCGGCTGTGTAAAAGCGCGGACCGACGAACCTTTCCGCCTTCCTTCGGGCTGGGCAAGCCCGGTTTACATGGACTGCCGCAAGTTGATTTCGTTTCCCGCCGTCAGGCGTGATCTCGTTTCTCGCGGCTTGCAGCTTCTTGAGGAACGGGGAGCGCTCAAGGGCGTGGCTTCTGTCGTCGGCGGCGAAGCCAGCGGCATTGCCCTGGCAGCCTGGATTGCCGAAGAACTTAACTTGCCCATGCAGTACGTGCGCAAGAAGCAGGCCGGCCAAAGTCAAATCGAAGGGTTGATCAAGCCGGGCGACAAGGTTTTGCTCGTTGACGACATGATGGCGGCGGGTCATTCCAAAGTGAAGTTTTGCAGGGCGCTGGCGGCGGCCGGCGCCATCGTGCAAGACCTGTTTATTATCTTCGACTACGACAGCTTTCCAACCGGCCGGTTAATGTCTCCGTTGGGGGTTGCCGTGCATGCGCTGGCCACATGGCGCGATGTGTTGGCTGTTGCGCGTGAGCGTGACGACCTCGATGCGCGCGTGCTGGACGAGCTGGAGGAATTCCTGAGTGACCCGCCGCGCTGGTCGCAGGCGCATGGCGGCATCGGAGCCGACAAGTCGGCAGGCTGACTTTGAGGCGACCGAGGCAGTTTCCGCTATGACAGACGATTCGGGTACATTCAAATCGTCAATTGATTTTGCCGCGCTCGGGAATCGCTTGCGGGCGTATCGTGTCGGAGCATCGCTGCAGGCCGACGATGTGGCTGCACGATTGGGGGTTTCACGTGCGGTGGTGTACCGCATGGAGAAAGGCGAAATCATCAAAATTGAAATGCTTGAGCGATTGGCCCAGTTATTGGGTACGTCGCTGGCGTCGCTTTTGGGGGTCGAGGTAGAGTATTACTCGAACGCGTTAGGATTGTTTGAACGCATGCGTCAACTGGAAAACACGTCGGACAGAATCTTCGCGCATTTCGAGCCCATCTCGATGCTGCTTACTTCGGATGATTATCTGGGACATTTGCGCGCAATGCTTCTTGAGGCGGCTCCTCATCAGGCTGGCGGAGCACCCAGGGAAAACGAAATCGAAGAAATGATGCGCATTTTTACCGAGCGGAAGAAAACATTTGAAGTGCGCCAGCCGCATGTGGTCAGCTTAATCGGCCTGCGCGAGCTCGAAAGGTTTTTGCAAACGGGGCTGGTCGGAAGGGTAGGCTTGCCCGATAACGTTCGCAAGGAACGCTTGCGGGCGGCACGGTACGAGGTGGGGCGCATGGCCGAATTAATGGAAAACGAGCCCATCAATGTTCAAATAGGCCTGATCGATGACGCCATGCCTGCCTCGACGTTCCAGGTGTTTTCCGGCCCTAAGCAAAAGATGCTTGCAGTAAGTCCTTTTCGTTTGGGTGAATTGCCTAATGTGCGTAACGGCATAGCGACCGTAACGGCAGCGCCGGAGGCGTTAAGGATGTATGAAACCATGATCGCGCGGCTTTGGAAAAGCGCCTATAAAGGCAAGTCTGGTGCGGCCTGCCTTAAAAGATTGCTGAAAGCGGGGTAGTGCAGGGCGTTGCGTGCTTCCGCGCTCGACGCGCGCGGCTTTTTTATTTTATGATCCTTGGTCTTATTTACCGCGAATGGCGGCTTTGCCATTGCGTTTCTGCCTTGAAGTGGAGTTATCACCAAAATGACGTTTAAAGAAATTACACAGCGCTTTGAGCGTTCAGAGTCCGGTAGCGACTCGTTCAAGTTTTTTTATAAAGATGTTTTCGAATTGATGAAAATCGATCCGGAAAACGCCGGATTGTATTTTGTCGTGGGCATAGCCGCCCAGACTTACGTCATCAAATACGAAGACCAGGCGGTCGATCCCGAGTTCGCTGACCGGGCAAAAGCAATAGTCGAAGGATTTAATATACGCTTGCTGGACGCTCTTGACATGGACCCGGCCGATCGTTTACGCGTGCTGGGCGAAGTAGCTGTCGAGTACGAGTGGGAAGTCGACGCTTTTTAACTCCGGCGCGTAGCGGTTTTTCTATGCATCGCCAAGGACTTCATGCGCGCCGATTACGCCGCGCTTCCAGTAGGTGCTGGCGCGTATACGCGACTTGTCCAGTCCTAGTTCAGTCACGAAGTGCCGATGAATGGCGCGCATGGCAGACGATTCCCCTGCGGCCCAGACATAGCCCTGCCCATCGGGCAGCACAACGTTATGCACGGCGGCTTCCAGCGTATTGCCTGATCCGCCGTCACGATATACCCACGTTACTTTCGCGTCAGCCCGAGTGTTGAAGCTGAGTTCTTCGGCAATATTTTCCACCTGGACAATAACGTGAACGTTAACGCCCGACGGCAACTCTTCGAGCCGACGCGCAATGGCCGGAAGCGCCGTTTCGTCGCCGATCATAATGTGCCAGTCAAAGCCCGCGGGAATGACAAACGAGCCCCGGGGACCGGCAATAACTAATTGATCTCCGACGCGAGCCTGCCTGACCCAGTCGGTGGCTGGTCCTTCATTGTGCAGCACGAACTCGATATCCAGCACGTTATTGGCGCTATCGTAGCGGCGCGGTGTGTAGTCTCGTGCCAAAGGACGCTCGACATCGTCAGGAAAAACCAGGCCGTTGGGGCCGGCCTCGGGGACGACGGTAACACCATTGCGGGGAATAAATACTTTTATATGGTCGTCGAATGACGACGAGGTGAAACCTGTCAGATCGTCGCCTGAAAACGTGACGTTGACCAGTCGCGGCGTGATTTGATTGATGCGGTCAACACGCAATAGCCGCGCTTTGATGGGGTGGCGAAGGCGTTGTACGGCTAAATTCGAGGTGCTCATATACTTGTCCTGTATGTGGGGATTTATAGAATCAGGATTGTTTCGAATGCGCCGTTATGGCGCTGATCTGTTCGGTAGCTTGCGTAAGGATTGCGGCAATTTTTTTCTGCTCTGCGGGTGACGCCGCACTTTTAAGCAGTAAGGCACGCTTCAGCGCTCGACGCGCTTCGACAAAAACCGGCAGCCACCCATCCTCGTCAATTGCGCTGGTTTCCGCGGCCATAGCCCCTTCCAGATACTTCATTTTGCGCGCCATATGGACCAGCGTGGCGAACAGTTCATCAGTTCGTTGACGGTTGTCTTGCAAATGCGCCTGGCCCGCCGGCAGCAATTGGTATGACTTTTTATTACTGTCGATCTGGACCGATGCGAACCCAAGTTCTTCTATATAGGTTAAGGCCGGATAAACCATGCCGGGACTTGGCGTCCAAAAGCCGCCCGAATAGTTTTGCAGTTCTTTAATGAGTTCATAGCCGTGGCTGGAACGCTGCTCTAAAAGAGCAAGCAACATTAAATGAAGCTCATCTGACGTGAACTTGCGGCCGCGAGCAAAGTGCGCGCTAGCCGAAGTGCGGCTGTATTCAAGGTCGTGGTTAGAGAGACCCGGCGGGCGAGAAGCCATAAGAATTTTCCTGTAACTGCTTTGGCAGCAAAACTAAAGCGCGTTGGTTGGCCGTTGTAGTCAACAATAAGTATATCTTAAGTTATATCATAAGATATGTTTTATGATAAGCCCAGCAAGCTTAAAGCACTGAAAGAACTGAGCGCAGCAATATGGAGCCGGGTATTTCTCGTCGGCTCGCAGGGCCACGGCGCAAGATTCGGCTTGCGCAAAATGTCTTAATTTGCGGAAATAGTGGTGTCGCCGAACGACGCCTGGCACCTTCGCGCGGTAGCGTGGATGTTGTTACAGAGCCGCAAGCGGCTTTGGGACGGCTTGCGACGCATCTACCCATACAGCATTGATCAGCTCTGCCATGCGTTGCGGAGTAATGCGCACCGCAGAATTGATCGACTTCGCCGCCGGCATTACGACATCGAAGTCTTGTAGGGAAATATCGCAATAGACGGGTAAGTTGGTTGCAAGCCCAAAAGGGCAGACGCTACCGGTCGGGTGGCTTGACAGGGCCAGAATCGCATTCGCATCCAGGATTTTCACCTTGCCGCCAAATATCTGGTTCTTTTGTCTACATGGTCCGTAGTCATAATTCAGTTATCGTTTTAATGAATCGACAAGCAACACAGCGTCGTCCGAAGTGACCAGATTGCTTGCACCGGGTTCCTCATGAAAATACCCTACGAACTTGCGATGTTGCTGAAATCGATCGCCTCGATAATTGTTAACGGCTGCGTAGAGGATCTGACGTGTGCGATCCATCATGATTCGTGTGATGCGAGCGACTGGCATAGCGATCTGGTAGTCTAGCTGCTGCGCTTCCTCCCAGTCGGCGCCGTGCATAGTCAGGGTTTCCTGCCCGGTTGTAACCTGAATGCCAGCGTCCACCATTAGCATTATCGTCTTGCGCTGTTCATCCGCCCGATCAGGGAAGCGCGCGTAAACATCGGTCGCGATAAAGACCTCGAAGTAACCATAAGGGATACCCCCTTGAAGGTGAATCTTGCGGATTTTGGTATACGACGCCGCGGGCTTGCCATTGCAGTGCAAGAGTGATGGCAATTTCACTGCTGATTCGCGCGACAGAATACGGATTTCGTGGCCTTCTGCATGTGGTGTGAAAACGCGAAATAGGCCATCTTCGATTTCTTGGGCGGGCAACGGCCGATAGGTGACAAAGCTGCCTTTACCGCGTTGGCTTGAGATTAAGCCCTCGGTGACGAGTCGTTGCAGAGCTTGACGGGCGGTGGCACGTGCAACGTTATAAGTCTCGCTTAGTTCCCCTACACCCGGCAAGCGCGTACCAGCAGGCCAATCCCCATTCAAGATACGCCCCTTGAGGATGCTGGCGATGCGGACATACAAGGCAATGGGATCAGATTGAAAGGAGTGCATAAAATTGGCCTACTGACTAAAAATAGATTTTAGATTGCGAAACGAAAATAAATCCTATAAAGTTCCATATAACTAGAACTTTATATCTTTGATGTGATTCTATAAAAATATGACTAAATCACAAACGGCACCTTGGGCTGGAATTATCAGTCAAGATGAAGAAGATATCTATCGTCAGGCCGGATTCGGGGTGGGGGGCGGCTTGGGGCTTCGGCCAGCGTTACTGATTATCGATGTTCAATACCGTACTTTGGGGCACGAGCCGTTGCCCTTGCCTCAGGCGCTGCAAAAGTTTCCAACTAATTGTGGCGAATCTGGCTGGCTTGCATTACCTAACATTAGTGCAATCTTGGATTGCTTCCGGCAGGAAGGTTGGCCAGTTTTTCATCCACATGTTGCTCCCAAATCAGTAACGGATTCGGGACGTTTGGCCGCCAAGGCACCATTGCTTATGGCAATTGGCAAAGAAGGTTACGAAATCGTCGCTGAGGTCGCGCCTATCGACGGAGAGGTTCCTATTCCAAAAAAACATCCCAGTGCGTTTTTCGGAACCGCGCTTATCAGTCACTTAATTGATCAGGGGGTCGACACTCTTGTGATTACCGGATGTACAACCAGCGGCTGTGTGCGTGCTAGTGTAACGGACGCTTTTGCGTACAACTTCCGGGTCATCGTGCCTCAGGACGCTGTATTTGACCGGTGTCAGACATCGCACGCAGTGAATTTGTTCGATATGGCTCAGAAGTTTGCAGATGTTTTACCAACAGCCGAAGTGCTGTTGCAATTGAATCGATTGCGATAACGACAGCATTGACTACATGCCCATGCAGTTAATACATACAATAAAGGAGGCCTCATGAGATTATTTAATCTGGCTGCCAGTGCTGCAGCCTTGATCGTCAGCGGATTGCTAGGAGGTGGAGCGGCACTAGCACAAGACTTCCCAAATAAACCCATTCGCCTAATTGTCGGCTGGCCAGCCGGCGGTACCGTTGACACTGTTGCCCGTACACTGGCACCGGCTCTTGCAGAGGAACTTGGTCAGCCGATAGTTGTTGAAAACAAACCTGGCGCTAGCGGTTCGATTGGTGCGGCAGAGGTTGCCGCGGCGAAAGCGGATGGCTATACATTGGGTGTCGTCTTCGACACTCAGGCAGTTAATCATCATATCTATCGCGCGCTTCGCTACGATCCGATCAAGTCGTTTACCTATATTAGCCGGCTTGTTACAGCCCCGCAGATTTTGGTGGCTGCTAATTCGTTCCAGGCTAATGATGCTGCCGGCTTAATTGAGTACGCTAAGGCAAATCCAGGCAACGTAACATACGCCTCGACGGGAACAGGAAGCTCAAATCATCTTAATGCGTTGTTGCTAGCTAGCCAGGCAGGTATTGAAATGCTGCATATACCGTACAAAGGGGGGGCGCCTGCACTTGTTGATTTAGCCGGCGGACAAGTCAATATTATGATTGTTTCTGCGCCCAGCACCATCCCGCTGGTTACGGGCGGGCGGATCAAGGCGTTGGCCACAGGTAGTACGCAGCCTTTGTCACAATTGCCTGGAGTGCGGCCAATTGCTGACGCGGTACCAAGGTTCGAGGCGAGTTCCTGGGTTGGCTTAATCGCACCAGCTGGTTTACCAGCGAATGCATTAGTGCGTCTGCAGGCCGAAGTTCAGAAAGCGTTGAAGCGCGCCGATGTTAGCCTGAAGTTGCAAAGCGCTGGTTATAACATCGTAGGTGATACGTCTCCAGAATTTACTGCATTTATTGAGCGTGAATCAAAAAAGTGGGGACAGATAATTCAAAAGTACAAAGTTGCCGGCAACTAAAGCTAAAAGTACGCTCGGCTTAAAAGAAGCAACGATACTAGCGTAGTAATTAACGCAAAGCCGATTTGTAGCCATCTTTCCCGCAGGAAGGGGGCAAGCAACCGTCCTGCCAGCATGCCGCCTGCTGCGGCGGCTATGAAATACCAGCCCGCTATGGGCACTTGGGCACCCGCGGCTAATGCACCCGCCACCGAGCTTGTTGAGATCAGGGCAATGACCATTAAAGACGTTGCCACGATGCCGTGCATGCTGATATTGCTGAAGTGTTTAAGCGCAGGAACGATCAGAAACCCTCCGCCCACGCCCAGCATGCCTGTGAATAGCCCCGACACTGCGCCTACTGCGGCAAGAACGAATGAGGATTTCCAGTGCCATTGCAATTTGCCTGTGGCGGGGTTGATCATGCAGTGTTTATGCTGAACTGTCGTCGAATCTTGTAGTCTTGATTTCCTGCACGCTTGCTGCAACATGCGCGCTGCGACAATCAGCATGACCAAGCTGAACAGTGTCATCAGCCAGACAGCAGATACTCTATGTGCGATCCACATTCCTAATGGCGAAACGACGGATCCTGACAGCGCCATTAGAAACGCAGCTTTGTAGCGAACCAGGCCTTTACGCAAACCATCCAGGGCCCCCAAGAGCGCCGCGCCGCCTACCGCCATCAATGCAACCGGCATTGCCTGGGCCATGCCAAGTCCTATTCCCAGCACCAGAGCAGGCACGGCCAATATGCCGCCGCCGGCACCGGTCAGGCCTAATACCATACCGATGGCTGATCCAAACGCAATACTTGTGAGTGCCATCGTTTTATCCTAACAATTCGCGTACAGCATCAATGAAAAAGGGTGTTGAGGTTTGCATCCATTGTCGGGCTGCATCCAGGATCTAGGCGCGAATATAGAGCCATCCGTCTTGCTGCATGGTTATCAATGCTATCGCCGCGCTTGGAACCGTTTGCAACGCTTGGGGCGCAGCGGCGTTCATTTTGCGCAGGGTGTTTGCGCACATAAGCAATAATGCATCCGTCTCTGGATGCGCAGCTTCCAGCGCCGCCCGCACACCGTCTGCATTGACGACGATGTGCAACTTGGCATCGGGCCGTTCGCGCAGAATGTTTATGGCATTGTTGCGTGCACGTTCCAGGCTTGCGCCTGTGGGAGCATGTATCAACACATTTAGCGGTTTTGGAAGAGGCGGTGTAGCTTCTTTGAAATTATCGGTCATGAAGTGTTTTAACAAGGGCGGAGCGATCTTGAAGGAGCGTCTGACGGGCCAGCCGTATAGAACTCAAACCACTAATTATATGCTTAAATTAGTAATAAGCTTATTTCTTAAGGTTATTTGACGGAGTGCCCGCCAAACATCGCTGTGATAAAAACAGACTTGGTTATTCGATAGACGCAGTAGTGGGAAGTAATTAAATGGGTATGGTACTGATAGGGCCGTTGGCCGTTCCAAACGCTGTCTTTGCGGGCTTATTGGCGTTCTTAAGTTTTACGATTCTGGTGTCCATTGCCACACGTCGTATAGACAGGAAGTTTGATCGCTGGTCAACCTTTGCACTGATAATTAGTTTGATCACCGCACGATTTTTTTACGTTGCATTGAATTGGTCGACATTTTCGTCCAGCCCTGTGCGGGCATTGATGTTCTGGCAAGGCGGGTTCGAGTGGATATCC
>DATCVA010000082.1:0-6218 GCA_036567205.1 Eoetvoesiella sp. | reverse complement strand
TGACAGGGGCTGGCCGGACTTGACGCAAGCGGTCCCGGCGTTGCCGTGACTTCCCGCTCAAACGGCCCGGATCAGGGCGCTCACGAATCGTCCGGCCAGCCCCTGTCACGGCCGCCTGGCGTATAAGGGTGCTGTGAGGCTGTTATTGCCGGTCTGGTAATTTGTGTGGATGAGCGAGACGTTGTGTCTTATTCCTTCCTGACGCGGGCCGTTTGAGCGGCGCTCACGAATCGTCCATCCAGTCCCTGTCACGGCGGCCGGGCGTATAAGGATGCTGTGAGGCTGTTATTGCACCTAGGCAAAAGCGGAAACCTGAAGGTTTCCGCTTTTGCCTAGCATCGATGTCTGTTTCTGTATTGGTTAGTCGAGTGCGAGGCCCGCTTTGTCGATTACACCCTTCCATTTTGCCCGGTCTTTGTCAATTAGCTGTGCAAAGGCTGCTGGTGACATGGGGGTTGTGTCGTATCCGTGTTTTACCAGGGTGTCGCGTACCTCGGGCATTTCTAGAATTGCGTTGATTTCTTTATTGAGGTAGTTGATGATCTCGGCGGGCACTGCCGATGGAGCAACAATGCCATGCCAGTTCTGAACTTCATAACCTTTAACCGTTTCGGCTACCACAGCCAGGGACATATCTCTGGGGGAACGTTTTTCAGCCGTAATAGCTAACGCGCGAAGCCGATTCGCTGTTATCAGCGGCTGAGAGGGGGCTTGGCCGCCGAATGTAAAGTCGACGTCTCCTGCAACTACCGCGTTGGTGGCATCAGAAGCACCTTTGTAGGGTACGTGGGTGGCGGGGATGCCGGTCATCGACACAAATAATTCACTGGCCAAGTGTGCCGCCGAGCCGGCGCCCGCTGTTGAGAAGGTCAAGCCGTGTTCCGCTTTGGTCGCTTTCTCGATTAACTGGGCCACGGTGGTGATGTCTGTTTTCGGGTTTACGACTATGACCAGAGGTGCTGTCACCATTGCCGCTACGGGTTTGAAGTCAGTTGCGGGTTCATAAGACAGCCGCTTGTATAGGGCGGGGTTAATTGAAAGGGTGCCCACGTGGCCCGCAAACAGAGTATAGCCGTCGGCCGCTGATTTGGCGGCATAGCTGGCGCCGATAGCTCCGCCGGCTCCCGGCTTGTTTTCGATGACGATTGATTGGCCTATGCGTTCAGATAGTTTTTGACCAATGAGGCGAGCTGTGAAATCAGTGGAACCGCCGGGAGTAAATGGTACGACGAGCTTGATCGGCCGGTCGGGGTAGGTACTGCTGGCGAGGACGTTCGGGCTGCTGACTGTCAACAGTATTGAGGCGAGGCCAAGCAATAGGCAGGAATTTTTTTTCATAATGTCTCCGTACGTTTGAGTGAAACTGAGCTGACTTGCTCAGCGGCAAAGAAATGGGAGGCGAGCATGGTCCGTACTTGCTCTGCTGTGGCTACCGGCCGGCCAAGGGCGGTACATAAGTCGCGGATACGGCGGACCATGGCGGCGTTGTCGGGTGCTGGGTTTGGGCTGCCAAAATCAAAGATTGAGTCTTCGAGTCCGACCCGAACATGGCCGCCCAGCGATATCGCCAAGGCACTTAGTTCGAGTTGGTATCGACCGCCCTTGGCACACCACCAATGCGCTCCGGGCGGTAAGCGTGATACTAATGACATCATTTTTTGCGCTCCGCTTTCGAAGCTGACTGGATTTGCCAGCACGAGGCCAAAGCAGTAAGGCTTTGTCACGAGCCCTGATTCGATGAGTTCCAGGGCTGTATCCAGCATTTCATCGTCATAGATGCTCATCTCGGGTACTGCACCGCTGGCCGATACCTTGGCAGTCATAGCATGTAGGGTTGAACGCGCCTGTGCAATATCCAAGGGATCGATCCGCAGGGGCAATGACACCATCTCTGGATTCAGCACAAGCGGCGCCACCGCTTGATCGGCCGTAAAGCCGCGAGTGCCGAGCGATAGCTGCAGCGCGATGTCTGAGTGCTCACGTGTACGCTCGATAATTTCCTGAAAAATTTCAACTGAATAGGAAGGAGACTGGTCTGGGGCCCGCGCATGGATATGTGCGATTGATGCGCCGGCCCGTGAGCAGTCTACGACTTCGGCCGCAATTTCAGCGGGCGAAATCGGGACGCCGGGGTGGTCTGATTTTCGTACCCGGGAGCCATTGGGCGCTACGGTGATCATTACTGGCTGAATGCCGTTGTTCATGATGGAGTCCGATGTATCGTAATGATATGGGAGGGTTCTGCGGCGTGTTCTGATGAGTCGGACGCAGCCATGGCAGGGTGCGACGCAAGCCAGCTGCGCAGGTAGCCTTGTGTTCCGCCCTGTTCGACGATAGGCAGCAATACCTTGGGCATGGGAGCGCATTCCTGGAAAGCCCCGCTGGTGACGTTATGGATAATGCCGGTTTCATAATCGATGTCGAGCACGTGGCCAGTCTTGGCGAAGAGGTGTGGCTCTTTTATGCCGGTCAATACTGGGAGTCCTTGCGCTACCGCTCGCCTCAGGGCTTTGAATGGCATGGACGAGCACACAATACCCAGTTGCAAGGCCGCCATGGCAATGAAGCCCTGTACATGTGTCTTGCCACATGCGAAATTAGCTCCCCCGATGACAATGTCGCCAGGGCTGACACGGTTTGCAAAGTTTGCGTCCAGGCTTGCAAACAGGTGCGGGATCAGGACATCAGGCCGCGTTTCGCGACCAATGGCGAAGCTAAACGGGATAAAGCCTTCATCTAACGGTACGTTATCGCCGAATACATGGCAGGTACCTCGACGGCGTAATGGATTGTCCATGGAAACTCTCTCTTGTTTTAACGCGCAGGTTGCCCGGAGGCAGCGATTACGCCGCTAACCGCCGAGGCGGCTACGGTTAGCGGGCTCGCCAGATAAGCCTGCCCGCCCGGCGAGCCAAAACGGCCCGAATGGTTCGTGGCAGCCGTGGAAATCGATACTTCACCATCGCTTAGCGGCGCCATCATTCCGCCGGCGCACGGGCCACAACCAGGGGGAAGAAATATCGCGCCAGCTTCCAGGAAAATTTGCTGGATACCATCGTTGAGCAGTCTGGCTGCAGTTGCAACAGTGCCCGGCACAACGAAAAACCGGACTCCGCTTGCAACCCGGCGGCCCTGAATGACAGAGGCGGCATCAATGAAATCCTCGTACATACCGGATCCGCATGAGCCAAGAAATGCATGGTCAATCTTTCGACCAAGCACCGTATTAAGGTCGACAGCACGGTCTGGCCCGCCGGGTAACGCAATTTGCGCGGAAATATCGTCGAGATTGATTTCAATCGTATGAAGAAAGGATGCACCGGGATCGCTGGAAACCGCATTGATGTGTTGGCCAGGTGGAGGCGGAAACACGACGTTGGCGACACCGATTTCAGTTATTGAGTTGCACAGCGCCACTTTGGCGGCCAGGCTAAGTGTTCGTAAGGCGGGGCCGTCGAATTCGATCACACGATAATCCGGAGATACGCCCCAACGATTTGACGACAACCCGTGGGCTAACACGAAGCCAACATCGCGCGCGTGTACCCCCGGAGCCAAACCACCGTGAAGCACGACACGTATTGTTTCGGGAACTTGAGTCCACACCGTGCCCGTTGCTAAAACCGTTGATATTTCGGGGCCTACGCCAATAGCGACTGCACCTAAAGCCCCGAAATTGGTGCAGTGCATATCGTAGGCAAATAAAAACATACCCGGCCGCACCAAGCCTTGTTCAATGGGAAATATGTGCCCATGCCCGCCTTGGCCGACATCGTAGAATTGGTTAATTCCCCACTCGCGTGCGATTTTTCGGATATGCGCCCCTCTTGCCGCTGCCTTTGGAGAGCCGTACAAAACCTCATGATCGGTAACGAACATCACTTTGTCCGGAGAAGCGATACGCCCATAACCAAGAGTCCTTAGCTCACGGTACACGGTTTCCACATAGCCATCATGCACAATGACAAGCTCGGGCTCAGGATGCAGTATGTCTCCGGGCTGCACCATTGTGCGGCCGGATGCGCGTGCAAGAATTTTCTGGGTAATGGTTTGGGGTGCGCTACTCATGATTTTTTTCCTTGCCGAGTGCGCTTGGCTTGAGATTTCTCGAAAATCTCCAAGCCATGAAGAGCAACTGCCCGGGCATTTTCGTTGTGCAGAACAATGGCTGCGTGGGCGGCATCGGGTGAGCGATTTTTGATTGCACGCAGGAGAAATTGCAATTCGGACGCGCTTTCTTTTGGCCGATTGGGCACCATTAGCGAGGAGGACCACAGAAAGCTAAGGCGTGCATTAAGTTGCCTGAGATACATGCCTACTGCAGCGTTATGGGCGCCGTGCGCCAACACTTCAAAGAAGGCGTTCTTTGCAAACTTGATCTTTGCAGGGATTTGACTGTCCAGCGCGGCTTCAAAGTCCTTCAGACAGTTCTCAAGCATGCGGATGTCGTCTTCTGTGCCATATAACGCAAAGCGCTTGACCGCAACGCTTTCAATGGCAAGGCGAACCTCCCAAAGTTCAAGCACTTCCTGGGCGGATATGACTCGTACCGAGGGTCCGCGATTAGGCACGATATCGATCAGGCATTCGGCTTCTAATTGCCGGAGCGCTTCGCGAATAGAGGGTCGGCTCACAGTGAAGCGCTCGCACAAATCCCGCTCAACCAAATGTTCACCTGGTTTGAACACCCCTTCGGTGATAGCTGTGCGCATTAAATTTACCAGCTGCTGCCGTACCGGAGGCTCTTCGATATTTACCGCGATTGCTTCGTTCATAAGCGTATTGTCAGACAATTTGTTAAAAACTTCAATAATTTTATTGTTTTAGCCGATATTTTTGCGACAAAACAATAAATTGCCTGACAATATCCGCTTGGAATTGTTTTTTGCTCAGTCGGGCTGGAGGGTGGAAATTAGGCGAGCGTTAAAAAAGAACGTTAAAAAAGATGTGGGGATGCCGTTCTGGAGCAGTAGTGGTTTTGATGTTGATAGCTGTGATTGCACAGAATATTTAAGAAGTAATGCTATTGCCAGACAGCAAGGTTCTTAATTTCGATGCTTCGAGGCACAAGGCCGCCAGCGTGGCAGGGTAACTTCGAGGCACAAGGGCGCCAGCGTGGCAAGGTAACTTCGAGGCGCAAGGGCGCCAGCGCGGCAGGGTAACTTTACTTGCACATCTTTTGAAGGCGCCCAGTTTTCAGGCGCGCGGGGGACAGCCCTGGATGGGCTTAGGCGCAAGCGGTCCCGGCTTTGCCGTGACTTCCCGGTCAAACAGCCTGGATCGGGGCGGTCGTGAACTCGCGAAACGGGCAGCCACTGGCTGCCCGTAAACGTCTCGCTCGAACAGCACGACCTTGCCTCCCCGATCCAGGCTGTTTGACCGGCGCCTGCGAACCCGCCCATCCAGGGCTGCCCCCCGCGCGCCGGATTAAATACGGTTCAAGCGCTTTGCCGCCGTAATGCTTTAAACCGCATCCCCATACAAATCATACTCATCGGAATCGGTTACTTTCACTCGCACCATATCCCCCGGTTTCAACGTCTTGTCGCTTGTCACGAACACATTGCCGTCGATCTCTGGAGCGTCCGCGCTGGAGCGGCCGATAGCCCCGTCCTCGTCGATCTCATCGATAAGGACATCAATTTCACGCCCTACCTTGCGGGCCAGGCGTTCGGTTGAAATGGCCTGTTGATGCGCCATGAAACGATCCCAGCGCTCTTGCTTGATCTCGTCCGGCACATGGTCGGCCAGTTCGTTCGCGCGCGCGCCGGTGACCGGCGAATATTGAAAACAGCCCACCCGGTCTAGTTGAGCTTCGGTCATCCAGTCAAGCAAATACTGGAAATCTTCTTCCGTTTCCCCCGGAAAACCTACAATAAACGTCGAGCGCAAAGTCAGGTCCGGACAGATGTCGCGCCATTTCTTGATGCGAGCCATAGTCCGGTCTTCAAACGCCGGCCGCTTCATTGCCTTCAGAATTTTTGGGCTGGCATGCTGGAACGGAATATCCAGGTAAGGCAGGATTTTGCCGTCGGCCATTAGCGGAATGACTTCATCCACGTGGGGGTAGGGGTAAACATAATGCAGGCGGGTCCATACGCCGAATTCGGATAGTGCTTCGGACAACTGCGTCATGTGGGTCTTGATGGGCCGGCCATTCCAGAAGCCGCTACGGAACTTCACGTCTACCCCGTAGGCGCTGGTGTCTTGCGAAATGA
>DATCVA010000081.1:0-6093 GCA_036567205.1 Eoetvoesiella sp. | reverse complement strand
CGCCAGGCGGCCCAAAGCGTAGCCGCTCCAATCACCCTCGCCCAATCCTGATCACAACCTACGTAGCGTCTATCAGCTCGTCAACAAATTAAAACTCAATTAAAGGGGGAAATGACCCATGAAAAACCACACACGATCACTTCGCTTTTTCGCACCTGCTTTTGTTTTGTGCGGAGCATTGCTCTGCGGCGCTGCCCAGGCCGATAATTTTCCAAGTCGCCCGGTCACCTTCGTGGTCGGTTACAGTGCCGGCGGCGCCATTGATCAGTCGGCCCGTTTGCTGGCACAAGAGCTGTCAAAGCGTTGGGCCCAAACTGTTATTGTCGATAACCGTCCAGGCGCCAATGGCACGATTGCGGCTAACACTGTGGCCAATGCCAGTCCAGACGGCTACACAATTCTTGTCACAGCCACAAGCCACAACCTGAACAAATTCGTTAACAAAGATCTGCGTTACGACGTTGAAAAATCTTTCACGCCCGTGGCGCTGACCGTCGACGTCAATAATATATTGGTCGTCAATTCCAACTCTCCTTTTCAAACCGTCGATCAGCTAATAACCGCCGTAAAAGCAGCACCGAATACATTTAGCTATGCATCGCAGGGAATCGGCGGTATTCCGCACCTGGCCGGAGAAATGTTCAAGTTAAAAACCGACACCGATATTCTGCATGTGCCTTATAAAGGAGCTGCCCAGGGCCTGACGGATCTAATAGGCGGTGTGGTCAATATGTCGATCCCATCCACCGGCAGCGTAATGAACTTCCTGCAGCAGGGGAAATTACGCGCCCTGGCTATCGCCTCGCCTGAGCGCATCGAACAACTTCCAGATGTCCCCACTTTCGCCGAAAGCGGTATACCCGACTTTATCGTCAGCACATGGCATGGCTTGCTGGCTCCGGCAGGCACTCCGTCTGAAATTGTTCTGAAGATCAACACGGACGTAAACGAAATTATTCAAACCCAAGAGTTCCAGAGCTCCTTGCTTACGCAAGGTAACGTCGCAGCCAAACCGTTGACTCCGGAACAGTTTGCCAAAAAACTGGCATTCGAGCTCAAGACCTATGGCGAAGTCGCTACAGCCATCAATCTTGGCGCTCAATGAGCCCGGTAGTGTCACCGGCCTGGAAGCTGCTGTGAACACATCACCGCCTGTACGTGCCGTTGTGCGCGCCATTGCCTTATTACAGGCAATGAACCGGCAGGCGGTGTCGACGATAGACATGCTGTATGTCCAGACGGGAATTCCCAAGCCAACCATTGTGCGTTTACTGCGCACGCTCGAGAGCCAACAACTCGTGCGTCGCGCGCCGCAGCATGGCGCCTACTACCTGACATCCGGAGTACGCTCGCTGTCTGCGGGTTACCACAGCGAACCCAAAATTGTCGAAGCCGCGATGTCGCTAATGGACGCCATGACGCTGAAGGTTAAATGGCCCATGGCAATTGCCGTCTTTGACGACAGCGCGGTCGTCGTCCGATACAGCACCATCCCGATATCGCCGCTTGCGCTTCTGCACTCTTCCATTAACATGCGCCTGAGTATGGTCAGCCGGGCGCTTGGGCGAGCGTACCTGGCCTTTTGCCAGAAAACCGAACAAGAGCTCATACTCGACACTCTGGCTGTGTCGACCGACCCCGAGGACGCGCCCGCTCGTGACCAGATAGCAATGCGCAAATTGCTGGACAACATTCGCCAAGCGGGCTATGCAACACGAAGCCCTGTAGTGCGCCCCATTTCACGAACTCTTGCTGTTCCGGTTATGGTCGGCGAGCGAGTTGTGGCAACAGTGGGCCTTACGTTTTTCGCGTCGGTCCTGACTGAAAGCAAGGCTGTAACGACTTACCTGACTGATCTGCAGCAACTGGCGCGCAATATTGGAACCCGCCTGCAAGAGCTGGACGAGCCCGAGGCACTTGCGGGACCAGACCCGACCGGTATGCCGACCTGAACTACATAAATGTTATTACTAAATTCCGCTTCTTATGAGCCTGGTCCAGCAACAACCATTGTTGTGACGAGTACCCCAGCGTATGTTCCAGACATTGAAACACCAGATAACGGTTTTCACTACGATATCCCTGCGCTCGTAAAGCGGCCAGGGCCGCCAGGGCCTCCATATTGGGTGAGGTCATGCTCCGATCCTTTTACAAAAATTTTCGGCTGCGCCAGCACCCGTGCCATAAACGACCTGCCCTCGCGAATGCGTTGCACCAGCTCATTGGGCGTATAGAAGGTTGTGTTCACTTCACGGCCCAATTTTTCCCTGGCTGGAATCAGTGCTTCCAGTAACGCCGCATGCGAAGCAACTGTGCCGACCACCATCAAATCGACATCGCTGCCAGCGTGCTCTGTCCCTTTTGCCAACGAACCAAATACGAAAGCCAAATCTATCTGCGGCCACAAAGGCTGAAGCACGTTACGAAGAACATCGGCAACGCCAAATGTTTTTAGCACAATACCGCGTAATTCGGCAAAGATAGGTGTGTCGTAATTAGCCTGGTAATGTTTCTGATTGCCGATTGGTTTGACCGTAACCAGCCCTGCTGCCGCCAGTTTGGCCAGCTCTCGTTGAACGGAACCAGAGCCGACGTCAGCCAACGCAATGATTTCGTTAGCGTAGAACGACCGGTCTGGCTGACCAAACAACGTGGCAAGCACGCGCTGTTGTGTCTTAGTGAATAAAGCATCTGCATAAATACCCATAATGGGTATTATAATACCCATTATGGGTATTTGGCACTGAAAGCTTAAAAAAGAACGCGGCAGCCATTTTTTAATACAGTACCGTTTTCGATTTCACGAACTCGTCTCAAGGTCTCTCAAACCTAAAACTGTTGTTAATACGTGCCGCCAATTAACACTTGGGGTGCGCCAAAAACAACTCGCGATACAATGCATTGCAATTAATTGGGTGTCTAGTTTTATGAATGCTGAAGCGGCCGCTCCGTCCGATCCACTTTTGCGCTTTAACGGCGTAGCATTGGGCTATGGCGATTTCACTGTGCTCGAAGGAATCGACATTGAAGTCCGTCGCGGCCAGGTTGTAGCCATGATGGGGGGCTCCGGTTCGGGCAAGACCACCCTTCTGCGCGCGGCCACTGGCCAGATACTCGCCCAAAAAGGCAACATCCACGTATTTGGCCAGGACATCGCCAAAACTTCCCATGAAGGCTTGCTGGACCTGCGCCAGCGCATGGGCGTACTGTTTCAGCAAGGCGCCCTGTTTACCGACCTGAACGTATTCGAAAACGTTGCTTTCCCCTTGCGCGAGCACACGCAGGTGTCAGAGTCGCAGGTCATTGAACGCGTGCTCGACAAGCTTGACGCAGTTGGCTTGCGTGCGGCTGCGCACCTGAAAATTTCTGAAATTTCAGGCGGCATGGCGCGCCGCGTTGCGCTGGCTCGAGCCATCGTGCTGGAACCTGAACTGATTTTGTACGACGAGCCCTTTGCGGGACTCGATCCGATTTCTCTGGGTATTACAGCCCGTCTCATACGCGACCTGACCGATCGGCTAAAGTGCGCTTCTGTCCTGATTACGCACGACGTGGCGGAATCGTTCGCCATTGCCGACCAGGTTTATATGGTGGGGCAAGGCAAGCTGCTGGCCAGCGGCACGCCCAAAACGTTGTCCAGTTCCGAAGACCCTTATATACGCCAGTTTTTAAAAGGCGAACCCGACGGCCCGATTGCCTTTAACTACCCAGAAACACCGGCTTTCGCCAAGTGGCTGGGCCAGCACGGAGGCCGGCCATGAGCTTGCTGTTTAATGCCATCGCGTCGCTGGGCCTGCTTGTACGCAGCACCATTTATTCGCTGGGCGCCTTTACACGCCTGTTTGGCGCAATTCTTGCGCGCAGTGGCATGGTATTCAAACGTCCGGGGCTCGTTGCGCAGCAAATCCACTTTATTGGCAATTATTCTCTGCTGATTATTGCGGTCTCGGGCCTGTTCGTCGGCTTTGTCCTTGGACTGCAAGGCTACTACACCCTTAATCGCTATGGCTCTGAAGAGGCGCTTGGCCTGCTGGTGGCTCTTTCATTGGTACGCGAGCTGGGCCCAGTAGTAACAGCGCTGCTATTTGCGGGGCGCGCCGGCACTTCGCTGACCGCTGAAATCGGCTTAATGAAAGCGGGCGAACAACTGGCCGCCATGGAAGTGATGGCGGTTGACCCCATCCGCCGCGTGCTGGTGCCACGCTTCTGGGGCGGCGTTATTGCCATGCCGATTCTGGCTGCGGTATTTTCTATGGTGGGCGTGATTGGCGGCTGGGTAGTGGGTGTGCTCATGATCGGCATCGACCCCGGGTCATTCTGGTCGCAAATGCAAAATGGCGTCGACGTGTTTAACGATGTGCTGAACGGCGTTATTAAAAGCCTGATTTTTGGCATCGCCGTTACCCTTATCGCCCTTTATGAAGGCTGGAACGCCAAGGCAACGCCAGAAGGCGTGGCCCGGGCCACAACACGCACGGTGGTTGCCGGCGCGCTGGTCGTATTAGGCCTGGACTTCCTGCTTACCGCCCTAATGTTTAGTAATTAACGACGGAATTATCATGACGCGTGAAAAAACCGATTTCTGGGTCGGGCTCTTTGTACTGCTAGGCGCCATCGCCCTGGTGTTTCTGGCCCTGCGGGCCGGCAATTTAAGCACTTTCTCATTTGCGCCGACCTATCAGGTTACGGCTCACTTCGATAATCTGGGCGGCCTGAAAATTCGCGCGCCGGTTAAAAGCAGCGGCGTCGTGGTGGGGCGTATCTCGGGCATCGGCTTTGATAACCAATTGTTTCAAGCCGTAGTCACGATGGACCTTGAAGAGCAGTATAAATTCCCCAATGATTCGTCGGCATCTATTTTGACGTCGGGTTTGCTGGGCGAACAATACATAGGCATTACCCCTGGCGGGGACGATAAAATGCTGACCGAGGGCGGTGCTATTCAATACACCCAAAGCGCTGTCGTATTAGAGGAACTAATCAGCAAGTTCCTGTACAACTCGGCCAGCGACGGCGGCACCAGCAGTGCCGGTTCGGACAAAAACACGAATACCAAATAAAGATAAAGAAGAAGCAAACGCTATGAATACATTTACTGCCGATAGCAGCGCCATGGCCTGTGCCGCAGCGCCCGCCCCGCTTAAACGGTTGTCTCGCCTGGTTCCCGCATTGGCCCTGACCGCCGTTGCCGCCGGTTGCGCCAGCGTGCCCAACCCCAACCCGAACGACCCATGGGAGGGCTATAACCGCAGCATGTACGCTTTTAACGACACCGTCGACCGCGCCGTGCTTAAACCAATAGCGAAAGGTTACGAAACAGTTACGCCACAGCCTGTGCGCACGTGTATTCACAATATGTTCAACAATCTGGGCGATGTCTGGTCTGGATTCAACAGTTTTCTGCAAGGCCGCATCCCTGACGGCATCAATACCCTCGGGCGAATCTTGTTTAATTCAACCATGGGGCTGGGAGGCTGTATAGACGTCGCTTCCATGAACGGGTCGAAGCGCATTGTTAATGATTTCGGCGTAACGCTGGGCGTTTGGGGCTTTGATTCAGGCCCGTATGTGGTCTTGCCATTCCTGGGTTCCAGCACGGTGCGCGATGGTGTAGGCACAGCGACGTCGCTGGCAACGGGGCTGTCGAGTTTCACGGCGGTTATGACGATCGAAGACGTGCCGGTGCGCAATTCTATTCTGGCGCTAGGCGTCATTGATTTGCGTGCAAGCCTTCTTACTGCCGACGATCTTGTCAACAGAACGGCGCTAGATAAGTACAGTTTCATTCGCGATGCTTACCTGCAACGGCGCAAAGCACTGGTACGGGGCATGAATGTTGATGCCGAAGCTCCCTACTCTGGCGCCGAGCTGCCCAACTACGAAGAGAATGCTCTGCCAAGCTACGACGACCCGGAAGCAGCGCCTGCGCCATCTGCTGCACCCGTCTCAACCGTGCCCAAAGCGGCTCAGTAATCAGGAATTAATATGTTATTTAATTTTTTCGCCAATACGACAACCAAAATTCAACGTGCTATTACTGCGGGTGTGCTGGGTGCTGGCCTGCTTATGGCGGGTTTGACTGGCAGTGCTTTT
>DATCVA010000080.1:0-8603 GCA_036567205.1 Eoetvoesiella sp. | reverse complement strand
GAACCCGCTGCCCAAGACAAGGCCGAAGCAGCCAAGCCAGCAGTTGCGGCAACAGCCCCTCCTGCCGTGGCGGCCGCCCCTGCCCCAGAAGCTGCTAAACCGGCTGCACCAGCGCCAGCACCCGCTGCTTCAGCTGAAGCTACCATTGATCCCGCCGGCGAAAAGCTATACAAATCGGTGTGCTTTGCCTGCCATGCGGCCGGTGTTGCGGGTGCGCCCAAGCTCGGCGACAAGGCCGCCTGGGATCCGCTTATCGCAACGGGCATCGACACCATGGTGCAAGTGGCCATTCATGGTAAAGGCGCTATGCCTCCCCGAGGCGGTTCGCAAGCCTCCGACGACGAGATCAAAGCCGCTGTTCAGTACATGGTTCAAGCAGTCAAGTAATTAGTACTTAAGCCGCTATTGGCAGCACAGCCTGCCAATTAAAAAAACCGCTTGTCACCTTGGTGTGACAAGCGGTTTTTTCATCTGAAGCCGGCACAGGCACGACAAGCAAGTCGTGCCTGTTAACCAGGACTTAACGCGCCCGGCAGGCCGGCTCTGCGCGCAGCGACAACCCCAGTTGAACACGGCGCTGCAGCCACAAGCTGGCACGGTAACGCGAGTCGCCCGTTACACGATACATAGTGCGTAGAATCTCCAGGATATGCGCGGCGCCTAAACCGTCCCCCATGCTCAGCGGCCCGCCCTTGGGATAGCCCAGGCCAAGCGACACGGCCAGGTCGATGTCTTCAGGGGTGGCAATGGTTTGTTGTGCAATGTCGCAAGCCACGTTCACAATCGTGGCAACCATGCGCTGCCCGATAAAACCGGCCGAATCGTCAATAATCGATACAGCCGTACCATCGGAAGCAAATAACGCATGGGCCGCATCGCGCCACTTCGAAGAAGTAGCAGGCGAACACATGACAACCCGCCGCCTGCCCTGCTCCAGACCGAAAAACGTGTCCAGAGCGACGGTGCGTTCGCCGTCGAGCTGATGCGCACCCACGACGCTGGACGTATCTTCACCGTAAGGAGTAACCACAATCAGCGCGTCTTCAGGCGGCGTTTCGCTGGCAATCACGCTTGCCCCCAGGCCCTTAAGCAGCGCTGAAGCCCGCTTATGGCCTACTGCATGGTAAGGCGCAAGCCAAACTTTCAACCCATCAGACAACGCCGGAGGGGAAGGCTGCTGGGGCACTTGCTGTTTGCCATCGGCATAAGAGTAGAAGCCTTCACCCGTCTTCCGACCTAACAATCCGCCAGCGTAACGCACTGCGGTGATGGGCGAGGGACGAAACCGGGGTTCATCATAAAACTGCTGGTAAATCGACTCCATGACCGGATGCGACACATCAAGCGCGGTCAAATCGAGCAACTCGAAAGGCCCCATACGAAAGCCTGCCTGCTCGCGGATAACGGCGTCAACCTGATAAAACGGTGCTACAGCCTCTTGCGCCAGGCGTAAGCCTTCGATATTCATACCTCGTCCGGCATGATTGACAATAAAGCCCGGCATATCTTTGGCACGCACGGGCGTATGCCCCATACTTCGCGCCAATTCCATCAAGACATCGCCTGTTTCGCGGTCGGTTCGCAAGCCGTCGATAATCTCGACCACTTTCATTAACGGGACGGGATTGAAAAAATGATAACCAGCCACTCGTCTGGGATTCGCACATGCCGCTGCGATAGCCGTAATCGACAACGACGACGTATTGGAAGCCAGTATGCAGTCGGGTGATACGATGCCTTCGAGCTGCTTGAACAGCTCGCGCTTAATATCAAGACGCTCGACAATAGCCTCGACAACCAACTGCGCCTGACTCATGTCCTGTATGTCGGTACATGCGTTAACGCGGGCCAAGGACTCCTGGGCCTGAATGGGCGTAATTTTGCCCTTGCTCGAGAGTTTTTCCCACATTTGCTGAAGATTATCGCGCGCAGCGGCAACGGCTTGAGCGTTTAAATCAAACAACAATACCTTGAACCCGGCTTGGGCTGCTATTTGCGCAATACCGCGCCCCATAGCGCCTGCACCGACAATACCTATCGTTTTAATACTTTTCATCCCTTCCTGCTCCGAGCTGCGACGCCACGAATGGCGAACTTATTTAAAAAACATATTTGCACGGCTATTGCCTGTGCAACAACTTTTGAATCTCGTCCTCTGATAAACCCAGACGATCGCGCAGCACCTGTTCAGTATGCTCACCTAACAAGGGAGCGGCATGGCGATAAACGACCGGGCTGCCGGACAGCCGCAAGGGACTGGCCCCAACAGGCGCCTGGCCCGCTATAGCATGCGGCAGACTCAGCTGCATTTGACGAGCCTGCACCTGCGGGTCGTGGTAGACCTGGTCAATGGTATTGATCGGACCGGCCGGAACACCCGCCTTTTCAAGCTCCGCAAGCCAGTAATCGCGAGCCTGGGACTGCATGGCATCGGCCAGCATCGGCACCAGGATCTCGCGATTTATAACGCGATCTGAATTGGTTTTAAAACGGATATCGTCGGGTAGACCGGGACGGCCAATAACCCGGCAGTAGGCTTTGAACTGGCTCTCGTTGCCTACCGCCACAATCAAATGCCCGTCCGCTACAGCAAATACCTGATATGGCACAAGATTTTGATGGGCATTTCCCGCCCTTTTAGGCGCGTGGCCGCTAGTCATGTAGTTCAGGTTTTGATTGGCCAGCATGGCAACCTGGCAGTCAAGCAGGGCCATATCAATATGCTGGCCAAGTCCACTACGGGTGCGCTCGTGCAGCGCCGCCAGTATCCCTACGGTGGAATACATTCCGGTCATTAAATCGGCCACGGCGACACCCGCTTTTTGAGGGCCCCCGCCAGGCAGGTCATCGCGCTCGCCCGTGATGCTCATTAGACCGCCCATACCCTGGATCATGAAATCGTATCCCGGCCGGCTGGCATACGGGCCGGTCTGCCCAAAACCCGTAATAGAACAATAAATCAGGGCCGGGTTAATGGCTTTGATGCTTTCGTAGTCGAGACCATACTTGCTTAACCCGCCTACCTTGAAATTTTCCACCAGGATATCGCTATTTTTAGCCAGTTCCCGTACCAGCTCAGCGCCCCGTTCTGTAGCAATGTCCAGCGCTACCGATTGTTTGTTGCGATTGGCCGATGCGTAATACGCTGCTTCAGTCGTGTCATTGCCGTTCTCGTCCTGAATATAAGGGGGGCCCCAGCCGCGCGTGTCGTCGCCTGCATCCGGGCGCTCGATTTTGACGACTTCGGCGCCCAAATCGGCCAGATTTTGTGTACACCATGGCCCCGCAAGCACGCGGGTTAAATCTAAAACACGAATCCCAGTAAGAGGAGCAGAACGTAAAGACATTTTATTGACGATCGCGATGGCTAAAGATAAGCATTGTGCCCTAAGTGAGGGGTACAGAATAACGCTCCTGCGATGCATTTTTACAACACACTTAGGGGTTATAGGGTTTACCCTAGGAAACTCCTTGCTTATATCTAGGGTAAACCCTATAATTAATACATCGAGACACCAATCTTACTAAGGGGCTATATATGTCGACTATCACTTGCAACACTCGTTTAACAGATTCTCTTGAGCGCAACCTGGTTCGCAACGAAATGGGTCGTAACGTGCAAGCGTCCATACTACCCCCGGCAAAAGGCATTCTGACGAGCTTTATTTCGTACGTATTAGACGTGAACGATGCGATGACGGAAGCACGTTCCGAGCAAACGCAACTGACTGCCGCCTGATACTTTAGTACGACTTCGTCTTGAACTGTAGTTTTTGTTGGAAAGCCTGCCCTTGTGCAGGCTTTTTACATTGTCGCGTCAAAGTAGCCGTTTCTGCTATTAAGCCGTTTTATTAAGCTGTTTTATTAAGCAGATCTTTAAGCATGCCCAGTCGCTGCTTGGGGCTTAATGCTTGCAGCTCAGGATCTTCCTGCATTTTGATATCGGCCAAACCCATTTCATCGATAAAGCGCGATGGCTCGCAAACCACATCTTCACGCGCCCTGCGGCGCTTTTTGCACCAGCTTAAGCGCAAGGTGCGCCGTGCGCGGGTAATACCCACATACATCAAACGACGCTCTTCCTGGATTCGCTGAGCCAGTGACTCTGCCGCTTTAGCCGGATCGCCGTCCTCTTCGTCCCGCCCTCTGTGCGGCAGCAAACCCTCTTCGACCCCGGCCAGGTACACATGAGGATACTCCAGCCCTTTTGACGCATGCAGCGTCGACAGTTTGACGGCATCCGGATCTTCGTCTTCACCTCGTTCAAGCATGGTCACAAGGGCTACATGCTGAACCAGCTCGAACAAATTGAAATCATCTTCCTGGGCTTTACGCTTCAGCCAAGCTGTCAGCTCCAACACATTCAGCCAGCGGGACTGAGCCGGCCGCTCTTCAAGAGTGTCGTACAAATACCGCTCATATTGAATGGCCCCAAGCAAATCGTCCAGAATCTGGCCAGCGGGCTCTGCTGAAGCAGCCGCCTGAACCGAAGTCGCCGACTGTACCGCCGCAGTTCGGCCAGCACGCTGCTGAATACGCTGAATAAACGCACCGAACACTTGCAGCGGCTCGAGTTGCTTGGCAGCCAGACGCTCGGTGGCGCCAATTTCAAAAATGGCGGCAAACAGAGATAGCTGCCGCTCGGCGGCAAACTGACCTAAGGTTTGCAAAGTGACTTGGCCAATACCGCGCCGCGGCGTGGTCACGGCACGAATAAAAGCCGGATCGTCATCATCGTTGGCGATTAACCGCAAGTAAGCCAAAACGTCACGGATTTCAGCTTTGTCAAAAAAACTTTGCCCGCCCGAAATCGTGTATGGAATTCGCACATTGCGCAAGGCCTGCTCAAGCACTCTTGCCTGTTGGTTACTACGATACAGTATTGCGAAGTCGCGCCATTCGGCACGGCGCTCAAAGCGTTCAGCTGAAATACGTATAGCGATAGACTCGGCCTCTACCTGGTCATTGTCCATGGGGGTGACTTGAATTGCTTCCCCCACTCCAAGATCCGACCATAATTTTTTTTCGAAAAGGTTGGGATTCTTGCTGATGACCTGGTTAGCTGCCGAAAGTATCCGTTGCACGGACCGGTAGTTTTGCTCGAGCTTGATCACTTTAAGCTCGGGGTAATCGGTTGTCAGCTTGGCCAGATTCTCGACTGTTGCACCGCGCCAGGCATAAATGGCCTGGTCGTCATCGCCCACAGCGGTCAACATAGCCCGCTGCCCGGTCAGCAACTGTACCAACCGATACTGACACAGGTTAGTGTCCTGATATTCGTCGACCAGCAAATACTGCACGCGAGCCTGCCAGCGCTCGCGGACCGCCTGGTTGGTTTCCATCAGCAAAGCGGGCAAGCGTATCAGATCATCAAAATCAACGGCCTGGTAGGCTGCCAGCGTTGCGTTGTAGCTGCGGTAAATTTTGGCTGCTTCCACTTCGCTGGGTGTAGAGGCCGCCTGATCGGCGGCGTCCGGATCCATAAGATCGTTCTTCCACAGCGATATGGTTTGCTGCACTGCGCGCAGCCTGCCCTTATCGGTCGTAACCAGCATTTCCTGAATAATTGCCAGCGCGTCAGTCGAGTCCAGAATTGAAAATTGCGGTTTTAACCCTGCGTGCTGCGCCTCTTCACGTAAAAAACGCACGCCCAGCGAGTGAAAAGTGCTGATGGTTAAACCTTTGGCGAGCTTTGAATCTACCAGTGTTTTAACACGCTCGTTCATTTCACGCGCGGCCTTGTTGGTAAAGGTCAGCGCCACAATGTGCCGCCCCATATAACCGCACTCGCGCAATAAATAAGCGATTTTTTGCGTTATGACTCGCGTCTTTCCGCTGCCTGCGCCGGCCAGCACCAGACAAGGCCCGTCCAGATACAGCGCCGCTTCACGTTGCCGGGCATTTAAATCTGGCGCCAGGGTATAACCGATGGCCGTATTGGACGAGGACATGGTCAGATCTCCAGAGGATCTACTTCAAGCAGGCTGCGCACGCGCGTGGCACGGGCAAGGCTGGGCAATGCAGCCGACCAGGCAGTCAAGAATGCTTGCAATGCAGGCCGGCTATGGCTTTCGACCAACAACTGCGCGCGTTCGATATTAGCGACCCGCACAACGCGCAAGGGAACTGGATCGTATAGCGTAATGGCCGATGCCGTAGGAAAATCGGCAGGATGAGCTTCGGGTAGCGCACGCGCTTGGCCAAGAAAGTCCAGCGCCAGCTTAAGTTCGCGAGCCTCGGCCGTTAACAGGGCCTGGAACGCATAAGGCGGCAGCCCTATCGCCTCGCGCTCGGCAAGCCCGTACTGTGCAAAGCCTACATAATTATGACGCAGCAGCGCCTGATAAACAGCCTGTTCAGGGTAATCGGTTTGAATGATGACCTCGCCGCCCTGTACATGCCGGCCCGCCCTTCCAGCGACCTGCATGAGCTGCGCAAAAAGACGCTCGGGGGCTCGAAAATCCTGGGCGAATAACATTGCATCGGCATTTAAAACGCCAACCAGACCCAAATTGGCAAAGTCATGCCCTTTGGCTACCATTTGCGTACCAACCAGCAAGTCGACCTCGCCCGCATGAACCTTGGCAAACAAAGCGGCGGCGCTGCCCTTTAACCGGGTACTGTCAGCATCGATGCGTGCAATCCGCGCCTGAGGAAAAATTTCAGCTAAATGCTCTTCGACACGCTGTGTGCCTCGCCCCATAGGCCGCAAATCCTGATCGCCGCAATCCGGACAAGATCGCGGCACCGGCGCCTGATAGCCGCAATGATGACACTGCAAATAATTGCGGCGGGCGCCGCCGCGATGCAATACCGTGTAGGCCGTGCAACGGGGGCACTGGCTAACCCAGCCACATGAAGAACAGTTAAGTACCGGAGCATACCCGCGCCGATTGAGAAAAATCAGGGATTGCTCGCCACGCTTCAGCCGGCCTTCTATAGCTTCCAGAAGCTGCGGAGAGAAGCCCTGCTGCATCGCCAGCCGGCGTGTATCAACCAGCCTTACGGCGGGCAGCTCTACGGAACGCGCTCGATGGGCGAGCGGCAACTTTAAATAGTTCCCGCGCTCGACGTGATACCAGGTTTCAAGCGACGGCGTGGCTGACCCTAAAATGACCGGAATTCGGCGATCGTGAGCGCGCCATACGGCCAGATCGCGCGCGGAATAACGCAAGCCTTCTTGTTGTTTATAAGAGGTATCGTGCTCTTCATCGACGATGATCAAACCCAGGTTGGGAATAGGCGTGAAGACGGACAAGCGAGTACCCAGCAACACCTGAGCCTGGCCACGCTGTACGCTTAACCATGCGCGCAAACGTTCACCATCGGCCAAGCCGCTATGTAGCACAGCAAGCGTTTTTAAACCCGAAATCGCAGCCAGGCGCGCCCGCAGCGACTGCTCGAGCTGCGGCGTAAGATTGATTTCAGGCACCATAAAAAGAACCTGCTGGCCCCGCGCCAACACTTTTTCAGCGGCGCGCAAATAAACCTCGGTCTTGCCGCTGCCAGTGACACCATGCAACAGTACGGCTTTGTAGCCCTG
Organism: Eoetvoesiella sp.; assembly: GCA_036567205.1. Taxonomy (GTDB): domain Bacteria; phylum Pseudomonadota; class Gammaproteobacteria; order Burkholderiales; family Burkholderiaceae_B; genus DATCVA01. Next base: position 1,060 of record DATCVA010000080.1, on the reverse strand, counting down.
CAGTTCGTCTATTGCACTAACTGCTGCCGCTTGCTCGGCATTAAGCTGCGGAGCCTGATCGGCAATAACCTCGGCGACCTTAGGCGCGGCACGCTTATCAATGCGTTGCACGGGCCCAGCAGCCGATCGCTTTCCCTGATAGGCGCTTACCTTACGCAAGCCCGCGGGAAGCGTAGGCAGCATGACCTCGCCTAAAGGGCGCTGATAATACTGCGCCGCAAACGATGCAAGCCGCATCCAGTCCGTGGGCAAAGGGGGTAAGTCGTCAAGTACCTGTTCAACCGCTTTGACTACAGCCGGTTCGATCGCGGGTTTGCTGGGGCATTCGACTACGATACCAATCAGCTTACGATGCCCGAACGGAACAATGACCCTGCTGCCAACCGGCGCGGCACAACTAGACCAGTAATCGAATACTCCTGCCAGTGGAACATCGAGTGCAACCCTTAGCCAATGGCAACTGGCTGGCGGTGCACCATGCACTGTCGGGTCGGTGTTTACGGGTGGATTGCAGTCGGTCATTAAGGCTGTGAGTAATTCCTGCTGAGGGTGGTAAAGGGTTGAATTTACGAGTTTGTAAGTTGCACCCATTACCCTGTGGATAACTTTGGGGAAAAAAGTATGAATAACTAATAAAAAGCAACTGAGGAAATTACTTAACTTAAGCTTAATATATTTTTACTTAAACAAATCATTTAATTATCAATAGCTTACAAGCGAAATCAATAGTGTAACTAAGATGGCAAAAAGCGTTGTGCAATGCGGTATCACATGTGCACAACTTAGATATATCAACTAAAAAACAAACGGTTAGCGCCGGATTTAAAGCAATAATCCGTGTTTTGCCCGACTGTAGGAATGCACCTCGTCGACAAGAATTTCAACGGCCTCGGGTGGAGTAAAGCGCGATATTCCATGGCCCAGATTAAATACATGGCCGCCGTTCCCAACCGCACCAAAATCATCAATAACACGCCGCGTTTCAGCACGTATAGCAGCTTCACCGCCAAATAAGGCCATCGGGTCGATATTGCCTTGCAGCGCAACTTTGTCGCCAATA
>DATCVA010000079.1:0-12324 GCA_036567205.1 Eoetvoesiella sp. | reverse complement strand
AGGTAACATCATCGACGGCACGGCTGTGCGTATTGTCGTCGATTTATCCACGACCGGACCCACCATAGCAACGGAGGTCGCCGATCAGCTTCAGGCCCGCAACATCGCCTTCCTGGGCTCCCCGGTCAGCGGCGGTACTGTGGCAGCCGAACACGGCACATTAGCCGTTATGCCGGCCGGCCCGGAAGCCGCCTTCAAGGAAGTTGAATCCATCTTGCGTGTTATCGGTAAGAATATTTTCTATCTTGGACCCGACCCCAGCCTGGGCCAAACGATGAAAATCATCAATAACACGCTATATGCAGTCAGCATGATTGCAAGCTGCGAAGCTTTGGTTTTCGGCGTAAAAGCCGGATTGGATGCCAAGGCCATGCTTGACGTAATCAATGCATCCAGCGGCCGTTCCTTTGCAACCCTGGAGCGCATACCTCAGTGTGTACTCCATCGGGACTTCCCCTTGCGGTTCACCACAGAACTGTTGCATAAAGATGTCAAACTCTGCATAGAAGAGGCGGAAAGACTGGGGGCTCCCATGATGGTCAGTCCCGCGGCACGCCAATTCCTTGCGTTTGCCATCACCCAGGGCGACGGTGACAAGGACAATGTATTTCCCATCCGGCATTTTGAGCAATGGGCCGGTGTGCAATTTGGGGCGCCGCGTAAGCCCGGCCAATCGGCCGCCTGAACATCCACGCTTTCTAAACTCGGTTCATTGTCAAGAGAAGGAGTAACAATGTCACAGATCAAAGTTCGCAAGAAGATCCTCAACACTGAAACTGTCTATCACGAAGGCGGCCCCGTAGCCAGCAACCCGCTGCTATTAGGTGTCGTGGCTGTTGTTCTTCAAAACCCTTTTGCCGGACGGTTTGTCGAGGGCGAAGAACTCTCGGCCTTCGTCACAGAAGCACGGGACCTGGCCAATACACTAGTTCCCGAGCTGGTCCAGGCACTTGGCGGCAAGGACAAGATCCAGGCGTATGGAAAAGGCGCAATCGTTGGCACCAATGGCGAGCTGGAGCACGGTGCAATTTGGCATGAAGCAGGTGGCTGGGCAATGCGGGCCGTGCTCTCAAATGCAAAATCCATTGTTCCAACCTGCAAGTTCGTCGGTGCTGCAGGAAGCCGCCTGCATGTGCCCTTACATCATATCGAGGCCAGCTACGTGCGCAGCCATTTCAATACCATGGAGGTCAGCGTCGGTGATAGTCCCCGCCCAGACGAGCTGCTATATGCCTTAGCAATGTGTACGGGCCCGCGAATACATGAACGCTTGGGAGGCCTTCGCGTTGATCAGATTTCGGTGCACGACGGGCAACGATAATAACCGGTTGCAAGGCGAATTATTGACTAATACTCATACTACGGCGCCAGCTGAATTTCAACAGGACTATGAAACCACTATTACTTGTTCTGATTTTTCTTTCCGAAGAGCATCGAGCGCTGGTCGCCGAAAAGTTCGATATGCTTTACGCGCCGAACGACAAGTCAGGCGCCGATCGTTCAAACGGCGCAGCCCAGATTGCCGCTCACGGCGCGAACATCCGTATCGTATTGACTAATGGCACAACCGGACTGCTTTCTTGTGAAATTGATGCCCTGCCCAAGCTGGAACTTATCTGCAGTGTAGGCGTTGGCTACGAGCATATCGCCCTGGATCGGGCTCGTGAACGGGGTATTTCCGTTGCCAATGCGGCGGGCACAAACGATGGCTGTGTCGCTGATCACGCGATGATGCTGCTTCTGGCGGCCGTACGTCGCTTGCCATACTTGAACACCGGCGTGCGCCACGGCATGTGGCGCGATGATATTCCACGCCCGCCACAAGTCTCGGGCCGCCGTATCGGCATATTGGGATTAGGCGCCATTGGCAAGAAAATAGCCCGGCGGGCAGGCGGGTTTGAGATGGAAATCGGCTATCACAGCCGTACCCAGCGCGCACAATGCAGTTATCGTTACTTCGAAGATGTCTTGAGCCTGGCTAAATGGTGCGATTTCCTGATTGTTGCCGCGCCCGGCGGAAAGGCCACCTATCACATCATTAATGCCCAGGTGCTGACCGCCCTTGGGCCGCAAGGCGTACTGGTCAATATTGCGCGCGGCACTCTGGTGGACACCAAGGCATTGGCTGATGCCCTGCAGGACGGCCGTATCATGGCTGCAGCCCTGGATGTGTATGAAAATGAGCCCGCCCCGCCCGCTGAATTACTGAAGTTCGACAACGCAATACTCACCCCACATATTGGTGGTATTTCCCCTGAGGCGATTCAGGCCTCTGTGCAACGCTTTCTGGACAATGCCGAACTCCATTTTCGCGGAGCCCCGCTGATTTCACCGGTTATTTAAATCGCGCATGCCTGCGTCAAGACTTAATGGCGAACGGATCACGGATCTCGTTTGAAAAGTCGATCATTACGTTCTTGCTGACGGTGAATTCCAACAGCCCCTGTTCCCCGCGCTCACGCCCAAAACCACTTTCTTTTACGCCACCGAAAGGAGCTTGTGCGGAAACCATCCGGTAAGTGTTGACCCACACGACGCCGCTGCGCAATTCACGTGTCAGTCGCATCGCCCGAGATATGTCCTGGGTCCAGACGCCTGCTGCCAGGCCAAACGAGGTGTCGTTGGCCAATTTCAAAGCTTCTTCTTCGCTGTCAAATGGAATCATCGATAAAACAGGCCCGAATATTTCCTGTTGTGCAAGCTGCATCTTATTATCCACATCGGCAAAAATAGTCGGCTGAATGAATAGCCCGTTTGCAAGCTCCCCCTGCCTGGCCGGTGCTCCGCCCGTAACCAGTCGCGCCCCTTCTTTTTGCCCAGCCGAGATACTCTCGAGAATCCGGTTAAATTGTGGCTCGTTGGCAGCGGTTCCCATTTCAGTAGTTAGCCTGGTCGGGTCACCCAGTACGATTTTCTGGGCGCGTTCGCTTAAACGCCTGATCATTTGTTCGTACACAGGGCGCTGAACAAGCAAGCGTGACCCTGCAATGCAGGTCTGGCCCGCTGCAGCAAAAATGCCAGCCAGGGCGCCAACCTCGGCTTTATCCAAATCAGCATCTTCAAAAATTATATTAGGCGATTTCCCTCCCAGCTCCAGAGTAACGGGGATCAGTTGTTTGCCAGCTGTTGCAGCTATTTCCCGCCCCGCCCTGCCGCTTCCCGTGAAGCTGATTTTATCGATCCCCCCACCGCCCACCAGTGCACGACCGATTGAAACATCGCCGGTTACGACGTTGACAACACCAGCCGGGAAGCCAGCTTCTTCTATTAATTTGCAGAATTCCAGCGTGGTTGCCGAGGCATGCTCGGAAGGCTTTATGACGACACAGTTACCGGCGGCCAACGCTGCCGGCAGCTTATTGCCAAGCAAGGCAATCGGCGAGTTCCATGCGGTAATAATACCGACAACCCCGTAAGGTTCACGTACAACATAATCGAACACGTCGCGGGTATCCAGCGGTATTACAGCGCCCCAGACCTTATCGGCATAGCCGGCAAAAAATCGGAAAATTCGTGCAACATAAAACATTTGAGCTCGTGTTTCACGAATAGTTTTACCGTTATCGGTACTTTCCAGCAAGGCTATTGGATCGGCGTTCTTTTCCAGCAAATCAGCAAGCTTGTTAAGCAGGCGCGCCCGCTCTATACCGGTAGTAATTCGCCATTTTTCTTCATATGCTTGGCGAGCCGCCGCCACCGCAGCCTGAACATCAGCCGACGTCGCCGCTGGAATTCTGGCCCAAACTTTTCCATTGAAAGGATTCACGGCTGCAAACGTTTCGCCGCTTGAACTATCCCTCCATTTGCCGTCAATAAAAAGCTGATAATCGGGGATCATGCACAACCTCCTGCAACCATGCCGTCTGTCGCGTTTTATACCGAAGGGAATTTTCTATGATTTTTAACTGTATGGTAGCCTCGGCCAACAATTACATAAAATAATATTTCCGCATTACACCAGCACTTATTCATATAGTGAAAAAAGAAAGTAACCAGAACGCAGAACGGCAACTGTTAATCAGTATTCACTTTTACGATCATAGAATTCATAAATATTATTGGTCGTAATAGTTAAAGTCAGCCAAACTTCCAAAACAAAAAGGCATTCACGCCACAAGTTGCGTTACCTAAATCCAGAGTAAAGCAAACCAAATTTCCGCAGCTTCCTTTGTTCGAGCAAGTTCAGGAGCGCAGTTGCAATGTACGTAGAATCGTTGCCCTTAAATGCAGAATTCGACTTCATTATTTGTGGCGCGGGCAGTGCAGGCTGCGTCGTAGCCGAAAAACTGTCCGCCAATGGCCGTTACCAGGTGTTGCTGGTAGAAGCCGGGGGGCGCGACAACAACATCAACATCAAAGTCCCGCTTCTTGTTGTCAATTTATTAAACAATGAAACAGTAACCTGGCCATACAAGACCGAGCCTCAGGAATACCTTAATGGCAAGCCGCAACGATGGACCCGCGGCCGTGTAATAGGTGGATCGGGCTCCATCAATGGCAACCTTTTCGCACGCGGCGATCCCGCTGAGTATGATCATTGGCGAAACCTGGGATGCAAAGGCTGGGGTTATGCCGACATGCTGCCCGTATTCAAAAGAATGGAAGACTTTCCTGAAGGAGACCCCGCCCTGCGCGGCCGGGCGGGGCCTATTCGGTGCACCCGCCTTGACAAATTCGATACTCTTTCCGAGGCTTTCGTCAAAGCCTGCACGCAGGCAGGCCATCGCGAGCTTTCCGATTACAACGACGGAAGCTATGAAGGCGTTTTTTACCTGCAATACTCAACCCGAAAAGGGTTGCGCAACAATTCGGCAGCTGGCTACCTTAAACCAGCCAGCAAACGCCACAACCTGACCATACTTACCAAAGCCACGGTGTCCCGGCTGCTGCTGAAGGACAAGCGGACAACCGGCGTGGAGCTCATCGTCAACGGAGCCGCAATCCGGGTACGCGCACGCAAGGAAATCGTCCTTAGCACCGGGCCATTGGCAACACCGCAAATTCTGGAGCTTTCTGGTATTGGCAATGAAGACATCTTGCATAAACACGGAATCAAAGTTGTTCACCACCTTCCGGGCGTCGGCGAAAACCTTCGCGACCACCCCAATACGCGTATTACATTCGAATGCTCGAAGCCTATAACCGTCAACGATGTGCTTCGCAGTCCTTTACGCAAAGCGCAAGAGGGACTGAAATTCATTTTCCAGCGCAAGGGATTGCTGTCAATTTCGTCCTCTACAGCACAAATGAACTACCGCAGCGATCCTGGCCTGAAGCAAGCTGACCTGGTATTGCGCCTGCAACCCCTGTCGGGCGGCGACAGATATGCCCGCACACCGGGCACCGGCATGGATATGTATTCAGGCTTCACTTTCGGTGTTACTACGCTGCAGCCGAAATCAACAGGCTACGTGCATATACAGTCCAACGATCCGCTTCAGCAGGCGAGTATGAATCCGCGTTACTTATCAAACGACGACGATGCAAAATTATTCCTGCGTGGCATGAAGATCGGGCGTGAAATTGCCGCCATGCCTGCACTACGGCCACTGGTCATACGGGAAACCCGCCCGGGCCCGGACACTACCAGCGACGATGAAATGCTTGCTTATGTTCGCGAAACCCTTCAAACATCCTGGCATATGGTCGGCACATGCAAGATGGGGGCCGACAGCATGTCGGTTGTCGATCCCGAACTGCGCGTACACGGAATAAAAAACTTGCGCATTATCGACTCATCGATTTGCCCCACCCTTCCGTCGTCCGGCACCAACATACCTACCATGGCCATTGCAGAAAAAGGCAGTGAAATGTTATTGGCAAGCCACTAATTGCCCACCGGCACTAAACCCGTGTCATAGCTAACTGGAGACATAAAATGTCAGGACTCAAATATCTTTACGTCTTGGGGCTGTCTTTTTTACTACTGTCGGGCACGCAAGCTCAGACGCAACCTTACCCCTCGAAACCTATTACATTGGTGGTGGGCTTCACCGCCGGCGGCCCAACGGACTCTGTCGCCCGCATCATTGCACAACAACTTGGCGTACAACTGAAGGAATCGGTCGTCGTCCAGACAAGAGCCGGCGCAGGCGGCTCGATTGGCGCCAATTATGTCGCCAAGTCGGCTCCAGATGGCTATACGCTTTATCTGGCCGTTCAAACCACACATGCGGTGGCGCCGTATCTGTATCCCGATGTTGGCTACGACCCAATCAAAGATTTCACGGGCGTTGTCCGAGTGGTGCACAACCCGCTTCTAATGGTCGTTAACCCCTCTCTTCCCGTCAAAAGCCTTAGCGAACTTGTCGCCTATGCAAAAGCCCATCCCGGGCAGCTCAATTATTCGACCGGGGGAATAGGATCGTCGCCCCATATGTCTATGGAACTATTCAAGAAGGCAGCAAAAATTGACATCAACCCAATTCACTACAAAGGTGACGCGGCCGCGTTGGTGGATCTTCTCGGCGGGCGCATTAATATGATGATGTCAAGCATCTCGGGCCTGCTGCCTAGCGTGCAGAACGGAAAACTGCGCCCTATTGCTGTCAGCGGACTGACACGATCGCCGGTCGTACCAGACGTCCCCACCATTGCGGAATCGGGCTACCCGGGGTTTGAAGTAATCACCTGGTTTGGAATTGTCGCCCCCGCGAAGACCCCAAAAAACATCGTAGACAGGCTCAATAAAGAAGTCCTGATTGCTCTTAAAGTACCGGAAGTTCAAAGCCAGCTTACCAAGATGGGTTTTGAGATTGTTCCTAATTCGCCTGCTGAATTCACCAAGTTCATTGCTCAAGAGAATGTCAAATGGGGAAACCTTATCAAAGAGCTGAACCTGAAATTGAATTAACGCTCACCCGTGTAATGAATGGCATACCGAATTCTCTCGAAACAGGCCAAGGCCGGGCTTACCAATAGCACGCTTCTTATAGGGCAATAAAGTTATGATCGATCGCATCGAAATCTTCGTCACAGATATTCCTGTCCGGGTGAAACGCATTTTTTCCAGCGGAGTGTATGACACGGGCCCCTCGTCCAGTGTTCTGGGCAAGCCGGTTCTGGTCAAAATCCATGCGGATGGCGTCGTCGGATGCGCCCAGATCCGCCCCATTTCACCCGGACATTTCGTTTCTGACACAACCCATAGCGTCGTTGCCGCCATCACCCACATCTACGGCCCGGCATTACTCGGGAAGCAGATATACGATATTGAAAGCATTAACGAAATGTTCGATCTGCGTTTGGCCGGAAACCCCGCAGCCCGCGCCGTGCTGGACATTGCCCTATATGACGCCCTGGGAAAAGCGCTGAAGGTTCCCGTTCACAACTTAATCGGCGGCAACTGTCAGCCCCGCATTCCTCTTGAATGGTCTGTTAGCCTGGCCGACGATCCTGACGTGATGGTTGAAGAAGCCTCTCGAGCGGTCTTTGAGTTTGGCATCAAAGTTCTGTGCTTGAAAGCCGCTGATCGCAAAGGCTGGCGACAAGACGTCAAAAATTTTGAGCTGGTGCGGCGCGCGGTTGGAGACGACATCGTGATCGGCGTTGACCCAAACACCGGCTGGTCTGTCGCTGACTCTATTATGGCGATCCATGCCTTACGTCCGCTGGATCTGGGCTATGTTGAGCAGCCCATTGCCAGGCGCGACCTGAAGGGCATGGCAGCTATTCGACGCGAATGCGCTGGTGTTCCATTAATGGCGGACGAAGGTGTCTTCACCGTGCAAGACGCCTATTCCCTGGCTGAAGCGCAAGCCGTCGATGCCTTTTGCATCAAACTCTATAAAGTGGGAGGCCTGACTGCAGCACGCAAGATCGCCGCCGTTGCCGAAGCTGCCAACATCATGCTCAATTGCGGCGGTCTGGCTGTGCAATCACAGCTTGAAGCTGCCGCCGCCGCACATTTCTATACCAGCATCCCGGCCCGCCGAATGTTCGGGGCGGGCGAGTTTCTGTTTGGATTAAATACCACGGCACCCGATCCGCTTGTGCCGGAAACTGACTTCGTTGTGCGCGACGGCCATGTTGACGTTCCCACAGGCCACGGCCTGGGCATCACGATTGACGAAGAACGACTAAAACAGCACACCTTGGAATACACAAAAGTCGCGTAGAAGAATGAGGCCGCCTTTCTCTTGTGAAGGGAGGCAAAACAGAACAGATTACGGCAAGCTTGCCAGGCTTAACCGCGTATCAGCAAAGTCCCTTCAAACAAGCGCCGTTGCGTACGATAAAAGCCGCCTCTGATCACGTGCCACGATCCATTACTGCGCTGGACATCGGCCGCAACATTGAGCACCCCCGATGGCATGCCGATACGCAGATCTTCTTGCGGACTGGCTGGTGGCCGCGCTACTTCATGAACAATACTGCCTTCCATCCGAGCCGCCGCAGCCATGCACATGGAAACCCCAAGCGGCAGCGCCCTGTGGGGCTGTCCGTTAGAGATGACGCGGGCTACCAAGTCCACCTTGGTGGCATCTACACTATGTCCGGCCAAGGTCAGGAATGAAGAGCGCGGTGCAACAAAGCCAATAAAAGGGATTGCGGTCCGTTCCGCCGCGCGCGCCGCATCAGGGGCCAGCCCCATGCGAATCGAAGCTGCAATGCGAATAGCCGCCAAACGCGCCATCAAAGCCTGATTGTCTTCTATTTCGGCCGGACTTTCGGTGCCCGCCATGCCCAAATCGGCAGCGCGCACGAACACACAAGCGTTGCTGACATCGATCATCGAGGCTTCGATGCTGGCCATTCCCGGTATATCAAGCGTTTCAATAACCTGCCCTGTCGGCAGCAAGTTACCCGTGGACGCCCCGGCAGGATCAAGAAAGTCCAGTCTTAAGGGTGACCCTGTACCCGCAACGCCAGGAATTTCGAAATCCCCATTTACCGCGGCGAATCCATCGTCCATGTCAAAGTGCGACACAATAATTTTCTTCGTGTTCGTATTGTGGATACGGATGGCCGCGCGGGCGCCCGCCACGTCGACCAGACCCTCGTCAACAGCAAACGGGCCGACAGCGGCCGACATATTGCCGCATAAGGGCTGATAATCAACATGCGACGTCTTGATCAGCACTTGCGCAAAAGTGTAGTCCACGTCCGCGTCGGGATGTGTGGAAGGACCAATGACACACACTTTGGATAAGGAAGAAACGCCCCCTCCCATGCCGTCCAGTTGACGCCCGTAGGGGTCCGGACTACCCATTGCCTGAAGGAAAATCCGATCCCATAAGCTGCGCTCGTCCGGAAGGTCTCGCCTGTGCAACATCAAGCCTTTACTGGTGCCGCCACGCATGAATACGGCAGGAAGTCGAAATTGCTTCAAGGCAACTCCTTAGTTTGTTATAGGCACTGGAAAAACGATCAATCGACCTTGGCTCCAGCGCTAACGACCGCTTTGTGCCATTTGGCGATTTCGGAATCAAGGAACTCGGCGAACTCTTTCGGAGTGCTCGCAACCAGCTCATTGCCATTGTCAACCAGCAGTCGGCGAAACTCTGGCTGGCTCACAATCTTAACGACCTCGCGATTGATTTGTTCGATAATCGCTGCAGGGGTGCCCGCAGGAGCCAGCAAGCCATACCATGATGCAATGTCATAATTTGGCAGACCGGACTCCATTACCGTAGGCACATCAGGCAACAACTCGGACCGGTGCGAACCCGTAACGGCAATCGCCTTAAGCTTGCCCGCATTGATCTGCGGAACGGTTGAAACAAGCGCGCCAACATAGACCTGCCCACGCCCTGCAATCACATCATTCAGTGCCGCCAGCGCGCCCCGGTAGGGCACATGAACCATTTGAGTGCCTGTCATTGACTTGAACATTTCCATCGACAGATGGTTCAACGTGCCATTGCCCGCTGACGCATACACCAATTTCCCGGGCTCCTTCTTGGCCAGCGCAACCAGTTCCTGAACTGTGTTGGCTGGCACCTGGGGATTAACAACCATAATGTCAGTCACCAGGTTGATAAGGCTAATAGGCGAAAAATCTTTGATCGCATCGTAGGGAAGACTTTTATATAAGCTGGGCGCAATGGCGAAGCTAACATCCGTCATTAATAATGTGTAGCCATCGGCATCCGATTTCGCCACATCGGCGCTTCCCAAAGTGGTGCCCGCGCCGGCTCGGTTTTCAACGACCACCGGCACCTGCCACAGATCATTCAAGTGCCTTGCCAGCGTTCTGGCGATAAGGTCGATCCCGCCTCCCGGGGGGTAGACGACAACGATTCGAACGGCCTTAGTGGGAAACTGACCAGTCTGGGCCGTGGCGCTGGCATTGACGCCGAACATAAGCACGCCGGCAAAGCCCAACATCAGCCTTGCAATAAATAAGTACAAATAGCGCATGGTCCGTCCCTTAACTTTATGAGGCTTGACGGCGGACGACTTCCTGCTTCACCCACTCGGTAACGCCCCCCATATCAATAATTTCCTGGATGAAGCCAGGCAGCGGTTCAGCATGGAACTCTTTTCCGTCCAGCACCACTTTGCCGGTGTGGGTATCGACCTCAATGGGCTGCCCCTGGCAAGCCGCCGCGGCAACCTCGGGACTGATCATGATAGGTAGTCCAAGGTCGATCGCCATACGGTAGAAAGTACGCGAGAAGCTTGCCGCCACAATACAACTGATGCCAAGGGCCTTCAGCCCGAATGGCGCCTGCTCGCGTCCCGAGCCAGAACCAAAGTTCTGGCCGGCAACAATCATGTCGCCAGGAGTTACGCGATCGACAAACCCCGGGTCAACCTCCTCAAAGATGTGTTTGGCAATATCGGCCGGATTCAACAAAGATAGATAGCGCCCCGGAATCATCACGTCCGTATCAACGCTGTCGCCCAATTTATGCACCTTGCCTTTAAGTATCATTTTGAGCGCTCCTTAAAGTTTTGCCGGGTCGATTATTTCGCCAGCAACAGCCGTGGCGGCGGCGACATAGGAATTTCCCAAATAAACCTGTGCACCCGCGTGGCCGGCACGCCCCTTAAAATTTCGATTGATGGTGGCAAAGCCAACCTCGCCGTCATCCATGGCGCCATTATGGCCACCAAAACAGGCGCCACAGGTGGGCGTACTGACAGCAGCGCCCGCATCAATAAACTGCTCTATCAAGCCCTCGTCCATCGCCTCTTTGTAAATTTTCTGAGTAGCTGGAACGATGATGGCTCGGGTCCCTTCGGCAATTTTTCGTCCTTTCAGGATGCTGGCAATCTGCCGAAGGTCGGTAATGGTGCCATTTGCGCAATTACCCATGTATACCTGATCGACATGAATACCACTGACTTCATCCAGCGAAACAACATTCTCTGGTGAGTACGGCTTGGCTACCATTGGGCGCATCTGACTCAAATCAATATCGTGGCGCGAGAAGTATTGGGCATCGGCGTCTGCGTTAACCATTGTCCACGGACGCTTGCATGTTGCCTGTGCCCAGGCCCGCGTAATTTCATCGGCCTCGACAATACCGGTTTTAGCGCCGGCTTCAACGACCATATTGCAAATGGCCATGCGCTCATCAATATTGAATTCGGCAATACCGGGTCCGCCAAACTCCATGGAACGGTACAAAGCGCCATACACCCCAATTTTCTGAAGCACCTGCAAGATCACGTCTTTTCCCGTAACGTAAGGCGATTTTTTCCCGTGCAGATGAAAACGCATGGACTCCGGCACACGGAACCAGGTTTCATCCAGCACCATTATTGCCGCCATCCCCGCCCAACTCATTCCCATGCCAAAAGCATTGAATGCGCCCGCCGTTCCTGTGTGCGAATCTCCGCCCACAATCAAATCGCCAGGTCCAATAAGACCGAGCTCTGGAATTAGCGTGTGCTCGATTCCCCCTTTGCCCACATCGTAGAAATGCTCTATGCCTTTATCGCGCGCAAATCGCCGCATATCCCCCAGCATCCGAGCTCCCGCCGCATTAGGAGCGGGCGCAAAATGGTCGCACACCAGCGCAACCTTTTCGGGACAAATGACCTTGCCTCCGCCCATATTGGCAAAATGACGGAACGCAACCGGACCATTAGCGTCGTTAAGCAAGACAAGATCCACCTTTGCGCGAACTACATTTCCTGGTTCCACGCGGTCTTTATCATTGATCCGGTGCGTCTCTAGAATCTTTTCCGCAATAGTTTGTGCCATTTCCTGTGCCTCTCTTTATCTGACCGGCAACCACTTCTGGTCTGGCCAGATGCTCTATACCTACGAAAACATCGAGCAAGACACATGCTTGACCAGCCCGATAAAATATTTAGCCTGCCACACTGGCGTTACTTACTGCCTTACTGCTTGACCGGGCCGCCAGCCCT
>DATCVA010000078.1:0-4054 GCA_036567205.1 Eoetvoesiella sp. | reverse complement strand
CGATAGCCGCGTGAACCCGTCCCGCCGCTTAGCCCGAAAGCCAGGGCGGCGGCCGTGGCCGCGCCGGTCAAGGCAAGAAACGACGGGGCCAGGCTGATGGGTATGGCCACAATGGAGGCGACTGCAAAGGCGGTGGCCCCGTCATCGATGCCAATGAGGCCGGGGGTAGCCAGCCGGTTGCGTGCCAGAGTCTGCAGTAAGCAACCTGCCATGCCCAGCGCTGCTCCCGTTAGCAAACCAGCCGCAAGGCGTGGCAGTCGAAGTTCCTGGATCAGGAACAGGTGCATAGGTTCGCCGTGGCCGAAAACGGCCAGCAATGCGCGTAGAGGCGATAAGTTTGCAGTGCCAAAAGCCAGGCTGGCCGAGCTGATGCCGACTATTGCCAGCGCCAGTATCAGCGCGCTAAGACAGCCTCGGCGGTGTGCCAAAAACCGCCATGCCCCCACTCGTAGCAGCCAATACCCATGCGGGATGGACATCGATTGCGAGGGCGAAAAAGTGTGGGCAATAGACATTTAGAGTTTTGGTAAGCGATGGCTGCGTATGATTGCGATTAGCATCGGTGCGCCCACAAAAGCGGTGACTACTCCGATGGGCAGTTCATAGGGTCTGACCACAAGGCGGGACAAAATATCGGCAAAAAGAATAAGGGCCGGACCTATCAACAAGGACAATGGCAGGGTGCGGCGGATGTCCGGGCCAACAAACCGTCGGGCAATGAAGGGAACAATCAAACCTGCAAAGGCAATGGGGCCCGCGGCCGAGGTTGCGGTTCCAACCAGAATGGCAACGCTGCTCAAGGCAAGTAGCCGTGTGGCTTTGGGGCGGTGGCCAAGGCCGGTAGCGATATGCTCGCCCAGGGCCAGGGCGGCCAGCGGCCTTACTGCCGGAAGCAAAATCAACAGGCCAATAATTAGTCCCGGGGTGCTGCCGATAAGCGTGTCAATCGAACGCCCGCCAAGGGCTCCGATAATCCAGAAACGAATCTCGTCGGCGCTGCGCTGGTCGTGCAGCAAAATAAGCGTGCTGATGGCCGTAAGAATGCTGGAAAATGCCGCGCCTGCAAGCACCAGCCGTACCGGATCATTTCCGACGCCACGCAGTTGCGTGACCAAAAGTACGAGCAGGCAGCCCACCAGCGCTCCGCCGATAGCGACGCCCAGATGCAAGGTGGCTGCCCCGGCGCCAAGGCTAATTGCCAATATCACGGCAAAGGCGGAGCCCGCGCTGACACCTAACAAGCCTGGCTCCGCCAGTGGGTTACGGGTAGCGGCTTGCAGGACGACGCCAGCAGAGCCCAATGCCGAGCCAACGAGAAGACCCAGCAAAGTCCGTGGCCAGCGCAGTTCAGCGACAATGAATTGTGCTTCCGCGTCGCCCTGTCCAAACAAGGCCCGTAACGAGCCGACAGGCGTAGTGTCGCCGGCGCCAAATATTAAACTGCACAGAATCAGTAGCGCTAAAACCGCGGTGCAGATGGCTGCAACGGTGAAAAACGTGTGCCGGTTGAGCGCAAATTGGCTTGTGGCAACGGCGGCTTTCGCGGTTGCATGCGCTTGGCGCGGCGAGTTCAGTACCTGGCCCATTAAGGTACTAGAGCTTTTTCTATATTGCCAAGGATTACTTCCGCAGCCAGCAGCCCTGTGCCGCTGGTCCAGACTTGTCCGTCCACTGCTACAGCGTGGTTGTTACTGACGGCTTTAAGGCGATTAAATGCGGGCTGCTTGCGTGCTTCATCCAGCGTTTGTTCGCCCTTGGCATTCAATGTGGCCAGGAAAATCCAGTCGGCATCGATTTTGCCCAGATTTTCCAGGCTCAGGATATCGCTGTGCGGCTTGGTTCCCAGACTGTTGGCTAATTCCGAACTGTTAAAGCCCAGACTGCTTAGCAGTTGCCCGGTGAATATTTGGCTTGACATAATCATTGGGCCTTGCGGATTCCAGCGTACAACCGATACAGTTTGATCCGCTGGCAGTTTGGCGCGCAGGGCCTGCAGGCGTTGTTCCAGATCCTTAAAGCGGGTTTGTATCGCCTCGGACTTTCCGAGGGCATCGGCATAAAGCGCCACAGTGGCCTGCCATTCATCCTGGCTGCCGGTGGCGGGAACAACAGTCGGAGCCAGCATACTGAGCTTGGCGTAAATTTCTTTACTGGTTGTATTGGGCGCCAGAATCAAGTCGGGCTGAAGTGCCAGAATAGACTCCAGATTAAGCTCGCGTGCGGTACCGACTATACCGATTTTCTGAATTTTTTCTTGCAGGTAGTCCGATACCTTGTCGCTGCCGCGCGATGCTACGGCGCCGACCGGCTGGATACCAAGGGTCAGTGCGGTGTCGAGTGCGCTTTCGCTTAGGGCAATAACCCGTTTGGGTGAACCTTCTACGCGAACATTGCCGTAGGCTGTGTCCAGCATTCGGGGAAGGTCTTGAGCCAAGGCCTGAGATGTGCCCAACAGGCCAATAAATGAAAAGCTGGCTGCAGCCAGAGTGCGCTGTGCCAGCCGTAACAGAGGGGTAAATGCGGTGTTGGTCAAAATTGCTATATCCAGATATTAAAAATCAGCCCCCCCCTCCTTAACGAGAATGAAAACTATTATTATTTGGTGATTATTCTTGACTTTACATGGGCTGTCAAACCGCCTGTAGTAAAATTTTTGTTTTGAAACTTTATTTCTGCAAACAGAACCGGTGCGCTTTGGACCTTCCTGGCGTGTAAGTTTCAAAGGCAGCTGTTAGTAAAGACAGCTGTTAATAAACAAACGAGGACGTAATGACATTTGTAGTGACCGAAGCGTGTATTCAGTGCAAATACACCGATTGCGTCAGCGTCTGCCCGATGGATTGTTTTTTTGAAGGCCCCAATTTTCTGGTCATACATCCGGAAGAATGTATTGATTGTTCTATTTGTGTAGCCGAATGTCCGGTTGGCGCCATCGTCAGCGATCACGAAGTGCCGGACGACCAAAAGCAGTTTATTGATCTGAACCGCGAGCTTGCCAATAATCCACAGTGGAAGCGAATATCGCGAGTTAAAGAGCCGTTGCCCGACCATGAAAAATGGGCTGAAATTAAAGATAAGCTGCCCTTTTTACAGCGCGATGCCGCGGCCTGAAAAACGCACGGCTCAGACGCACCGATAGAAAAAATGCGGAATCATGCACCCATTCGTCAAGGGCGTATTACTTAATCATTAAAAAGCAGGTCGGGTATTGGCGCCCGACCTGCTTTTACTTTTATTTTTAATTTAGCACAGGGGTTTTCCCCCAGGTTAAAGCCTATTTGTTTTCCATCCGTGGCACGCCCCATGGATTGCCATTTTTTAACGCCTCTGGCAGGTATGCGTCAGGAATGTCCTGGTACGAGACCGGACGCAAGAAGCGATAGATGGCGGCCGAGCCTACCGACGTCGTCCGGCTGTCGGAAGTAGCGGGGAAGGGGCCGCCATGAACCATGGCATGTCCTACTTCAACGCCTGTGGGGTAGCCGTTGGCCAGAATGCGGCCCACTTTCAGTTCCAGTGCCGGAATCAGCGATGCGATCAGGGCTTCGTCTTGTCCTGCTGCCAGATGCAGCGTGGCAGTCAGTTGCCCTTCAATGGCTTCGACGATGTCCAGCATTTGTTCAGCGTTAGCGCATTTGATAACCATTGAACTGGCGCCAAACACTTCCAGGCCCAAGCCTTCAGGATCTTTGATGAAAGCGTCGGCGGTGGTGGTTAGCAATGTCGCCTGACATTGATTAGGAGCTTCGGACGACTGGCCGCGCGCAACAAGCTGAACCTTTTTATTTCCGGTTAATTCCGCAACACCTGATTGATAGGCCTTGTAAATGCCCGGCGTAAGCATGGTGGATGCCGGGGTGGCGGTAACACCTGCTTTGGCTGTTTCAATGAATTTGTCGAGCTCCGGGGAGTCGACACCGATAACCAGACCCGGATTGGTGCAAAGCTGACCAGCGCTGCCGACCAGGGAGGCAACAAACCCCTGGGCGATTTTTTCCGCATTGGCTTTAAGCGCGCCGGGCATCACGAAAACCGGATTAATACTGCTCATTTC
>DATCVA010000077.1:0-5937 GCA_036567205.1 Eoetvoesiella sp. | reverse complement strand
CAATGGGACCGGCCTTCCACAACGCCATCCGCCCCTTTTTTAATGGTTGCCGCGCCGCCATCGACTTCAAGGTTGCGAACCGACAGATTTCTGCATCCTAAAAATAAAAAACCTATCTGATTGGCGTACGAGTACGAGTGTTTCCCCGAGCTGTAGTCGGCGGTGCGCGTCCAGCCGCCTTTCATGACTATTTTGCTGCCGTTGCCGTCGATGGTCAGGCCGTCAATGGCTTTGAAGGTGAAGTCGCTTATTCCGTTCGGGCTGGCCTTGCCGCCGATTTTGTATTCATTGACACGGTAAACCCCTTTTGGGAAAAGCAGTGTTCCGCCCCCAGTTGCTGAAATGGCCGCAACAGCCTTCTGTATGGCCGCATAGTCATTGGTCGCGCCATCGCCTTTGGCCCCGAAATTCTTTACATTAATAACAGGGCGGGTTTTGTTTTGTTTTAAACGGCCCGATGGCCCGTCGTCTGCCTGCCGCAGGACGGATTTTTCAGCTGCGAACGAAAAGGGGCCATAAGCAAATGAAGCCCATGCGATGTTCTTCAGCCATTGCCGTCTGCTTATGCCCATTTTTGTCACCTTAAATGTGCTGCTTGCACCTTGCTTTTGTACTGGTAATAATTTTATTACCATACATTTCAAAAAATAACCATAGGCTATTTAGCCTGGATTTTTCTATCGGCCATATTCCCTAATTGACGGTGCCTCGTGGGGGTCATACGCTCTAATTAGTACGTAGTATTACCAGTTGTTAAAAAAGGTGGCGGTCTGGCCAGGGTTATGGCGTTGCAAAGCTTCATTGCAGTACTGCGCCACAGGGCAGATAAGCCATCGTAACGCAAGCGGTGCACGTTGTTGTAACGCTTTTTATGGTGGGAAGCATGGGTACTATATTAATTATTAATGCACTGCCAATTTTTAGGGCGGGATTGCGTCACGTTCTAAAAGATGCCGGGTTCTTATCAACGGTGCACGAGGCGCAAAGCACAAACGAGGCGCAGGAATTCATTGTGCCCGACCTGAAGCTGGTCATTATGGATCCGGCAGGGCCGGGGGCGCATCCGGCCGTGTTCGTGCAACAACTGCGCAAAGACGTTGGCCATGTCCCCATACTGTTCTTTGGAGGCAGGGACGCCCCGTTATTTGCGTCGCTGGCTGCGAAACTGGGGGTGAACGGCTATCTGGGCAAGCTAAGCGACGAGAAAACAATAGCCGCCACGATTCAGATGGTGCTTGGCGGAATGCAATGCTTTCCCCCGCAGAGTGACTCTGGTGCTTTAACGGGCAAAATGCACTTGCTTACCCAAAAAGAATTGATGGTGCTGATGCTGTTGCGCCAGGGCCTGCGCAATATTGACATTGCGCACAAATTGTACTTAAGCGAAAAAACGATTAGTGCCCACAAACGCAATATTTTGCTGAAACTGGGTGTTAACGCCATTACGCAAATCGGCGAAAGCGAAGCCTTTTTAGAACGTTTTCCCGAAGTGCCTATACCCATGTCGGGTTGCGGGCTGAATCTTAACTTGGACCTGCCTGCGGCCGTCAACTAGGTCGTTGTAAACACCGCTGTAACTACGCCGACACTGCTTTTTGAAGTGTCGGCGTAGTTGTTTCGGCGGCAAGCAGTATGGCGTGTAACAGTGTTTGGCGGGAAATGTCTTATTTTGAACACTTAGGGAAAGCCCCCGGCTCTGGCGATTTACCTAAGAGCTTCTAAGAAAAAACCTGAAATTTTCTTAGAAACATCTAGGAATTTTCTGATTTTTTAAGAAAGTCATTTTGCTTAATGTAGCGGCGTGTAAGATTAATTTACCCCGTGGCAGGTGGCGGGCAACGCGCCGGGCTTTGTGCTTCGGTCGATTTTTTATAGTTTGTTCCATGTAAATTTCCGGAGAAATTTTATGCGTAAGTTTATCAAACTCTTTATGCGTGACGAGCGTGGTGTTAGTGCGCTTGAATATGCAATTTTGGCCGGCTTGATTGTGGCAGCGGTTTCAGCGGCTGTCGCCTTGTTGGATACATCCTTATTTACAGCGTTTACAAACCTTAGCACGTCCATTACGACTGCTACTACCCCTTAAGTAGTAGGCCGTTGGTTCTCCTTCATGATGCCACTTCTCCAGACACTCATTCTTTTATGTGCTGGGGCGGTGTTATTGCTCCTAGCGTACCGAGACCTGTCGCAGCGGCGTTTACCTAACGTATGGACGGGTGTGTATGTGGCGCTGTTTCTAGTGTACGCCTGGATCAGTGGCATGGGGTGGACACAGGTGGGTTGGCATGCAGCCATAGGTTTGATTGCCATTGCCTTGATGGTGGTGCTTTTTGTTCTGGGTGTGATGGGCGGTGGCGATGTCAAACTGTGGGGGGCCCTTATGTTATGGGTGGGCCCTCAGGGGGCCGTAACGGCGCTGGTGATTGCCACGCTTTGCGGCTCCCTAGTGGGGGTGTTCGGCTGGATTGCTCAGCGCATCTTGAAGCGTAATCGTACGCCGCGGGGAGCGGGTCTTCTTAGAATGTTGTCGGTTTCGCGTGGCGTGCCTTATGGGGTGGGCCTGGCCATAGCCGGGTTGCAGAATTTGTGGGTAGCAGGGTTGTAAAAATCGGTTCTTGTTGAGTTTTAAGGGGTAGCGGTATGTCCACCACATTGAAATTTGCCTTGCTCGTTCTGGGCGCAGCCGTGCTGGCTTTTACCGCCCGTGTGTTGTATGCCAATATGGCCAACCAGAATATTAAGCCGGCCGAGCGGTCGGTGCAGGTAAGGGTGGCAGCCGGCGACTTGCCGGCCGGGCTGTTGCTGCGTGAAGAAGACCTGGACTGGAAACCGCTGGAGGCATCAAAAGTGCCCGATGGTACCCTGGTGCAAGGTACAAAGGCCGCCGACGCCATGGGCGGCGTACTGATCCGGCGCGACACCAAGGCTGGGGCCTTTATTCTGGCACGCGATGTTATTCGTTCCGATGCGCCGGGCTTTCTGGCTGCGGTGCTGAAACCCGGCATGAGGGCGGTGTCGGTATCGGTTGACAATGTATCGGGTAACGCCGGGCTGATTCAAATCGGCGACTATGTCGACATGATTCTGACCCAGCAAAAGCGCAACAACGACGACATCGACAGCGATCGTTCGCGATCAGTGGTTAGTGAAACGGTGGTGGAAAAGGTACGGGTCATTGCCGTGGGTTCGGTGTTTCAGAAGCCCACAGAAGAACAAAGTAACTCAAAAACCAAAGGCTCGGCTAGTACGGCGGCAGCCCGCACCGTAACCTTGGAAGTCACCTCGCGCGCCGCCGAGGCCATTACTGTGGCTTCCCGGCTGGGTACCTTGTCAATGGCATTGCGCAGCTTTGCCGTGGCCGACCGCAATGCGCCAATCGATGAACAGGCCGAATCAGTCGTGGCCTGGGATAACAACACAGAAAAATCCAATCCCGTTTGGGCGGGCGATATTTCACGTGCCATCGGCAATGGCGAGCCGCCAAAATTGGCTGTCGAGGCGACGCCTAATGTGGCTCCGCGTGAAGTCACCATCTTCCGTGGTTCCAAGCGCGAAACGCAGTCTTTTGACGGTATGTCTGCCACGGCGCATTAATTGTTGCTTAATCCGTTCTGGCCGCTGTCTTTGTATTCCAGTAACAAGAAGGACAAAAAATGGTGTTGAATTTTCCTCGATGGACGGCAAGAAAGCTAACCCCCGCTTATAGCGGCATGCTGCTGGCTGGCGCAGTAGCAGCCTGTTACGCACCTATGGCGCAAGCTCAAGCCTTGTCGGTGGGCGAGGGGCGGCTGGTTCGCTTCGAGGGGGTGGCGCAAACGGTTTTTGTGGCCGACCCGGAAATTGCCGACGTGCAAGTGCCATCGGAAGGCGCGGTGCTAGTGGTGGGCAAGAAAACCGGGCAGACCACCTTATATGTGCTGGGCGAGGGCGGTACAACCATAGTGCAAAGCAAAGTCGTGGTGCGCCATAACGTGGGTGAAATGCGCGAGGTGCTAGGCCAGCGTTTTCCGGGCCTGCGCATAGCGCTGGAATCGGCCCCGGGGTCGCTAATGATTAGCGGCAAGGCACCCAATGCTGAAACAGTAGAAGCCATTAGCCGTACGATTAAATCGTACCTGGGTGAAAAAGACGACCTGATCAACCGCATGGCCATCAGCAGCCCCACCCAGGTTTACTTGCGCGTGCGCGTAACCGAAGTGTCGCGCGAGGTAACGCAGCAACTGGGTATTAACTGGTCGGCCATTGCCACGCCGGGCAACTTCTTTGCCGGCGTGATCAGCGGGCGGCCATTTCAGAGTATTGGCATAAACCTGACGGGCAGCGCCATAAGCGGAAGCGGTGCATTCACCGACTCTTCCGGCGCAGTAAGTAGTAAAGGCTTTGGCACAAGCAGCGCGTTCTCTTCCCCCGGAAACGGCGGTTATTCCTTCCTGGGCGGCTATGCCAAGGGCGACAGGTCTATTCAGGCCATGATTGACGCGCTGGACCAGGAAGGCATGATCAGCGTATTGGCCGAGCCCAATTTGACGGCGGTTTCAGGCGAAACCGCCAGCTTCCTGGCGGGCGGGGAATTCCCCATTCCAGTCAAGCAGGACGAAGACAGCATGTCAGTCGAATTCAAGCCCTTTGGCGTGGCGCTGGACTTTACCCCCACGGTGCTGGCCGACGACCGCATCAGCATCAAGGTGCGCCCCGAAATCAGCGAGATCGACCCTAATAGCAGCATTGTGATGCAAGGCCTGGTGATTCCGGGTTTGTCGGTGCGGCGCGTGGAAACCACGGTGGAAATGGCCAGCGGGCAAAGCTTTGCCATTGGCGGCTTACTGCAGAATAATATTCGCGACATCGTGTCGCAAGTTCCGGGTCTGGGAAAAATACCGGTGCTGGGCAAGTTGTTTTCGTCGTCCGACTACAAGAACAACAAAAGCGAACTGGTCATTATTGTTACGCCTTATCTGGTCAAACCCAGCGATAGCAGCCAACTGGCGTCGCCGCTGGAAAGCCTGCGCCCCAATACCGATATTGAATATATTTTGCACGACAAAATAGGGCTGGACCCGCTTAAGGGCGATGTGCCGCGCCTGACTGGGGCCGCCGGGTTCGTTTACTAATGCAGCTTGCACTGCTTGCCAGGACAGCATCATGAGTTTATTGCAGAAACATTCGTCGCTCTTTCACACCGTACCAGTGTACATAAGCGCTGATCAGTCCGGCCTGCGCCGCGTGGCCACCATGGGTTTGTTGCTGGGCGTAAGCTTGGCGTTAAGCGCCTGTGCTTTCCCGCGCAAGGACTTTGCCGGCGTGCCAGACCCTTCAATTATTACCGTTAAGCATGTAGGGCCTGGCCTGCAGGCGGTAGCCCCCGATTGCAGTAAATTGTTGCAGCCGTCGCAGTACAACAAGCCCGACGACCTGCGCATGTCAATAGCCTTTGGCTGTGCCACCTACACCAACCTGGCCGAACAAATAGCAAGGCCGGAAGACCTGGCCACACCGAAAGCCTACCGGGGGCAGTCCCCCGACACGGCCGGTGCCGCCGTTACGCGTTATCGCAATAACGAAGTGACGCCGCTACGCGAAACGATGTCGACGGACATTGGCGTCAAATAGAGCAAGACAGGAGGAGTCATGAGCGTAATAAGAGCCATGGGCGGTAAAAACAAAGGCGATGCATACAATGCCAGCCTGGTGGCGTTTGTGGCCGACGAGCCTGGGCGGCAAGCTTTCGAACAGTCCCTGGGCCAGTTGGGGGTTGCCGACAGCCATGTGGCGCGCGGCAGCATTGACGCGGTAATTGCTTATTTGGGGCGGGTTGAAAAAGCCCCCCAACGTCTGATTGTGGACATTTCGGGCATAGACAAACCCATGGCGGCCCTTGACCGGCTGGCCGAGGCCTGCGACCCCTCGGTCAAGGTGTATGTGCTGGGGGATACGAAT
>DATCVA010000076.1:0-3699 GCA_036567205.1 Eoetvoesiella sp. | reverse complement strand
GGGAACGGTGTGTTCACGGCGGACCGGGTTATTGCCACAACCGCCCTGCCGCTGATCGCCGACATGATTGCCAGCTGGGCACCCGCGAAGTATGTCGCCGATTTAAGGCGCATTCAATATATTGGCAATGTCTGCCTGGTGCTTGAGCTGGATCGCCCGCTTTCCGACACCTACTGGATGAATGTCAACGACCCCAGCTTTCCGTTCGTGGGCGTCATCGAACATACCAATTTCGAACGTCCCGAAACTTATGGCAATCGGCACATCGTCTATTTGTCCAAATACTTGCCCCATACCGACCACCTTTACGCCATGTCGGCGGATGAGTTCCTGGAATTCGCGCTGCCTTTCCTGAAAACCATGTTTCCGGATCTGGACCGAAGCTGGATACTGGCCCATCACCTATGGCGGGCTCGTTGGTCGCAGCCGGTTGTCGAAAAACACTACAGCACGCTCATACCCGCTGAAGATGGCCCACTGGAAGGTTTCCACATCTGCTCCATGGCCCAAATCTACCCCGAGGATCGCGGCACCAACTATGCCATTCGGGAAGGTCGCCGAATAGGCGTAGGCATTTCATCGAAAATCATCGATCATTCCAATCAATAATCAGGTGCTTCAGGTGAATACGGAGAACAAGGCTTCCGCTGTAAGGCAACGCGTGGGACTTTATGGCGCTGCCTTATTTGCCGCAATTGGACTTGCCGTTTTTTTGCTTCGCGCGAAAGCAGGGCTGTACTTGTTCGAGTTCGGCGACGAATCCGAAAAATTCGTGGCGGCGCAGATGATGCTGCACGGCATGACGCTGTATCGGGACATCTTTGCCCATCATGGTCCAGTCTCGTACATCATTGCCCATCTCTACGCGGCGCTGGTCAGTCCAACGGACTTTTCGTACATACGCTGGGTAATGGTTATCCTGGCGCTGATGTCGGCCGCTTCGATCTACCTGTCTCCATCGCTGAAAAACACGCCGGCGCGCCTGTGGACAGTAGGTGTATTCCTGAGCCTGCTGTCCTCGATCTGGGTGCTACAGGGCATACACATGGTCCTGTACCACCAGATCGGTGGGTTTCTGTTGGTCTTCCCGGTTACACAGCTTTTTGTTCCCTTGCTTTTGGGCGATACGCCCAGGAAAGCCGGCGTCGTCTTTTCCGGCTTGGCCATCGTCATCAGCTGCTTTACGGCCTATTCGTTTGGGCCTACCTCGGTTCTATTGGTTCTAGCCTGCCTGATTCTGGTTTTCACCAGGACCGGCATGGCGGGCTTCCGGCGGTTTGCACTCTATTTCACCGCAGGGCTGGCCATAGGATTGCTACTGCTGCTGAGCTGGATGTCCGTTTTTTCCGACCTGAAGGGCTACCTTGTCTATCACTTCTATTTTAATCAGGCGGTCTATTCTCAATTCATCGACTTCAGCCTGGCTGACGTAAAAAACGTATTCAAGCTTTCGTTCACCCCGGCGACCACCATTCACTCATTCGTTCTGCTTGGTTTTGTGGGCTGGCTGTTTGTGCTTGCGTCGCGCTTTTTCCCCGCAGCAGATAACAAGCTTCGTTTCTGGGGATCGATGGCAATACTGATATTCGTGTTTGCGATCGCATTAGTGAACCCCCGTGGCGGTATCGGCATACACGATGCCGGCTTCGTTATCTTGAACATGTCGCTTTTTGCCTTGTCGGCCGCACTGTGCTTACAAAGCCCACGGTTCAGCACGCCCCGCGCCAGCGCTGCCCAGATAGTCATCGGTGCGATGGCTACGATTGTTGCTGTGCTGATTTTTGAGCAAGTCAGCCGACATGGTATTTCTTCACCTCATCAAACACCCAAGAATGAACTGCGGCAACACGTTGTCCGCATGCGGCCTGCAGACGCCCCGGTGTTTGAGTTTATTCGTTCGGTTTCGAAGCCTGAAGGCGATATGCTGGTCTTAATTTTCAACCCGGGCGTTTATATCAGATCTGACAGGCGCCCCGCCTCGGGCCATTATTATTATCTTCCGTGGCAAGCCGCTTATAACAAAAACCCTGTTGGTGGGTACAAAATAGATATTTGCAAGGATATTGCCGAGCGCCGTCCGTCGGTGATTTTCTTCGACGACTGGAAAGTACTGCAAACGTACCCGATAGACGAATACGAGCCCTGCGTCCCCGCTATCATCAAGGACAAATACACTGCGGTCGGAAATGGCAGCCAGCTCTATCTGCGTTCAGACCTTTTAACGGCAGAAACAAGGCTGCATCGAACGGAAGACATGCGTCTGCAGGCCAGCCCGCAACTGTCCACCGACCAGTCGTTAGATCTGTCCATGACTGCGGAACCCTCATCCCAGCAAAAGGGCTTAAAGCGCATAGGCATCAGGTTCGGCACTTATGCACGGCAGAACGCCGGTGAAGCCGAATTAAGGCTCGTCCGCGCGGACGGCACCGAGTACCGGCAAACATTTGCATTGTCCGATCTGGCCGATAACGCCTACAGGCATTTCGATTTGGACGGAAGCAACTATGTTTCCGGGCAGATCGTTGGCGTATCGGGAGGAGGTGTCAGCATATGGGAAAGCCATGCGCCCAGTGGAGAAGTTCTAACTTGCCTGACCTACGACTATGCAGACGGAAAACTGGGCATTACGCCGGGATGCCCATTCTATTGACCTTCTCGGTGCGATGTGTCGGTACGGATGCGAACCATAAAATCGTGTCGCCAAAGGTAGGAATCTGCAATTGTTATTGATTGCAAGGTTACGAACGGCTTACGTTTTTGCACGTTTTCAGCGCCTATACTCAAGGCGTCGTAATCCCAACGGCCTAGACCTATGAACGTTTCGGAGTACTGAATATGGCGAACCCTACCTGGTTTAACAGAGACGAATATCTTTCCAGCAAGCTGATGCAGCTGCGCGCTTCCGGCGACACTTCCTATAACAACATTGCTGCCGTGGCTTTGGCTATAGAAGAAGCCGGCATGACCCCTTATAGTCATTTCGAGGCATTTGGCGCAATAGAGCGCACAAGTCCCAATCAATATTTCAATGCCAATGAGTATCTGGCGGCAAAGACTGAACAGATGAATGCCTTGCCGGGCAACACCCAGGCATGGACACCCGATACCGTGGCACAAGCCATCGCCGATGCAAATTTAAGCATATGGTCGCACTTCCAGATCTTTGGAGGGCAAGAGGGTGTAAATCCATCGAACGCCTTTGACGTTGGCCAGTACTTCGATGCGAAACTCGTGCAGTTGCAGGCTGCTGAGCCCGACCAAGGCTGGACACTCCAGCAGGTGAAAGACGCCTTTTCCGCAGGCAACATTGACCCGATCACCCACTTTACCGCGTTCGGAGCATCCGAAGAGCTGGTCGTCACCCCTGTGCCGGAGGCCGAAAAAGTTCCGACCGATGAAAGGGCTATCATCAGCCTTACCACGGCGACAGGAGAAATCGTCAACGGCACACTTCTTAACGACACCTTCAACGCTGTGCTCGGCACAGGCGCCACGCTTAACGCGTCTGACAAAATTGACGGACTCGCTGGCGAAGACACGCTGAATATCACCGCGAATGGCGCGGTGACGGTACCGCTCTCAACCACCATCACCAATGTAGAAAAGATCAATTTTGCCAATACGGGTAGTGTTTCCGGCACTATCCAGGCGGGTCAGTTTGTTGGGGCAACCCAAATTACCCAGTCCGGCAACGCCGTG
>DATCVA010000075.1:0-4870 GCA_036567205.1 Eoetvoesiella sp. | reverse complement strand
TTATAGCAATACGTCTGGCCGGTATACCGGCCGCGCTACCGCACTATTGTCTGCCACAAAAAGTTTTTGACCGGCAATGGTAAAGCCGGAGGAAGGGGGCATGCGCCTTGCCATTACGTTGCAATGGGCTTCAAGTACGATACAAAGGTTTCGGTGGACGCGCGCCACGAGTATTTTTCTGCGTGCTCGCGTGCTTTTTCGCGTGGAATCCGCAGTGCTTTCAGGCATGCCTGCTGCAAATCGTCGTGCATAACGCCGGCGTCCGAATCGCCCAGCACGTCAATTGGGCCGGTGACTGGGTAGGCGGCAACAGGACAGCCGCAAGCCATGGCCTCTAGCAATACCAGGCCAAACGTATCGGTGCGGCTGGGAAATACGAATACGTCGGCCGCGTTATACAAGCTGGCCAATGTGGGCTGATCGAGTACTCCCGTGAAACGAACATCGGGAAAGCGTTTTTTTAAGTCGTCCAGTAATGGGCCGGCGCCGGCCACCCATTTCGTGCCAGGCAGATCCAGCTTCAGAAATGCTTCTACATTTTTTTCTACCGCAACCCGGCCTACGCATAAGAAAATGGGTGGTTTTTCTTCGTTGGGCAGGGGAGGTCCTGGTTTGAACAAATCCAGATCGACCCCGCGCGACCAAAGTACGACTTGTGATGGCGCAAATCCGAACGCCTCAAGATCGGTCTTGACGGCGGGCGTGGGCACCATTACGGCCGATGCCGGGCCATGAAACCAACGCAGGAAACGGTAGGTGATCGACAGCGGAAGACCTGCGCGTGCGTGTATGTATTCCGGGAATCGGGTGTGATAGGCGGTGGTGAAGGGCATGCCGTTTCGCAGGGCGTAAGCACGGGCTGCAAGGCCCAGCGGGCCTTCGGTGGCAATATGCAGCGCGTCGGGAGCCGCCGAGGCGATCCGTGCGGCCACGCGGCGCCGGGGAAACAGGGATAGCCGGATTTCGGGATATGTCGGGCAGGCAACCGTGCGAAACTCCAGGGGTGTCAGCAAGTGCACCTGATGCCCCATGCGGGTCAGCTCGATGCGAGTCTGCGTGAGAGTGCGCACTACGCCGTTGACCTGGGGCTCCCAGGCGTCGGTAACGATCATGATTTTCAATTGTGCGAAGTCCCTTCAGTTTTTTGAGTAACAGGATCTGGGGCAGATACCACAGCGCGGTCAGCTTTCTTGCCTTTTTCAGCAACAGGAGGGATCCAGGTCAATACTTCCAGCCGGCCGTCCCAGTGTTCAACCAATGCCGTGCGGCTTTCGACCCAGTCGCCGTCATTGCAATACAAAATACCGTCGACCTCTCGTATCTCGGCTTTATGGATATGTCCGCATATCACCCCGTCAAATCCGCGTTGCCGGGCTTCCTGCATGAGGGCTTCTTCAAAAGCTGTGATGAAGGAGACCGCGTTTTTGACTTTGTGTTTAAGGTATTGCGAAAGCGACCAATAACCCAGGCCCATGCGTGCGCGGGCCCGGTTAAACCACACATTGAATTTCAGGGCCAGGGTATAAAGCCTGTCCCCGACGTAGGCGAGCCAGGGCGCGTATTGAATGACTCCGTCGAATAGATCGCCGTGCGTAACCAACATCCGTTTGCCTGTCAGGGTGACATGTACGGCTTCGAGCTGTACTTCGATGCCTCCAAACTGTTGGTTGGGGTATTCGCGTGCGAACGAGTCGTGATTGCCAGGGATGTAGACGACACGGGTGCCCTTGCGTGCCTTGCGCAGAATTTTTTGCACGACGTCGTTATGTGCCTGCGGCCAGAACCATTTTCCTTTCAGTTGCCAGCCGTCGATGATGTCGCCCACCAGATACAGTATGTCGGACTCATGGTGCTTTAGAAAGTCCAGCAAGGGCTCTGCCTGGCAGCCCGAGGTTCCCAGATGAAGGTCCGAGATCCAGATGGCGCGATAGTGAGTAGTCTTGTTGTGTGCGTCGATCAACTGAAGTACCGGTAGCCATTGATAATGCCGGTTATTACACCCGTCTGGCATGACGTTCGCGTGACAATGCGCGGGCGGCTGAGCGCGTGTGGTTTGGACGCGACACGGTCCGAAGCAGAGCGCTGGGAGAATTTGGCAAAGCGATGCCCCGAATGTATGGGTTTCAAATATTGTCCGGGTCGATCATAATGACGAGTGAACCTTGCGCTACGCCTTTTTTTCCGGACAATGGCCATGCAACGACTCTCCGACCAAACCCTGCCCTCGGTGCCTTCGCACATTGTCAGGCCTTTGTATGATCGCGCCAGCGTCCCCACGCGTATCGTGCATTTGGGCGCAGGGGCTTTTCATCGCAGTCATCAGGCGCTATACACCGATGACATCATGCAAGCAGGCCATAGCCAATGGGGGATTTTAGGGGCAAGCTGGCATAATTGCGCGCTGCCGCAGGCGCTTACGGCGCAGGACGGTTTGTATACCTTGCTGATTAACGACAATGGCGTCAAAACGGCGCGGGTTGTCGGTAGTTTGAACAAGGTTGTTTGCCTGGCCGATGCCCGGCAGACGGTGCTGAATCATCTTGCATCGCCGCAAACGCAGATTGTCAGCCTGACCATTACCGAACAGGGCTATTGTTACGATTCACGGCTGCAAACCGTCGACGAGACACGCCCCGAAATTCAGACTGATATCGCCGAGCCCTGGAATGCGCGTTCGGCGGTTGGGTTACTGGCATGGTCGATACTTGAGCGAAAAAAATCCGGTCTGAAGCCCTTTACCCTGTTAAGTTGCGACAACCTGCCCAATAATGGAAAGGTCCTTCAGCGAGTACTCGAGCGCTATATTGAACGGGTTCAAAACAGCCTGAACGAACCCGATTTGCTGCAATACTTCCTGGATCAGTATGCTTGTCCATGCACTTTAGTCGATCGCATTACTCCGCCTGCAACAACCGCCGATCGTATCGAAGTCCAAGAGGTTTTAGGGCTGCACGACGACGCGCCGGTTGTCGCCGAACCGTTCTCGCAATGGGTAATTCAAGACTGGTTTTCAGCTGATCGTCCGGAATGGGAGCGCGTTGGCGTCACTATGGCGATCAGTGTGGATCCATTCGAACAAATGAGGACGCGTCTGCTTAACGCAGGCTATTTTGCAATCGCACATCTGGGCGGGCTGGCTGGCTTTAGAACGGTGGCCAGCGCTATGAAAGACATGGAAATTGAACGCTTCATCAGCATTTTCCTGGATGACGCCATTGCCACTTTAAGCAAGCATACCCATGTCAAAGTGGCCGATTATAAGCAGGCTATCCTGAAACGGTTCGTCAATTCTTTGCTTAACCAAAGCACTGCGCAACTTGCCATGAACGGCTCGCAAACGTTGGGCCAACTGATTTTGAACCCTCTAAACGAGCGCCTATCCCGTGGGCTGGGCATCGAGGCTCACGCCATGGTGGTGGCAGCCTGGGTTCGTTATCTTATGGGGCGCAACGAGTTGCAGGAAAACCTGGAACTAAGCGATCCGCTGCTCGAGCCGCTTATGCAGGCTATTGGCAAGGCAGGGGTCGATGCGCGCAGTCTGGTGGGCACACTAGTCGGGTTTCGTGAGGTTTTTGGACCCAGCCTGCCTGATAATCCAGTATTTGTTCAGAGCGTTACTGCGGCGCTGCAAAGCCTGCGTACTCGTGGTGTGCGGGCCAGTTTGTCGGCGGTTAAACATAACGTGCCTGTCCCCGAAAAAAAACGCCTGCTTGATCGGATCTAGTGCGCTCTCTAGCCCATGCGCTGCAGGCCAGCGATTAGCGGCGTCCCGTTAATAGGGTCTTTTAGCAATACGCAGTGCACGCCATACAGCTGTTGAACCAGCTCGGGGGTAACAATATCCATTGGTTTGCCCTGTGCAACGATGCTGCCTTTGTTCATGGCGACAAGGTGGTCCGCATAGCGGCATGCGCTCGATAAGTCATGAACAACCATCACAATGGTCTTGCCGGCCGCGGCCAATCCGCGAATCAGTTCGAAGACTTCGAGCTGGTGTCCCAGGTCGAGCGCCGAAGTGGGCTCGTCCAGCAAGAGCAGGGGTGTTGCCTGTGCAATGGCCATGGCAATCCAGGCGCGTTGACGCTGGCCGCCCGACATCGATTCCAGGGGGCGGTGTGCAAGCTCGTTCAGATCAGTTGCATCAAGCGCCGCCTGGACAATGTCGCTGTCCTTTTGCGACCATTGACGCAATACGCTTTGATGCGGCTGGCGTCCAAATTGAATAAGCTCCGCCACTGTCAGGCCATCCGGCGCTGTTGCTTGTTGTGGCAGCAGGGCAAGTTGACGGGCCACCTCTTTGGACGGGAGCGTGGCAATGGCTTTGCCATTTAGCAGTACAGTTCCCCCTTGCGGCTTATGCAGGCGAGACAAACCCGCCAGCAGTGTTGACTTGCCGCAGCCGTTAGGGCCGACGATGGCGGTAACTTTAGCGGAAGGTATGCTTAACGACAGGTTCTCGATGATTGTCGTCTCGCGATAGCCCAGGCGTAAATGTTGCGCTTCCAGGCTGACATTGCCGGGCGATGTGCTGCCTGGTAAAGGCGATGCATGACTCATGACATTCTCCGCGATGGCTCGCGTATTAAAATCCAAAGTAGATAAGGTCCTCCGATTACCGCGGTAATTACTCCGACGGGGATCTCGATCGGGGCAAAAAGAGTGCGTCCCGCCCAATCAGAGGTGATCATTACAAGAGCGCCTGCCAGACCAGCGCCAATAACGGGTATGCCTTGATGGCCTGCCATATGACGGGCAATTTCCGGAGCTGCCAGGGCAATCAGGCCCACCGGTCCGACTACGGCCACTGCCGCCGCAGTCAGAATGACGGTTACGATCAGCGTGGCCGATCGCATGATTTTCAGACGCACGC
>DATCVA010000074.1:0-5337 GCA_036567205.1 Eoetvoesiella sp. | reverse complement strand
GCGTTGCCGCCCACAGGCTGCAGGCCTTGCAGGTTGTTGAAGTTCGCCAGAGCTAGGAAACCCATGGCTTGGGTTTCGCCATTGGTGTAGTTGGCCACGATCTCGCCATCGGACGAAATCGACATGCCGGCGTATTCGCCTGTGGCGTAGCCGGTTTGCGTGAAGTTGGGCGTAAACTCGCCGCCGAACTGGGTGGAGTCGGCGTAGCTCAGGTTGATGGCCAAGTTGTCTGCGGGTGAAGCGGTACCCCCAGGATTGGCAATATTCAAAGTAATGTTCCCCCCTGATTGCAGCAGTCCGCCAGAAGTAAATACTATTTTGGCGGGATTACCATCGTCGAGGGGCGCCGCCAACTCGCTTCCATTCAGGCGGTAATACACATCCCATTCGCTGTCGCCAGCGGCATTGGCTGGGCGCTTGACAAAATACTGCGTCAATTGATGCGCATTGCCGAGTGAGTCATAGACCGAGATGGGCAATGAGTGAGTGTAAGTATCTGGTTTGGTCGGGTCGAAAGGAGTTGCTGCAGCAGCTGATACATAGCCCTGTTCGCTGGCTCCGACGCTGTCGGCAAAAGTACTGGCCGGAGCATACGTAGTAGCGCTGTCAAGAATTAGGTCGCCACCCCCTTGGGTTTTGTATGTAATGGGGAATGCCCCCGCCGGTGGCGCTGCGGCTGGCGTCACGCCATCGGCTGCAAACCAGTTAATCTCATTTGCGGCAGGGCCCAATTTATAATAAAAATCGCCAACCGAAGCCCCTGCCGTATCCGATAACTTCATCAATCCCCGGTACTCGGCGTTATAAACCACATCGGCATTCGCGGCCAGGTTCGTCTTGACGGTAATGCCGTCCGTCGCTTTCGGCGCAATATTGCCGACCGGTACCTGGATAGGAACCAAATCAGTGCCATTGGTCTGGTAACCCGTCAGGCGCTGGCCCTGGGCGTTAACAATATTGTTGTCTTTATCGGCAAAAAACTGGCCGTTGCGGGTGTACAGCACGTTGCCGCTGGCGTCTTGTACGCGGAACATGCCTTTGGCGCCGTCGATGGCCATATCAAGCTGGTTGCCGGTGCTGCTGATGGTGCCGACGCTAAAGCGCTGGTTGATGCTGGCAACCTGCACGCCCAGCCCTACGCGCGACGACGCGTACACGTCGGCAAACGTGGCCGTTGCCGCCTTGAAGCCCACCGTCCCCGAGTTGGCGATGTTATTGCCGATAACGTCCAAATTCTGTGCGGCGGCGTTTAACCCACTTAATCCTTGTCCGAAACCCATGATCTACCTCGTTTAATCTGTTAATTGCGTATGAATGAAGCGGCCGCGCGCCGCGCTGACCGTTGAATCAACAACCTGAAACCTGCTACATAATCTTGCGAAGATCAAAAAGCGAATGCGTACCGGCCAGACCCAGATCAAGCTGCAAGCCGCTGGACGAATATGCCACGCTGGAAACTTTCCCATAGGTCAGCGCCTCGGCCGCAATGGGCTTGCCTTCGGCATCCATGGCAGCAACTTGAACCGTGTACTTGCCATCGCTAAGCGCGACTTCAGCATCGCCCTTGCCATCCCATTCCAGCGTCAGAACGCCGGCCTGTTGCGGCCCCATTTCGATCTGGCGCACGGCATTACCATCGGGACCGGTAATAGTGACCACGACTTTTTCCGCGCGCGAAACCAGATCAACGCCAAATGGCGTAGCGACCGGAGTCTTGATGCCGTCGATTGTCGTGCTGCCCAACGAAACCTTATTGCCCGGCACCAGCACATCTTTACCGATCAGATTGGCGGCCTGCATGGACTGCGACAGATCCATCTGACCCGACAGCGCCATCAGTGTGGTGTTCAACTGATTGATGCCGTTGACGGTTTCCAGCTGAGCCAACTGCGACGTAACAGCCGCATTGTCCATGGGGTTAAGCGGATCCTGGTTCTGCAACTGAGTGACCAGCAATGTCATGAACTGGTTCTTGGTGGCGGCGTTGCGCTCGGCTGCGCTGGCGCTGGCCTGGGCCAATGCACCTGCACTGATGGCATCGGCGCCCGAAGACGATGGGTTAACTGTGGCCACTAGAGGCTCCCTGTAAATAGACAATAATCAAAACGATAAAATGGCGCCGGCACCTTACTGGCCAATCGACAACGTTCTCATCATCAGGTTCTTGGCCGTGTTGATGACTTCGACATTGGCCTGGTACGAGCGCGAGGCGGAAATCATATTGACGGTTTCAGCCACCACGTCCACATTGGGCATCGTGACGTAACCTTCGGCATTGGCCAGCGGATTCTTGGGGTCGTATTGCATACGATGCGGCGCAGCGCTTTCGACCACGCTGGCGACTCGAACACCGCCAACCGACTGCGAATATGCCTGGCCGGGACTGGGCGCCATTTGAAATACCACTTGACGCGCCTTGTAAGGCTGACCGTCGGGCCCCGCCACGCTGTCGGCGTTAGCCATATTGCTGGCTGCCACGTTCATACGCTGGGACTGTGCCGTCAGCGCCGATCCGGCGATCTGAAAAATGCTCATTGTTGACATATTCTTAACCCTTATTGCTGCATTGCAGCCATCAAACCCTTGATGCGCTGCGAGAGAACCGTAAGATTGCTTTGATAACGCAAGGTATTGTCCGCAAACTGAACACGCTCAATATCCATATCGACCGTATTTCCATCCAGGCTGGGCTGCAGCGGCTGCCTGTATAACAAATCCGCCCCGTCGGGAGAAACAGCCTTTGCCGGAATATGGCGGGCCGATGTCAGCGCCAACTCGGTATCGGCAAGACGCATGCGCTCGCCCATTGCGTTTTCCATAGCAGTCTTGAAATCGAAGTCCCGCGCTTTGTAGTTGGGCGTGTCCGCATTGGCAATATTTGACGCCAGAACCTCTTGGCGTTGCTGCCGCAAGTTAATTGCATTCTGAAAGAAGCTGAAATCTTCACCAATACGATCTATCATCTGCGACTCTATAAATGGTTGTAGACGGCCCTGAAACTACATGTTGCGGCAGGCCCTGAAGTAAACGGCAACGCAGCCGCTATTGGGTACGAGATATAGTAAAGCGGCCGCTGGCAACACAAACTTCGAAATAAGCCGCTATTTGTCGGCCAATTCCTCCTATGCCGGGCCGGCGCGATCTATAAAATGTGCCTATGCTCAAGTATTTAGCCATTTTCACCCTGACCTGCGCCGCACTCAGCGGCCATGCCATTGCCGCTGCTTCGGCCGGCGTTCCCGACCCCAGCGCCTTAATTAAAGATGTTGAAGAGTTTCTGAAAGGACAAACCAGCGGCTATCCCGGTACAGCCCGGATTACCGTTGACGCCCCCGATGTAGCCAAGCTGACAGTCTGCAAGCATACCCAGGTCTTTTTACCCAGCGGCAGCCGCTTGCGTTCGCGCATGAATATAGGCATACGCTGCCTGGCGCCAGAGCCCTGGATTACTTACACCCAGGCCAGCTTAAGCATCCAGGGCGTTTACTATGTGCCAGCGCACACGCTTAAGCCCGGCACAACGCTGTCGCGCGATAACTTGAATGAACGCGAGGCCAACCTGCTGGCACTGCCATCAAGCGTTGTCTTCGATCCCGATCTGCTGATAGGCAGCATTACCACGCAGCGCATCACTGCAGGCTCGCCCATTAAATCCAGCGCGCTGCGAAGCCCGGACTCGATCCAGCGCGGCCAGGCTGTTCGCCTTGAGGCACGCGGGGTTGGTTTTGTCGCCACCAGCGAGGGCCAGGCCCTTCAGAATGGCGCCCCCGGGGCGTTGATTAAAATTCGCACCGGGACGGGGCAAACAGTTAGCGGAACAGTATTAAACTCCAGTACCGTACTGGTCACAATGTAACAATGTTTCACTCATGTAAAGCAAGAGTAAAAAGGAGGTAGTCCGGCTAAAGTTTTTCGTCCAGGAGCCGTTACCCACTATACTGGCAACCAAAATGGCGACGCAGCTTTAGCTTTACCTCGGAGTCTCACTTGAAAATCACATCACCGTTAAATAATTCATTAGTCGGCGCGGTAACTACTACACGTAGCGGCTCGAACGCATCGCCTGCAAGCTTGTCGACGGGCGGCAAAAGCGCCGTCGCGGTCAGTTCGACAGCACGCCATTTGTCGAATCTGCAAAACAGCGATAACGATATCGATGTCGAACGCGTCCAGGCGATTCGCGACGCGATTGCCGCGGGACAACTCAAGGTGGATCCCAGCCGTATTGCTGACTCACTGATCGCCAGCGTGCGCGACTTGCTAAAGTAAGCTACGCCAGCACAACACGTCTTATTTGTTACTCCCCTAGGTTGCCCGCTGCATGAACACCCCACTTCTTCGCTTGCAAAGCTTGCTGGAAAAAGAACTAGTCCTGGTTCAGCAATTTATTTCAGTATTGCAGCTCGAGGCCAACGCCCTGACCCAGGCCGATGGCAACGAAGCGCTTAACGCCTCGACAGCACAAAAAAACCATTTTGCCGCCTTGCTGACTGAAAGCGAGACATCGCGCGAAGCGCAGCTAAAAGAGCTTGGATTCGACTCAGGCAAAAATGGCCTGGATGCCGCCTGTGCCGCGTACCCCGAATTGCAAGATACATGCCAGGAGTTGTATGCGCTGGCGGCAGAGGCCAACCAGATCAATTCAGCCAATGGCGCCATTATCGACACCTTCCTGCAGCACAATCAACAAGCGCTCGATACGTTGCGCAGTCTGGCCAATATGGGCAACTTGTATGACGCCAGCGGCCGCACCAAAACAGCGGCAAGCTCTAAAAAGGGCATTAAGGCGGGTTGACCAGCTCGGATCTGACGGCGTTCGAAATTCTGCGGGACTCTTTTTAAACACGTCGCGGTGGTGGGGTGGGCAGGCAAGGCTTCGCTCGTGCGGTCCCTAAAGGGACTTCCCGGATTATTCGCTGGAATTGCGCGTTCGCACAACTTGCTGGCCGACAAGCTGCGCTTGTCGAAACGTGCCAGCTCAAACAGGTGCTCACTTGCACCGCAATTCCAGCGAATAATCCGGCGCCCTCGAAGTCGCCCCGCCTGCCCACCCCACCGCCACGACTGCGAACAGAATAATTAAGAAAAAGCTTGCAGACAATGGGGTCTGTTGCCCTTTTCAATCTGCTATCCAATCTAGCTGACTGATTGGGTCAAACTCAGATGCCCTGGATTCCAAAAAGTACCATGGCAAAGTCATCGCGCGGCTATGATCAGATACGCCAACACCGTCTCAAAACCCCATTACGCAGTATGTCGGGGCTGGTGTATTGTGGCCAAGACCTTTGAAGCCCGAGCCAGCGGAAGCGAACGCAGCCCGTAGGGGCGGAGGAGCGA
>DATCVA010000073.1:0-9570 GCA_036567205.1 Eoetvoesiella sp. | reverse complement strand
AGGCACGGATGTTGTCTGGGCCCACCAATGGGCGTTTTCGGCCATGTCGACGATCCAGTCGGCCAGAACGCCGCCGCCTTGGCCCCCCATGGCGAGAATGGCAATTTTGAGGGGCGTTCCCGCATGAAATTGTGTGGTCGTTGTCATGGTGGTGCTTATAAAGAGTATTGGTTCAGGCGGGCGCTGCGGCGTTCTTGCAAGTAACCAATAACACGTTGGCGCACGCGAGCCTTGAACCAGTCCCATCGGCTGGGATTGTGTACGATGTCGGCACGGTAAAACGACGGACAAAGCACGGCGGCATGGGCTACTTCGCCGCAGTTGCCGCAGCCGACGCAAGTATTGTCGACGTGTGCGATGGGGTCTTCTTTTAACGGATCGCCACTGTCTTTGACCGTAAGCGACGGGCAGCCCGACAGACGAATACAGGCATGGTCGCCATTACAGACATCGGGGTCGATGCCAAAGCGCTCTTTGACTACGCGCTTGCCATCTTTGACAGCCTTGTTGAAAATGGGTTTGACCCGGCGCTGTTTGTTAAGCATGCACTCTGATTGCGCAATAATGACTTTAGGGCCGGTAACCGCTGTTGTCAGGGCTTCTTCAAGGGTGTCGCGGACTTTGCTTACATCGTAGGTGCGGTCGATGGTGCGAACCCACTGGACGCCCACGCCTTTGACGGCCTTTTCGATGGGGTTCCCGGTAGAGCGGTGTTCGTTATCGGCGCGCGATGACAGCACGTCCTGGCCACCGGTGGCTGCCGAATAAAAGTTGTCAATAATAATAATGACGCCGTCGTACTTATTGAAAACGGCGTTGCCGATGCCCGATGCCAGACCGTTGTGCCAGAAGCCGCCGTCACCCATCATCGAGATGGATCGTTTCGACGAGGGTACGTTGAAGGCCGCCACGCTTGCGGCGCCCAGGCCATACCCCATGGTGGTGGCGCCCAGGTTAAAAGGCGGCAGAATGGAAAACAGGTGGCAGCCGATGTCGCAGGCTATGTGATGTTCGCCCAGTTTTTCCTGGGCCAGCGTCAGGGCTGAAAATATGGGTCGCTCGGGACAGCCGGTACAGAATCCGGCAGGTCGTGGCGGCACCACGTTGGCCAGATCGTCGACACGGCGCTGAAACGTGATCGGTGCCTCTCTGGGCTGTACAGAGGGCTTGCGCACAGCTTCGCTTATATTCATTGTGTTGCTGCTGGCGGGCCCGGCCGCTACATTAATAAGGGGCAATGCATCGGGCTGATGTCTGGCCAGGAAGTTTTGCAACCCATCGCGCATGGCAACGGTGGTGTATTCACCCGCTACGGGCAAGAAGTCTTTGCCTGATAATGCGGTCTGGATGCCGGCCTGCCGCAAAATCAGGCTTAGGCTTTGTTCGATGTAGTTAGGCTGGCCCTCTTCCAGCAACAGCACCGCTTTTTTATCTTTGCAGAACTGGGCTACCTCGTCGTCGATGACAGGGTAGGTAACATTCATGACATATAAAGGAATGCGGCTGTTGCCAAAGTGGTCGGCCAGGCCTAGCAGCTGCAGCGCACGGATCACGCCGTTGTATAGCCCGCCTTGCAAGATCAGGCCGATATCTTCAAGGTCGCCGTCAAAAAACTCGTTGAGTTTGTTTTCTTTAATAAAATTGACGGCAGCCGGCCATCGTGTTTTGATTTTTTCCTGTTCGTGAACGTAGGCTGCGGGTGGCAATACAATGCGGTTGACATCGCGTTTGGGGTTGTCGAGCGCATCGCCCAGGGTAAATTCAGGCCGCTTGTTGTCTTTGGCGATAAAGCGCCCATGCACATGGCAGCCCCGGATACGCAGTTGCAGGATCACTGGCGTATTGCTGGCTTCCGACAGCTGGAAGCCGTCTTCAACAGCCTTGACCATGCTTTCTAGGTTGGGGCGCGGGTCCAGCATCCATATCTGGGACTTCATGGCAAATGCGTGCGTACGCTCTTGCATAATGGAAGAGCCTTCGCCGTAATCTTCGCCGACAATAACCAGCGCGCCGCCGGTTACCCCGCCCGATGCCAGGTTGGCCAGTGCATCCGAGGCGACATTGGTGCCTACGGTGGACTTCCAGGTAACGGCGCCACGTATGGGGTACATGACCGATGCGGCCAGCGTGGCCGCTGCAGTGGCTTCGGAAGCGCTGGCTTCGAAGTGCACGCCCAGTTCTTCAAGGATTTCCTGGGCGTCGGCCAATACATCCATCAGATGAGAAATTGGCGATCCCTGATAACCGGCTACATAGCCAACGCCCGATTGCAATAATCCCTTGGTAACGGCCAGAATGCCTTCACCCCGGAATTCTTCGCCGGCGCCGATGCGCAATTGCTGCACTTCTTTCTTGAATGAACGTTCTGCCATTTCATTCTCCTGTGGCGAGCACTCGAAAATAATATATGAATATTCATATAAAAACTAATTTAATAGAAAAATAGCCGCCTGGATATCCGTACAAACCATGGAATGCAGTTATAGGAATTAGCTTTTGCGCCGCCGCTGCAGCCCGATATTGGCCATAGAGGAAATGGTGGAGAAATGGAAAAAATTGGTAAAAATGCAGTAAAACAGGCAAAAAATAGAACTTTTAGGTCGAATAAGGGTCTTATTTCATAACTGTATAAACCCGATTAGCACTCTGGCGCACAGAGTGCTAATATTAAGTTCATCCACGTTTTTGCAAGGAATGCCTGAATACGATGACAACAAGCTCGCAATCTTTGGTACTGTCCAACAATTCGTTGGCCATGGCTATTTCCAACCCCGGCGCCCTAGGCACGATCGAGGCCTACATTAGCGCCGTCAATCGCCTGCCCATGCTTACTCAAGAGCAGGAAGTCGAGTTGGGTAAGCGTTTGCGTGACGAAACTGATCTCGAGGCAGCACGGCAACTTATTATGTCCCACCTTCGGCTGGTGGTGTCGATTGCCCGTCAATACCTGGGGTATGGGCTGGCGCACGCCGACCTGATACAGGAAGGTAATGTCGGCCTTATGAAGGCAGTCAAGCGCTTTGACCCGGAACGGGGCGTGCGCCTGGTGTCATTTGCCGTGCACTGGATTAAAGCTGAAATACACGAATACATCGTGCGAAATTGGCGCATGGTCAAAGTGGCCACCACCAAGGCACAGCGCAAATTGTTTTTTAATTTGCGCAGAATGCGTCCCGACGGTCAAACTCTCGATCCTGGCCAGATCGATGCAATCGCTCAAGAGCTTAACGTTCGTCCCGAAGACGTCAGCGAAATGGAAGTCCGTTTGTCGGGTCGCGAAATGGCGCTCGATAATGGTGCCGAAGACGACGATTCCTATGCGCCCATTTCTTATCTGTCGGACGAAGGTCAGCAAGAGCCCTCGCGTGTGCTCGAGCGCCGTGCCCACGACGCTTTGCAAGGTTCGGGCCTGACTGACGCGCTGCAAATTCTGGACGAGCGTTCGCGCCGTATTGTCGAGGCACGCTGGCTGCAAGACGAAAGCGGCGCCACGCTGCATGAACTGGCTGCCGAATTTGGGGTGTCGGCTGAACGTATACGGCAAATCGAAGCTGCGGCATTCAAAAAAATGCGTGTCGCTCTGGCCGCCTGATCTATTTTACAAACCGATACTATTTTATCTTCATCGGGCCGAACTTATTGCGTTCGGCCCGGACTAACCATATATGTGCGATAGGGTAGCTACTCCTTGTGGTTGACCTGGTTGTACCGTCCGCTTCTGCTTCTCCTCTTTCCCCTCCCTTTTGAAGCGGATGTTTAGGGACATCTCTGCGGTGTCCCTTTTTTCTGCCTGCTCGTAAAAAGCGCCGTGATCCGAAAATAGCCTTAAAAAAAGCGTATCCTACGCCTACGTGCGCGCAAGGAATAGCTAATGGATGTTGGGCTTGTCGTGTTTGGATTGGCCGGCTTGCTGGCGTTGGTGTGCTTTATGCCTGCGCTGGCGGGTCGGTTAAGCTTGCCTTATTCGGTATTGCTGGCCATTGTCGGATTTGTGCTGGGCATTGTTATCCATGTGCACAGTTGGGCGCCCGTGGTGATGTCCGATTTCCTGGACTCGTTACAGCATTTCGAGGTGTCATCAGAAACGTTTCTCTACGTATTCTTGCCCGTCCTCTTGTTTGAAACGTCACTGGCGATGAATGTGCGCCGCTTGCTGGATGACATCGGCCCAATATTGATGATGGCGATCGTGGCCGTCGTGGTGTGTACGCTGGCGGTTGGGTTTTCCATTAGTGCGGTATCCGGCTATGGCCTTGTCGTCTGCTTAATGCTTGGGGCCATCGTAGCCACTACGGACCCGGTTGCCGTGGTGGGCGTATTCCGTGAAGTTGGCGCGCCCAAACGCCTGACCACCCTGGTCGAGGGCGAGTCTCTGTTTAACGATGCTGCGTCAATTGCCCTGTATTCGGTGCTGCTCACCATGCTGTCCGGGGGGGCGCAAATTTCAGTGGGCAGCATTTTATCCAGCTTCGTAATAAGCTTTATCGGCGGCGGTGTGGTGGGTTTCTTGATGGGCCGGCTCGCCTGCACACTATTTATCGTATTACGAGGCTGGCCCACCGCTGAAATTACCCTGACGGTCGCGTTCGCCTATTTAACCTTCTTTGTTTCCGAGCATTATTTTGGGGTCTCGGGCGTTGTCGCTACCGTGATTGCGGGCTTGGTGGTCGGATCAACGGGACGCACGCGCATGTCGCCCTCGACCTTCGAGCAATTGGAAAGCGCCTGGGCCCAATTTGGATTTTGGGCGAATTCGCTGATTTTCGTGTT
This sequence comes from Eoetvoesiella sp., assembly GCA_036567205.1. Taxonomy (GTDB): domain Bacteria; phylum Pseudomonadota; class Gammaproteobacteria; order Burkholderiales; family Burkholderiaceae_B; genus DATCVA01. Next base: position 4,800 of record DATCVA010000073.1, on the reverse strand, counting down.
TGCGGCCATGCTGATTCCGCGCATGATGACCGATGTAACCTGGATGGAATTCTGGCTGGTGCTGCTGGTGTTTGCGGTGACGCTCGCGGCGCGCGCGGTGATGGTGTTTGGGGTTTTGCCTTTGCTGGGACGCACCCGCTTTGGCACGACGGTTAGCCGCTCTTATCGGGCCGTGATGCTATGGGGCGGACTGCGCGGCGCCGTCTCGCTGGCCCTGGCCCTTGCGGTGACCGAACAGCATAATGTGCCCTACGAGGCGCGCCAGTTCATTGCCGTGGCGACCACCGGGTTCGTGCTGATGACCTTGTTTATTAATGGCATTACCCTAAGGCCTTTGATCAAACGCCTGAAGTTGGATCAGTTGTCGCCTATTGAGCGGACAATCCGCAATCAAGCCCTGGCCCTGGCGTTCGAAGGCTTGCAGGAAAAAACCGATGAAATCGCCCGGCATGAGCAGATTGGCGACGAGGTAAAGGGGCGCATACATGCCGTCTTCGATGCCAGTCTGACCAGCGTAAGCGATGGACAACTACATCAGCTTACACACGATGAACGGGTGGCGGTCGGCTTGGCCATTGTTGCGTCGCGGGAAGAGGAAATGTTCTTCGATATGCTTAAAACACAGATCGTGGATTGGCGTATTGCTGAAAACCTATTGGCCCGCGCCGAGCGCATGAGCGATGCGGTGCGCACCGGGGGCGTGGCGGGATTTGAATCGGCCATCGAGGCCGACTTGCACTATTCGGCCAGCTTTCGACTTGCCCTTCGGCTGCATTCTCTGTTTGGCTTTCAAAGCTGGCTGGCTCGCGAAATCGCCAAGCGGTTCATGAGTTTAATGAGCAAGCGATCTGAAGCGCAGCATTTGATCGCGTTTGCAAACAAAGAGCTTCCACCGTTATTGGGAGAGAAGGCCACTGAGACGATCGTGCAGGCTCATTTGCATCGCATGGCAAGGCTGGACACGGCTTTGCAAGCGCTGAGTTTGCAATACCCTTCATTTGCCTTATGGTTGCAAGAGTCTTACCTTGGACGCATGGCCAGGGCGCTGGAACGAATACGTTATCGCGATATGCTGGCGCAATTTTTGATTAGCGGCGAAGTGTATGCCGATTTGGTCAAGCAAGTCGAACATCGGTGGAAGCACGTTGATAAGCGTCCGGCGCTGGACATTGCCATGAGCGTCGATGAGCTGATTAAGCGGGTGCCGCTTTTTGAAAGCTTGTCGGCTGATTCGCTTAATGTTATTGCCAGGCTGCTTAAGCCACGGCTTGCCGTACCTGATCAGGAAATCAGTACCCAGGTCGGGCGTAGCAATGCGATGTATATCGTGGCGTCGGGCGCAGTGGTTATTCATTTGCCTGACCGCACGACGGTGGAGCTGGGCAGCGGGGAAATTTTTGGCGAGGTGGCGCTGTTTGCCGGCAAGGAATTTGTGGCCAGGGTGACGTCGCTGGGTTATAGCAAATTGCTCATGTTGCTGGCCCGTGATTTTGACCAATTGCTGGCCCGTGACCCGGTCTTGCGTGAAAAAATCGAGGCGGTCGCCAGGCAGCGCTTACGCGCACTGGAGGTGTGGCAGCAGTTTCAGTCGGGCGAACGCCAACATGAACCCTTGCCAGAGTTGCCGCGCCCGCGCCCGATTGCAGAATCTTAAAGCAGCAGCTTGATATCGCTGGCAATGGCTTCGGCCGAAGCATCGCCGCGCAACAGCACACGCGCTTCGCCGTCCTGGTCCAGGATATAAAACGACGAACCATGGTCCATGCTGTATTCGCCTGGCGTTTTGCCGGGTGATTTGGCGTAATAGGCTTTAAAAGATTGAGCTGTTTTCTTTAATTGCTCGGCAGAGCCGGTCAGGCCGGTAAAGCCCGGGTTAAAGGCTTGAACGTATTTGCCCAGGATTTCAGGTGTGTCGCGTTCGGGGTCGACGGTAATCATTATGACCTGAACTTTGTCTGCATCGTCTTTTAGAAGCGTCATGGCCTGCGCCAGCTGGGCCATTGCCGTGGGACATACATCAGGGCAGTGGGTGAAGCCAAAAAAGGCTACAACCACCTTGCCTTTGTAGTCGGCCAGGCTGCGTGTTTTGCCTGACGGGTCGACCATTCCCAGGTCGCGGCCCAGGCCGGTACCCGAAATATCATTACCCTGGAATGGAAGTTCGCTTTTACTGCAGGCGGCCAAGGTAACGGAAAGAAGGCCAGCAACCGTAGCGGTAAGCAGCGCGCGGCGCTTGTTTGAAAAAAAGTGCATGAAATGTATCCTGTCGAGGGGCGGTTAGACTAGTTGGACCCAATGGTCGACTAAAAGTGCTCCAAAAAGCAGCGCCAAATACAAAATCGAAAAACGGAAAAGCTTGCGCGCCAATGCGTCGCTGTATTCTTTATACAGACGCCAGGCGTACACAACAAACATCCCGCTTAAAACAATGGCAGCGACCAAATACAGCACACCGCTCATCCGCACCATAAATGGCATTAACGTTGCCGCAAACAGCACGAAGCTGTAAAGCAAGATATACAGGCGTGTGAACTGTTTGCCATGCGTGACGGGCAGCATGGGCAAGCCGGATTTGGCGTAATCGTTGTTGCGATACAAGGCCAGCGCCCAAAAATGCGGCGGCGTCCAGATAAAGATAATCAGCACCAGCAGCCAGGCCTCGGCTGGCACCGAGTTGGCAATGGCGGCCCAGCCCAGGGCCGGCGGCATCGCGCCGGACAAGCCCCCTATGACAATGTTTTGAGGCGTCAAGGGTTTTAGTATCATCGTATAGATAACCGCATAACCGATAAATGTGGCAAACGTCAGCCACATGGTTAACGGATTCACCCAGTAATACAGCACCAGCATGCCCAACCCGCCCAAAACCCCGGAAAAAATCAAAACGTGGGGATTGGTAATCGTGCCTTGAGCCGTTGCTCGCCGGGCCGTGCGCAGCATGCGTGCGTCAATTTCCTGTTCGATTAAACAATTCACCGCAAATGCCGCCGCCGCCAGCAGCCAGATGCCCAGCGTAGCCGCCGCAACAAGGCGCAGGTCAGGTATGCCGGGACTGGCCAGAAACATGCCGATTACGGCGCAGAAAACGGCCAGCTGTGTAACGCGGGGTTTGGTCAGGACCAGATACTGGCGCAGCAGCGTGTGCTGGCGAAGGGAAGCGGTAGTCATGTCGGTATTTTAGTCCTGTCGGCACGGGCAAGGCGAACCAGCAGTGTGACACTGATCAGCACCAGGCCGGCGGCGCCGCCGTTATGTAAAACAGCAATTAATAGCGGCCACTGAAAGAAGATGGTGGTCAGGCCAGTGATTAGCTGTGCAAGCAAGAGCGCCAGCAGTATTTGCGCCGGTGATTTTAAACCAGGTTCACGGCGCATTTTCCAGCCGAGGGTACCGAGGTAGATGAAGACGATAAAGGCAAAGTTACGGTGAATCCAGTGAATGGCGGTCAGGGCGTGTTGGGAAATCATTTCGCCTGAAGGCAGCATGCCCAGCCCCCGGATCAAGGAATAACCGCCTTCAAAGTCCATGGGTGGCAGCCATTGGCCGTGGCAGGTTGGAAAATCCATGCAGGCCAGTGCGGCGTAGTTGGTGCTTACCCAGCCGCCCAGGGCGATTTGTGTAAAGAGCAGCACTACCCCCAGAGCCATCCATGGCCGCCAGGTTCTGGCGGCGCCGCTTACAGGCGCGTGCCCGCGTTCGCGAGCGGCAAGCCAGGTCATGAGGGCCAGCAGAAGCATGCCGCCCAACAGGTGCGTTGTTACCACTACCGGCATTAATTGGTGGGTAACGGTCCAGGCGCCAAAAGCTCCTTGCACGCAGACGGCGATCAGGGTCACTATCGCAAGGCGTGGTGTCTGGCCCAACTGGGCGCGGTAGCGCCAGGCCAAATACACGATAGCGATGATCAGCATTCCCAATATGGAACCGACATAGCGATGGATCATTTCGATCCAGGCCTTCGAGAAGCTGACCGGGCCGTAGGGCATCGCCTGCAAGGCCTGCTCGATATGGCCGGATGCGCCAATAGGCGTGATTTTTCCGTAACAACCGGGCCAGTCCGGGCAGCCCAGGCCCGAATCGGTCAGGCGTACAAAGGCGCCGAACATAATCAGGTCAAGGGTTAAAAACCACGTCATGAAGACGAGCTTGCGGTAACGGCCTTTGATGCGCTCAACCATTTAACTTAACCAATACGCGAGTTGTAGAGCAGCTTGCTGATGTCTTTGCGGACACTGATCGGATCCGCCTTCTCGGGAAACTGCATCATCAGGTTTCCATGCGGATCGATAATCCACATGGGAGCCGCCAGTGCCGCCTGAGCAGCGGCGGAGTCAGCGTTTTGAGCTTCGGGTGTCAGGTAGGCCGCCAGTTGCCTGGGGTCGACCCGCACAATGATCGTGCCCTTATAGGCTTCGAGGATCTGGTCAGACACAGTGCCGTTGTCGGTCACAAACCATACGCGGGTTACACGTTCGACATTTTTACCCTGGCTTGCGTGCGAATTGCGCAATATAAACAGCTTGGTCACGCAAGATTCAGGGCAGGCGGCTGCATCGGCGGTTACCAGCACCCATTTCCCTTGCAGGCTGTGCAAGTCAAACGGCTGGCCGTCGAGCGTCGTCAGGGGCAGGGACTGACTGGCGGGAAGGGCGCGCTGGGGATTGACCAGCGTTCCATAGTTCACCGTGCCTTCGGGGCGAAGTCCCAGCGCGGGTACGTAATAGGCCAAGAGAGAAAGCACGACGGGCGCAAGACACACCAGAACGATTGCGATCAGGGGCTTAATGGATCGCGGCTTGG
>DATCVA010000072.1:0-12045 GCA_036567205.1 Eoetvoesiella sp. | reverse complement strand
AGCGCAGCAAGCTGGCGTGTTCAAAGATGAGATCACCGCCGTTTTGGTGCCGCAAAGAAAGGGCGACCCTATTGCGGTTGAAATCGATGAACATCCACGTCAAACATCGCTCGAGGCTTTGGCGCGTCTGAAACCCATCGTGCGCCCCGGCGGTACCGTTACTGCCGGCAATGCGTCGGGCGTTAACGATGGCGCGTGTGCACTAGTGGTCGCTTCCGAATCCATGGCTAAAGAACAAGGCTTGCTGCCGCGCGCACGGGTCGTGGCGATGGCCACGGCTGGTGTCGAACCTCGCATCATGGGCATAGGCCCAGCGCCTGCGTCTCAGAAGGCGCTGGCCCTGGCAGGGCTGACTATCGATCAAATCGACGTCATCGAGCTTAATGAAGCCTTTGCCTCGCAGGGGCTGGCTGTTTTGCGCATGCTGGGTGTGGCCGACAATGATCCACGTGTCAATCCTAATGGCGGTGCCATTGCATTGGGCCATCCATTGGGCGCCAGCGGCTCACGCCTGGCCATTACGGCGGTTAACCAGCTTCATCGCACGGGCGGGCGTTATGCCTTGTGCACCATGTGTATTGGGGTTGGCCAGGGCATTGCCGTTATCCTCGAGCGCGTTTAAGTTTAGCGCTCAAGACTTAGGGTAAGGGAAGGCCGGCTACTATTTCGCCGGCCTTTATTTTTTTGTCGGCAAACCAGCCTTGCTCCATTTCCAGCGCGTATAAGACCGCCCCAGCGGGGCAATGTACGTCTTCGCTTAGCGCTTGCATATCCGCTATATTTAAAATAGTCCCTTTATCGTTAATGAAAGCGATCGAAAGAGCGAGGGGGGTGTTTTTCATCCAGAAGCACTGGACGCCCGGCTGCTCAAATACAAATAGCATGCCGTGATCGGCCGGTAAAGCAGTGCGATTCATTAGTCCGTAGGAGCGGGCTTCGTTCGTGGCGGCTACCTCGGCATGCACCGGGTACGTGCCGATGGATAATTCCGTAGTGGGTAATAGCTGGGTTTGTGCTGCGGTTGTTTGTAAGGCTAAACTGAATGCAAGGATGGAAAGGGTGCAGCTTCCGCCCAAAAAAACAGGGCTCGAAAGCCCTGTAAACTTAAAAAAATTAAACATTTGTTGTTGTGTTCGTTCGATTAGGCAGCCGTAATATTAAGAGCTTGCTTACCCTTTGGGCCCTGAGCGATTTCAAACGCTACTTTTTGGCCTTCTTTAAGCGTTTTGAATCCGTTCATTTGAATGGATGAAAAGTGAGCGAACAGGTCTTCGCCGCCATTGTCGGGGGTAATAAAGCCGAATCCTTTGGCATCGTTGAACCATTTGACGGTTCCGGTCAGCTTTTGAGTGTCCCCAGGAGTGGAGGTTGTGTTTGAATCAGACATACGGACTGCCTCTCGACTATAGTGTTAGGTTAAAACTCGACTACAAGGTTAACTTTTAGCCTGCGGATTCTGACGATGCTTTCAAATATAAGTGCCAACCCTCAGAATATAATGATAATGCTAACGAACCTCAACATAGTCAACTATGGAAATCACTTATATTTGAATTAATTTATGGCTATTAATACAGAAAATCAACGCGATACGGTGCTGGATCGCCAAAAGTCCAAATTGGCCCCGCCGCCCATGTATCAAGTGGTTTTGCTTAATGACGACTATACGCCCATGGAATTTGTCGTCAGTGTTTTGCAGCGGATTTTTGGCAAGAGCGAAGATGAGGCGGCACGCATCATGCTAAAAGTACACCACGAGGGGCGTGGCGTTTGCGGGGTGTATCCGCGCGATATTGCTGCAACACGCGTTGAAATGGTTCGGCAGCTTGCCCAGGCGCGTCAACATCCTTTGCAGTGCGTCATGGAGCCGGCGCCCGATGCATAAGTTTTATATTGCGCTCTCTCCACAATGGGCGCTCATACAGGTATAGTAAGGTTATGCTGCGCGTTTTAATGAGTCTTGCGTAGACGGAAGTTAAGGCATCAGGGTTTTGATGCTATCTGGTAACACTATGATTAATCCTTGATACGTAAGCTCAATTTAGTCATAGAATAGAATTTATCGAATTGTTGTTTGTCCGCTTCGATATGTGTAATGGAGGAAGCGTGATTTCCGAAGAACTTGAAGTCAGTTTGCATATGGCCTTTGTCGAGGCCCGCACAGCTAGACACGAATTTATTACCGTAGAGCACCTGCTGCTCTCGTTACTCGACAATAGCGCTGCAGTCGAGGTGCTACGCGCCTGCTCAGCCAATATCGACAGCTTGCGTCAGGACCTGCGCAAATTTATTGCCGAAAATACTCCTGTTTATCCTGGCGATGAAGAGGTCGATACCCAGCCTACGCTGGGCTTTCAGCGCGTCATTCAGCGCGCCATCATGCATGTCTCGTCGGGTAATTCAAATAAAAATACCGTTACCGGAGCCAATGTATTAGTTGCGATGTATGGCGAAAAAGATTCGCATGCGGTGTATTACCTGCTTCAGCAGGGTGTAACGCGCCTGGACGTGGTTAATTTTCTGTCGCATGGCATTACTAAAACGCCCGAAGAGCCCAGCGCCGAGCCGGTCAAACAATCCAGCGCCGACGCCGAGCATAAATCCGATCAGCAGAAATCGCCGCTCGAGCTGTATGCGCTCGATTTAAACACCGAAGCGCGCCAGGGCCGCATCGACCCTTTAATAGGACGCGAGCTCGAAGTCGAGCGGGTCATACAGGTTCTATGCCGTCGCCGTAAAAACAACCCATTATTAGTGGGTGAAGCCGGCGTGGGTAAAACGGCCATAGCCGAAGGATTGGCATGGCGTATTACCAAGGGCGATGTCCCCGAGATTCTGGCCGACGCTGAAGTGTATGCGCTTGATATGGGCGCCTTGCTTGCCGGCACCAAGTACCGGGGCGATTTCGAGCAGCGATTGAAAGCCGTGCTGAAGTCTTTAAAAGACAATGCCAACGCCATATTGTTTATCGACGAAATTCACACCCTGATTGGGGCCGGCTCGGCTTCGGGCGGCACGCTCGATGCTTCCAATTTACTCAAGCCGGCTTTGTCGTCTGGTCAATTGAAGTGCTTGGGCGCAACCACTTATAACGAATACCGGGGTATTTTCGAGAAAGATCACGCCCTGTCCCGACGCTTTCAAAAAATCGACGTGGCCGAACCCACCGTGGCGCAAACCATTCAAATTTTGCGCGGATTAAAAGGTCACTTCGAGGCGCATCACGGCGTTCGCTATTCGGCGGCAGCCATTACGGCAGCGGCCGAACTTGCCGCGCGCCATATTAATGATCGGTTTTTGCCCGATAAAGCCATCGACGTCATTGACGAGGCGGGGGCGGCTCAGCGCTTGCTGCCACGTTCGCGGCAAAAAAAGGTTATTGGAAAATCCGAGGTCGAGGCTACCGTTGCCAAAATAGCGCGTATCCCGCCTCAAAGCGTGTCGCACGACGACCGCAATAAGCTGGCAACGCTTGAGCGCGATCTTAAAACAGTTGTATTTGGGCAAGATGCCGCTATCGAGGCCTTGGCGGGCGCCATAAAAATGGCCCGTTCGGGCCTGGGCAGGCCCGACAAGCCGATTGGTTCGTTCTTGTTTTCCGGTCCCACAGGGGTAGGTAAAACCGAAGTTGCGCGTCAACTGGCGTTTACGCTGGGCGTCGAGCTCTTGCGGTTCGATATGTCCGAGTACATGGAACGCCATGCCGTATCGCGATTAATTGGCGCGCCTCCCGGATACGTCGGTTTTGACCAGGGCGGCTTATTGACCGAAGCCATCAGCAAACAGCCGCATTGTGTGCTGTTGCTTGACGAGATCGAAAAGGCGCATCCCGATGTCTATAACATTCTCCTGCAAGTTATGGATCATGGCACGCTTACCGATAACAATGGTCGCAAGGCAGATTTTCGCAATGTCATCATAGTCATGACGACCAATGCGGGGGCGGAAACGCTTAATCGCACGTCCATCGGTTTTGCCGCTCCGGCCAAAACCGGAGACGAAATGGTCGATATCAAGCGGATGTTCACGCCCGAGTTTCGCAACCGTCTTGACGCTATCATTGGGTTTACGCCTTTGTCACGCGACGTTATTTTGCGTGTGGTCGACAAGTTCCTCATGCAACTGGAAGATCAGTTGCACGAAAAACGGGTCGAAGTAATATTTTCGCAGGCACTGCGCGACCATCTGGCCAAAGAAGGGTTCGATCCGCTTATGGGCGCGCGGCCCATGCAACGCCTAATCCAGGACACAATCCGTCGTGCCTTGGCCGACGAGTTGCTGTTCGGACGCTTAACTGATGGCGGACACGTTTCCGTCGATCTCGACGATAAGGGCAAGGTGGTGCTTGTCATCGCCGATAAACCGTCGAAATTAAAGAACCATCCGCCGATAGATTCGGAAGCCGAGCTTGTTAACTAAGAGTTTGTTGGTTGCTTGTCCCCATTGCGCCCGTCTGCATGAACGTATATCTATTCAGCCGGGCGCGATGGCTACATGTATTCAGTGCGGTTATGTTCTCTATCGACAAAGCTCGCTGCCGATCAAGGGCTGGATAGCTTTTACGCTTGCCACCCTTATTGTCTTTGCGATTGCCAATTACTTCCCCATTGCTACCTTAAGCGTTAACGGTTTAGTCGTGCATGCTTCGTTACCCGAGGCGTTGGCTATTACCTGGCAGCAGGGGCATGAGCTTGTCGCGATCATGACAGGCCTATTTTCGTTTGTGATGCCTTTGGGGCAAATTTGTTTTGTGCTCTGGGCGCTTCAGGTCGTTGATTCGGGGCGGCTGCCGGCCGACTTTCGTTATGGCATGCGGGTGCTTAATGTTTTGGAGCCCTGGAGCATGATACCGGTTTTGCTGCTGGGGATTCTGGTTGCCATTGTTAAGTTGGCCGGTATGGCCATCCTGACAGTAGAGCCGGGGTTATGGGGGTTCGCTGTGCTCAGCGTGATGCTGACAGCGCTCAGCCGGGTTTCGGCCCATAGAATATGGCGTTATGCCGAAGATCGTAGCCTGGTGCCGCGTTCTGGCGATGGCATCGCGTTCGATAAAATCGTTGCGGCTTGTTCAGCTTGCGGCTTTGTGCAAAATATTTCTTCGCTGCGGCAGAACCCGCCATGCCACCGTTGCGGCGCTGGGGTGCATTTTCGTCATCGCAATCCCTTGTCGCGGGGATGGGCCTTGGTTGTTGCAGCAAGCATCCTTTATATTCCGGCCAATATCTTGCCTGTTATGCAAATAAGCATGCCTACGGGCAGCACCTCGCATACTATTTTGGGCGGAGTTATTGAGCTTTGGCACTTAGGTTCCTGGGATTTGGCTTTGATAGTCTTTGTGGCCAGCGTGGTGGTGCCCATGACTAAACTGCTGGCTTTGATTGTACTGATGGTAAATCGCGATTGGCGCGGCGATGCGGTGCAACGTCAGCGTACGCGCTTGTATGAGCTGGTTGAATTTATCGGGCAGTGGTCCATGCTTGATGTCTTTGTCGTTATTTTGCTGTCAGCAATGGCCAACTTTCCCGGATTGACGCAGATTACGGCCGGGTATGGTGCGGCAAGCTTCGGCATGGTGGTTATATTGACTATGCTGGCAGCTATGAGCTATGACCCCAGAACCGGTTGGGACGGTCGTACTACCGTCGATAAATCTTCCGGCGATTTGACTTCAACCCCTGAAAATGGGCGATCTGCATCGTCAGGCGCTATCTAATGTTCAGCTTAAAGAGAAAGGCATGACAGATCCTAACGCCGCGCCAGAGCCTGCAAACTCAAAGCCGGACAGCTCGTACGGTAACGAGGTTGCACACCCGCTGGTAACACCCAAACGAGCAGTCAAAGTCTCCTGGATTTGGCTGGTTCCGCTTATCGCCGCGCTAGTCGGTTTGTCGCTGCTTGTGAAAGACTGGATGAATACTGGCCCAGTCATTACGATAAGCTTTGAGTCTGCGGAAGGGCTTGAGGTTGGGCAGACTAAACTACGGTATAAAAATGTGGTGGTTGGACTGGTAACGGGTCTGCAGGTGGCCGAAGATCGGTCCAAAGTGCTGGTTAAAGCCGAGCTTAACCGCGACAGCGCTGATTATCTGACGCACAAAGACACTCGCTTCTGGGTGGTGCGGCCGCGGCTGGGCTTAAGTGGCGTATCGGGGCTCGGTACTTTGGTTTCCGGGGCCTACATAGGGGTGGATGCCAGAAAGCGGACCGATGAAGACGACTCTAACGTCTATGACTTTGTCGGATTGGAAAAACCACCTGAAGTATCCAGCGATCGACCCGGAACGCGCTTTACGCTTAGCACTTCGGACCTAGGCTCTTTGGATATAGGTTCGCCGGTTTATTATCGCCGTATTCCCGTTGGTCAGGTTATTGGTTATCAGCTAAGCCCAGACGGCCGGTCGGTCGACGTGCAAATATTTGTCGACGCACCTAACGATAAGTTTGTTACTACCGATGCCCGGTTCTGGAATTCAAGTGGCATAAATTTGTCGTTGGGCGCGGAAGGTGTCAGTGTCCAAACCGGTACTTTGACTTCAATCGTCTTGGGCGGAGTCTCGTTTGTGGCAGCCGGCCCGGCTGATACTACGCCGGCTACGGCCGATTCCCGTTTTAAGTTAAGAGATACGAAGGACTTGGCCATGGCGGAGCCAGATGGCGTTCCGTTCCCCATCGAACTGCAATTTCGACAATCGGTTCGCGGTTTGAAGGTAGGGGCGCCTATAGACTTCCGAGGACTGGAGTTGGGGCAGGTTATTGATATCGATCTTGAATTCGACTCGGACGAGAAATATTTTTATGCTTTGGTTAAAGCCAATCTTTATCCCTTGCGATTCGGCGATGTATATAAAAAACTTATCGCCGACACCGGGGATAAAGAGCATCCGGAATTAAAACTGGTTAGCTTGTTGGTAGAAAAGGGCTTGCGTGCTCAGGTACGGCCGGCTAACTTGCTTACCGGACAGCAATACATTGCCCTGGATTTTTTCCCCGAGGCGCAAACAGTAAAATTCGACCAAAATAGAATTCCGATGCTGGTGCCGACTATTGCAGGCAGCTTCGATCGTCTGCAACAGCAGGTAAGCAGTGTTGTGTCGAAGATCGACGCCATTCCGTTTGAAGGGATCAGCACTGATTTACGCGCCAGCCTGAAGTCCGTTACCCAGTTGCTGAGCCGTCTGGACTCCCAGGTAGCACCCCAGGTGGCATCCGTGCTTAAGGCGGCTCAGCGCTCGCTTGGGCAGGTGGATCGGTTGCTGGCGCAGGACTCGCCCATGAACGATAATCTTGAGCGAACTATGCGCGAGCTCAGTAACGCCGCTAAGGCATTGCGGGCACTGGGCGATTATTTGCAGACCAATCCTTCGGCCTTGATCCGAGGGCGAGCAGCCGATACGCTGCCCGGAAGCCGTTAGGAAACCAATGAAAGTAAGCAGATTTTTCAGTGTGGTGGCGTGTGCGATGGTGTTGACCGGATGTGCGGTTCCCAAGAGCCAGTACTACTCGTTGTTGCCAGAGCCTCATGCGGTAAATAAACCAGTGGCAGCCACTGAGAAAACAGCGAAATTTGCAATTAGCGTGCAACCCGTTGAACTACCCGATCAGGTGAACAGACCGCAAATTGTTCTTAGCCAACCCAATAGCACCGAGGTTTTGATCTTGAATGGGTCGCTGTGGGCAGCGCCATTGCAGAACGAAATTCGCAATGCCCTGGCCGATGACTTGTCGCGTCAGTTGGGTGTGCTTGATCTTCCCCTGGGGGACGCGCCTGGCTCGCTGCCTATCTGGCGTATTGATTTCACCGTGCAGCGGTTTGATTCGGTGTATAACCAGCATGTAATGCTGGAAGCAACATGGCGGCTGGAGCCGCGTCGTCAACCCGATAAAAACGTCCGAATCTGTCGTGCAGCGGTAAGGGTTGCGGTCGAGCCCGGCATGCAGACTTTGGTTGCCGGGCACCAGCAGGCTCTGCATCGCCTTGCCTCGGTTATTGCGGCTCAATTGCAAGGGGTCTCGCCTTCGGTTGAGTCGGTTGTTATTAAAGGTTGCACTTAGTGACCTGTCGAGGTAACGCAGTAAGTGCAACGCAATTACTATTCCTGTTTATTGGTTAACGTTTCAGGCATTGCACGCGCGCATGGTTGATTGCCAGGCAAGGCTGAATCGTCTTCAGTATCGTGGGTTGAGCGTTCTGACAGAGCGCCGGGCCGCAAACGGTGGGCGCGCCAGCCGGGTCGTATACAGACTGGCCATGGCGGGGCTATAGCAAACGCGTTGCAACGCCGTGTCAACGGCCCAGACGCCCAAATTGAGTGGATGAGTTAACCAGACAGGGGCACGGATACCTCGGGTTTCGAGCCGCGGCGCCAACGTGTAGCAAACAACACGATAGGAGTCATAATGGTTACCACGACATTGGGCGTGAAGGTGGACGAAGCATTGCGCGACCGCCTTAAGGCAGCGGCGCAACAGTTAGGCTGCACGCCGCATTGGTTGCATAAACAGGCCCTGCTTGTTTATATCGACGCGATCGAGCGCGGCCAGCTGCCGGCTGAAGTTTCTTACTTGGGCGGGTCTGATGCAGAGGCGGTTGGCGAAATTTCCGCTAGTTCAGGTCCCTTGCCGCCTTTTTATGAGTTCGCGCAAGACGTTCAGCCGCAATCTGTTTTACGTGCCGCTATTACGGCTGCATATCGGCGGCCGGAAAGCGATTGTATTCCTTTACTCATCGAGCAGGCCCGCTCGACGCATGAGAAAGACGTCGATGCGTTGGCTTACCGTTTGGTGGAGTCATGGCGCAGCAAGCGTACCGGCGGTGGCGTCGAAGGCTTAATTCAGGAGTTTTCTTTATCAAGCCAAGAGGGCGTGGCGCTTATGTGCCTGGCAGAGGCCTTGCTGCGTATTCCGGACCGGGCAACGCGCGATGCTCTTATCCGCGACAAAATCAGCAATGGAGACTGGCGCTCGCATATGGGTGAGTCTCAGTCGGTATTTGTCAACGCGGCCACCTGGGGGTTGATGCTTACCGGGAAGCTGGTCAGTGTCAACAGCGAGCAATCGCTATCTACAGCGTTGACGCGGCTTATCGGCAAGGGGGGAGAGCCGTTAATTCGCAAGAGCGTCAATATTGCAATGCGGATGATGGGTGAGCAGTTTGTGTCCGGGCAAACGATTTCGGCCGCAATTGCCAATAATCGAAAATACGAAGATCAAGGTTTTCGCTATTCATATGACATGCTTGGCGAAGCGGCCACAACGGCTGAAGATGCCAGTAAATACTATACGTCGTACGAACAGGCTATTCACGCCATAGGCAAGGCGGCGCAGGGCCGGGGCATCTATGAAGGTCCGGGAATTTCAATCAAGTTGTCGGCGTTGCACCCGCGCTATTCGCGGGCTCAGCGCGATCGTGTTATGGCCGAGGTCTTGCCGCGCGTTAAAGACCTCTCGAAACTGGCTCGTCGTTATGATATTGGTTTGAACATTGATGCTGAAGAGGCCGATAGACTGGAAATTTCACTCGATTTGCTCGAGGCCTTGTGTTTTGACCCGGAATTGACGGGCTGGAATGGTATTGGTTTTGTTATCCAGGCTTATCAAAAACGCGCGCCATTTGTTATTGATTATGTTGTCGACCTCGCCAGACGAAGCCGCCATCGCTTAATGCTGCGCTTGGTCAAGGGCGCTTATTGGGACAGTGAAATCAAACGCGCACAGATTGACGGCCTCGAAGGCTATCCGGTATACACGCGCAAAGTTTATACCGACGTTTCATATTTGGCCTGCGCGCACAAATTACTGGCGGCGCCCGAGGCTGTGTATCCCCAGTTTGCTACCCATAACGCACATACTTTATCTGCCATTTATTATATGGCGGGTCAGAACTATTACCCTGGACAGTACGAATTCCAGTGTTTGCACGGCATGGGGGAATCGTTGTACGAACTGGTTACGGGCCCGGTCGAGCAGGGTAAACTTAATCGGCCCTGCCGCATATATGCGCCGGTGGGCTCGCACGAGACCTTACTGGCCTATTTGGTGCGCCGCCTGCTTGAAAATGGAGCCAACACCTCGTTTGTAAATCTTATTGGCGACGAAAGTGTTCCGGTCGAGACGCTTATTGCGGACCCTGTGGCAGTTGCCTCGCGTATAGATCCCTTGGGTGCGCCCCACGAAAAAATCCCGCTCCCGCGCGATTTGTATCTGGAAAGCAGCGGTCGTGTTAACTCAGCCGGTATTGACCTTACCAACGAGCAGCGTCTGGGGTCGTTGTCTGCTGCGCTGTTAAGCAGCATCGCTACTTTATTTCGCGCAGCACCTATGGTGGGGTCTGCGCAGATTTGGGATGATGCGCGTGCACGACCTGTAATCAATCCGGCCAATCAGGCGGATATTGTCGGTTACGTCGTCGAGGCTTCGGGGGAAGACATCAACAGTGCCATTGTTGAAGCGGTGCATGCCGCGCCTATTTGGCAAGCGACTCCCGTCAGCGATCGAGCGCATTGCCTGGTGCGCGCAGCTCAATTGTTCGAAGATGAAATGCAACCTTTATTGGGTTTGATTGTGCGTGAGGCGGGTAAATCACTGCCCAGTGCCATTGCCGAGGTGCGTGAGGCGGTCGATTTTTTGCGGTATTACGCTGCTGAAATTGAAGCGCTTTTCTCGAATGACACACACCGTCCTTTGGGGCCTGTGTTGTGCATCAGTCCCTGGAACTTCCCGCTGGCTATTTTTACCGGACAGGTTGCTGCGGCGCTTGCGGCGGGTAACCCGGTGCTGGCCAAGCCCGCCGAGCAGACCAGTTTGGTGGCCGCGACAGCGATTTCAATACTGCGCAGGGCCGGCGTGCCTGCCGGTGTGGTGCAGCTTTTGCCCGGACGTGGCGAAACGGTCGGGGCCAGCCTGGTGGCCAGTCCCGCTGTACGGGCCGTCATGTTTACGGGGTCGACCGCGGTGGCTCAAAATATTTCCAGGACTCTGGCGCAGCGACTCGACGATGAGGGCCACCCCATACCGTTAATTGCCGAGACAGGAGGGCAGAATGCGATGGTGGTCGATTCGTCCGCGCTGGCCGAGCAGGTGGTGTTCGATGTGCTTAATTCGGCGTTTGATTCGGCCGGGCAGCGCTGCTCGGCGTTGCGGGTGCTATGTATTCAGGAAGACTGCGCAGACAAGTTGCTGGCCATGTTGCGTGGCGCCATGCAGGAGTTGCGCGTGGGGAATCCCGACCTGCTGTCCACCGATGTCGGACCGGTTATCGATGGCGAGGCCAAGGCCAATCTTGAAGCCCACATCCGTGCGATGCGCGAAGCGGGGCATCGAATGGATCAACTCGATCTTGATTCCGATACGAAGCGGGGCACTTTCGTTGCGCCTACTCTTATCGAATTAAGCGATATTGCGGCGCTGAAGCAAGAGGTATTCGGGCCAGTGTTGCACGTGGTCCGTTATAGCCGGGACAAACTCGATGAGCTGCTCGATTCGATTAATTCCACAGGTTATGGACTGACCTTTGGCGTGCATACCCGCATTGACGAAACAGTCGAACGGATTGTTAGCCGTATTCACGCCGGCAATATCTACGTTAACCGCAATATTGTGGGCGCGGTGGTGGGTGTGCAACCATTCGGAGGCGACGGGCTTTCTGGAACGGGGCCAAAGGCCGGCGGCCCTTTGTATTTGTTGCGCCTGTTGTCGGAACGCCCGGCCGGTTTACCCGGGTGGTTTAAAGCGGGCCAGGCGGATGCCACCACATTGGTTTTGCCCGGGCCTACCGGCGAAAGCAATATTTATCGCCTGAAGCCGCGAGGAACCGTACTGTGCATGGCTGCCTCGAAACTGGGTGCCGAAGTTCAGTTCGCCGCATGTTCGACTACGGGAAACAAGATGGCGTTGCTTGATAATAAGGTGGGACAGGCGTTTATGGAGGCTTGCAATGCCGAGCAGAAAAAACGTATCGTGCTGGTCAGCAACATGGAAATCGAGCAGGGCGATTATCAGAGCGTTTTATTCGAAGGCGATAGCGATGCCTTGCGTGAGATCAATCAG
>DATCVA010000071.1:0-4179 GCA_036567205.1 Eoetvoesiella sp. | reverse complement strand
CCCAGTTGTTGCGCCATGGCGGCAAAGCTGCTGGCCCGACTCATGTCCGCAGAGGTCAGGTCGGCGTAGGTCAATGTGTTGACGGCTGTAAATTGCAGCGACCGGAAAAAACCGCCAATAACAAGGACAGTAATTATCAGCCATACCGGCGTCTCGGGGCGAAACAGGCCACACAGCATTACAAACAAGCCGGTCAGCAGTGCATTAACCACCAGCACCCGCTTAAAACCAAAATGCCGGATGATGGGCGTAGCCACCAGCTTCATCACAATGGCACCGGCGGCAGTGGTAAAAGTGATCATCCCGGCGGCAAACGGCGAGAGACCAAAGCTTACCTGCAACAGAAGGGCCAGCAAAAAAGGCGATGCGCCAACGGCAAAACGGCATAAGTTGCCGCCCAGCACTGAAATGGCAAAGGTCGGGATGCGCAAGAGCGATAGGTCAATAATCGGATGTGCAATATGTTTGGCGTGCCAGACATATAAAATGCCGCACAGAGTGCCGGTGCCGATAAGCAGTGCTAATTTCAGAACGGTGACATCGCTGTGTCCCAGCGCCTCGAATCCTGACACGAGGCTAGCCAGGCACACGCTGCTTAACAAGAAACCGAGCCAGTCCAGTTTAGGCGCGGACGTGGGGAAGTCGCTGGGTATGTAATGCATGATCAGTGCAATACCCAGAATTCCGACGGGTATGTTGATCAGAAAAATCCAGTGCCACGACGCATAGGTAACCAGAAACCCGCCAAGCGGAGGGCCGATAATCGGGCCGAACAAGGCCGGCAACGACAAAAACGACATGGCTTTAAGCAGTTCGGTTTTAGGTATTTTACGCAGCAGAATAATCCGCCCCACCGGCACCATCATGGCGCCGGCGATGCCCTGGATGACCCGTGAAACCACCAGCTGCGGCAGGCTCTGCGAGAGGGCGCAAGCAGCGGAGCTGAGCGTGAACAGCACAATGGCGGCAATAAAGACCCGCTTTGCACCGAACCTGTCGGCGGCCCAGCCGCTAATGGGCACAAAAACGGCCAGGGCCAGCAGGTAGCTGGTAATGGCCACATTCATTTTTACCGGACTTGTCTCGAGCGATAGCGCCATGGCGGGCAGTGCCGTCGCCACGACTGTTGCGTCGAGCATTTGCATGAATAGCGCGCAGCCCACAATGAAGGGGATCATGCGTATTGCGTTTCGCTCTCGGGCCGATGAGATTGATGGTGGTGATGCGTCTGATTCTGAAGCCATTGCGGGATTTTAACTCGGGTTTTTAACTGTCTTTGATTGAGTTGATATTTGTCGTTTTGATGTCGTCGGAATGCCCGGTTGTTTGCCAATGCGCAATGCCTCTTGTAAAAGGTGCAAACGGTTGGGCACATTCGAGTAAACTTGAACTTTACCGGATTACATTGATTTTGCACTATGGCCAAAAATTACGAGTCGGAAATAACCCAATTTCTGAATAAGTACAAATCCCAGAACACCGATACCGAGCAGCGGCAGCGTGAAGGGCGTGCGCGTTTATGGGACAGGAATATCGATCCCGAGCTGCAGGAAGGGTATCGCGCCGGCCGCGTACCGCTGCAGCCCTACGTTTACCAGACAAACTAAACGCATAGATGGCTTTGCCTGGTGTTCCAGCCAGCCAGCTAAGCGCGTTGGTCGAACCTGTTGTGGATAGCACTCCGGATGTAATCGATAGTGTGGCATTGGCGCGTCTGTATGGCGAGCCATTATTTGCCATGCCGCAAGATTTATACATCCCGCCTGACGCGCTCGAGGTTTTTCTCGAGACCTTCCAAGGCCCATTGGATTTATTGCTGTACTTGATACGCAAGCAAAATTTTAATGTCCTGGATATTCCAATGGCGGAGGTGACTCGCCAGTACTTGTCGTACGTAGAGCAGATCCGTGATCAGAATCTGGAGCTGGCGGGCGAGTACTTGCTGATGGCGGCGTTGCTGATCGAAATCAAATCGCGCATGTTGCTGCCGGTTAAAAAGACAGACACCGGCGAAGAAGTCGGCGATCCGCGCGCCGAACTGGTGCGGCGCTTGCTCGAGTACGAGCAAATGAAACTGGCTGCTCAAAAATTAAACGAACTGCCCCAAATAGGCCGGGATTTTCAGCGTTCGCATGCCTTGATGGACTTGCGTGTCGAGCGCATGCTGCCCGAAGTCAGCGCCGACGACCTGCGCGCGGCCTGGGCCGACATTATGAGCCGGGCCCGTTTAAACCAACACCACCGAATTACACGCGAACATTTATCGGTACGCGATCACATGAGCCAAATTTTGCGTCGCCTGAGCGATGTCAGGTTTATGGAGTTTACCGAGTTGTTCATGGAGCGAGTGCACGACGGCGACCGCGTGGCGGTTATCGTTGTGCACTTTTTGGCAATGCTGGAACTGGCGCGCGAGTCGCTGCTGGACATCACCCAGGCCGAGCCTTATGCGCCGATTTACGTGCGCCTGTCGTACACCCGTGTCGACGCGTAGACATTAGCTAAACCTTATCCGGGACGGAGAGTTGATTGAAAGTCGTTCATACGATCGAAGAGTTGCGTGACCAGCTGCGTGGCCAGTTGCGTGTCTCGTTTGTGCCCACTATGGGTAATTTACATGAAGGTCATTTGTCGCTGATGAAGCTGGCGCACCAGCACGGCGACCCTGTAGTGGCCAGTATTTTTGTCAATCGGCTGCAATTTGGCCCCAACGAAGACTTTGATCGTTATCCACGCACGCTGCAGGACGACATCGAAAAACTTGAGCGCCAGCGCGACGTGTATGTGCTGTTTGCCCCGCACGAAAAGGAAATGTATCCCGAGCCGCAAAGTTATCAAATTTTGCCCCCTACGGATTTGGGCGGAATACTGGAAGGGGAGTTCCGTCCGGGGTTCTTCACCGGCGTCAGCACGGTGGTCATGAAGCTTTTTTCATGTGTACAGCCGCGTGTTGCCGTGTTCGGAAAAAAGGACTACCAGCAACTTATGGTGGTGCGCCATATGTGCCGGCAGTTTCAGTTGCCGGTCGAAATTATTGCTCATGAGACTGTGCGTGATGCCGATGGTTTGGCTTTGTCGTCACGCAATCGATATCTGAGCCCTGCCGAGCGAAATGAAGCTCCGCAGCTGTATGCAAGTTTGCAGACCATCCAGGCGAAAATCAAGTCAGGACAAACAGACCAGGCCGCGCTCGAGGCCGAGACTTTGGCGCATTTGTCCCGTCGTGGCTGGGCTGTCGATTATGTTTCGTTGCGTCGTCAGCGCGATCTCAACTCTCCTTCTGTTGATGAAATCAAAGCGGGCGAGCCTCTGGTGGTGCTGACAGCCGCCCGGCTGGGTGCAACACGTCTTATCGACAATCTCGAGATATAGCGGTCACGGCTCTGTAAGAAGTGACAGGCGACATGTGTAACCAGCCATGACAAAATCCTTGCAACGTCTTAAGGACAGCACAAGGAATTCTACTCATGGTTGACGCAGCAGATCCCACAAGCTCATCTTTTTCGGTGTTAACACCTCGCGAACGCGATGTCATGAGCTATGTGGCACTGGGCAAGCCCAATAAAATCATTGCCGCCGAGCTCGGCGTGTCGCAACGCACGGTCGAGGCTCACCGCGCACGGGTTTTTCAAAAGCTGCGGGTAAAGAACGCCGTCGAGCTTGCGCGTTGCGTGTTATCGCAATCGGCCCCTTAAATCCAGGCCTGGCGTCCTGTCTGGCAGAAGGCAGGCACTAGCCCTGGCACTGCAAGGGGGGGCCGGTCAGCTCGTTAATGGCATCGACATCGGGTTGGCGCGTTAAACGATAGTCCAGCGTTGGCTTCACGTCGTTAATTGTATTAATACGCAACACGTTGTCGTTAACGAAAGTCAGGCTGGCTTTGTTAACTTTGGCCTTTGTCTGCAACAGAATTCGCCATGGGGCAGTACCAACCACTTCCCAGCAGCCTTGCTCTGTGAGTGCAGGCCGGGCGCCCGAGGCGGTTGTGTCCAGGGCAACAGTTCGGGCCCGCCACTCGCCTGTCGGGGCCAGGGTCATGGTGACCCGTGTTGCCGAGCAGGCGTATTCACCGGTTAGGCACGGAATGGTCCCTAAAAAGGTCTTGGCTTCAGTCAACGGGCGTACGCTGGCGGCAATAGCGGCTTTGGCGGCCAGTTCGGGCTGCGAGGGTTCTTGTGC
>DATCVA010000070.1:0-7766 GCA_036567205.1 Eoetvoesiella sp. | reverse complement strand
AATCCAGGGTCTTGGCGCCAGCGCAATGGCTCGCCGGTTTGCAATTTCATCTATTCAGGAAGCCCGGGCCTATCTGAAGCATCCGTTGCTCGGGCCTCGATTGCGGGAGTGCAGTCAATTAGTGGCGCAAGTGCAGGGGCGATCAATCGCCGAGATCTTTGCTTCACCCGACGATATGAAGTTTCGTTCGTCGATGACTTTGTTTGCGCGGGCGGCAGTCGACAATCAAATTTTTAATTGCTGCCTGCAAAAATATTACGATGCACAGCCGGATCCCATGACTCTGGCCGTGTTGGAAAACGACTTATAGGTTTTTATAAAGTAGCGCCGCGATGAAGCGTGTCTGTTTGGCGCTCTTTGCGAAAGGACTGGACAGCTCTACTGGTTAGTATTGGCCAATTGCCACATTAGGATCTTTCGCCATGAGTAAGCCTGCCAAAGTTACCTGGCATCTGCTTATATCTTCTGCAGCGATACTAGGCGGCGCTGCCGCGGTTATTTTTGACAGGCAACGCAGGCAGGCATGAATTCAATAATGGCCGCTCAGCTACACACAAACGTTGGCGTTACTCTTTTGGCTGCAAGGTAGCTTCTTCAGATTCGTCAGGGTATTGCATACGGAGTTTTTGCATAATCAACTCCATTAGCGTCAGACGTTTAATGGTGCAATCCTCTTGTAGAAACTCCCACGCCCAAAGCGCTGCCGACTCCGCCTCGTCGCGCGTGTCGTAAGCGCCGAGCGACAGGCCTTGTGGGTCGACCGCTTCAAAGTACGACTCGCCCGAGACTATCAGCCGACACACGGCCAATGTGCCATCCGGGTGTGTTTTAAGCACTTCACGGTTTTCAGGGGTATCAGTTTGCATCTCGGTTCCCTCAGAATATGGTTCAGGACTACAGTAGAAAAAGCTGCAGCAAAAGCCATGCCTGACACAATACCGGCCTGTGGGAAGGTGTCTGAAGGTGTCTGAAGGTGTCTATATACATTTCAAGTCAATGCGTTGGCCAGGAAATGCGCCGTGCTCCATGGCCTGGGAGTGTGTTTATGCATAAAAGTGAATAAGCATAAAACCCTATGTTTTAATAATTTCTGGCAATATTGAGGCTTGCGGTTT
This sequence comes from Eoetvoesiella sp., assembly GCA_036567205.1. GTDB lineage: Bacteria > Pseudomonadota > Gammaproteobacteria > Burkholderiales > Burkholderiaceae_B > DATCVA01. The sequence goes on along the minus strand of DATCVA010000070.1, from coordinate 6,651 downwards.
TTATCTGCATTTAATTTCAAACCTTCTGCGTGTTTCTTGTCTGATTCGGAGTTCTTTTTATGAATGTTAAAACCTATGTCGGTATTGCTTTCGCGGCGACGGCGTTGATATCAGCCGCCCATGCTGCCGACATCACGCTGGCCTTGGGCACCGAGCCTTCAACGCTTGACCCGCAGATTGCCCAGGATGGCTCCGAGCGTGCGGTGTCCCGTAATATTTTCGAGACGTTAATAACGCGTACGCCCAAAGGCGAGCTTATCCCGCATCTGGCCGTCGAACTCCCGCGCCAGGTCGATGCCTCGACGTGGGAAGTGAAACTGCGCGATGGTTTGAAATTCAGCAACGGCGAAGCGCTGGATGGCGCGGCCGTTGCGGCCAGCATCAATCGTATTATCGATCCCCAAACAGCATCGCGTCAGCGCCCGTTCTTTCTTGGCATCAAGAGCGCCCAGGCGGTCGACGCCACGACAGTACGTGTAATAACGAAAGGCGCTGATCCAGCGCTGCCGGCGCGTTTATCGTGGTTGACGATTGTGGCGCCCAGTTCTTCCGCCGATGGCAGCCTGGGCCAAAAACCCATAGGCAGCGGGCCCTACATGCTTACCGACTGGGCCAAGGGTAATCGCATTGTGCTCGAGAAAAACCCCGGCTACTGGAATGCTTCAGCCGTCGCCAATGTTGACAAGGCCACCTACCGGTTTGTCGCAGAGCCTGGTACCCGCCTGTCTGGTTTGCGCGCCGGCGACTTTGATTTCATTACCAACGTCTTGCCTGAAGACACCAAGCACGTTGCCAAAGCCGTTACATTGCAGGGTACCGATCTGCCATTTGTTTCGTTGCATGCATTGGCCGGACTGACGAAAGACGTGCGTGTGCGTCGCGCTCTTAATTATGCAGTAGATAAAGAGGCGCTGGCCAAGGATCTCTTTGGCGGTTTTGCATCGGTATCGAAGGGGCAGTTGCTGGCTCCGGGCTGGTTTGGCTACGACGATACGCTGCAGCCCTATCCCTATGATCCTGCGCGCGCCACAGCCTTGCTGAAGGAAGCGGGCGCCTATGGTAAGTCCATCGACCTGTATGCTCCTTCCGGGCGTTGGCTGAAGGATAAGGAATTGGCGGAAACCATTGCGGCCTATTGGGAAGCGGCCGGACTGAAAGTTAATTTCCGCGTCTTGGCCTGGGCCGACTACCTGAAAGCCCTTAACACGAATCGCGTGCCGAACGAGGTTCAAATCACCAGCAGCCATTCGAATCAGTTGCTTGATGCCGACCGTACATTAAGCGCATATTACGCCCAGGGCGGCGTGGCAGCGGCGAACGACAACGCAGAGCTCAAAAAGCTCATTGACGATGCGCGTAGCGAGCCCGATCTTGTCAAGCGCCAGGCATTGTATTCAAAAGCGCTGAAAATCGGCCGGGACGAGGCTTATCTGGTGTTTCTGCTTGATGCCGGTGAAATCTTCGGCCTGTCCGAGCGTATAGACTTTTCGCCTCGCGTCGATGGGTTGATTCCGCTGAAAGATATCCGTGTCAAAGGCTAGTCATGGAGGGGTAGGTTTACCCCGCTTTCTTCTGGGCCGCTTGTTGCAAGGCGTGTATGTCGTTCTTGGGGTGACCACGATAGTTTTTATCGTGACGCGCCTGATTGGCGATCCGGTCCAGGTTATGCTGCCCGTTGATGCATCGGCGGCCGATCGCGCCATGCTGGCGCAGGCTTTGGGCATGGACGGATCGATATGGTTGCAGTATGTCCGTTATTTGCGCGACATATTCGCCTTGGACTTTGGCGATTCGCTGTGGCAGCAACGGCCCGCGCTGGACATTGTGTTTGAACGTTTGCCGGCCACGTTGCAGCTTTGCAGCGCGGCCGTGGCGGTCGCGGCTGTGTTCGGAATCCCCTTGGGTATTGTGGCTGCGCTGAAACCAGGGCAGTGGGCTGATCGCTGTTCGGTCGTGCTTAGCCTGGGGGGCTTGTCTTTGCCGCAGTTTTGGCTGGCTCTTTTGCTGATTCTGCTATTTGCCGTCAAACTTAACTGGTTGCCCTCGTCGGGCTCGGAGGCCGCTGGCAGTATCATTTTGCCGGTGCTTGCCCTTAGTTTGCCTGCGCTGGGACGCATCGCCATGATGGTGCGCTCGTCGATGATCGACGAACTCAACAGTTTGTATGTGCGCACCGCCCGAGCCAAGGGGTTACGAGGCTATCGCATTGTTCTGGTCCACGCTTTTCGCAATGCGGCGGTACCTGCCCTGGCTCTGCTCGGATGGGAGTTCGCAGCCATGCTGGCGGGGCACACTGTAGTCGTCGAGACTGTTTTTGCCTGGCCAGGCTTGGGCCAAACTGCCATTCAGGCAATCGAACGTCAGGACTTGGTGCTGTTGCAGGCTGTTGTTTTCTTTATTGCGTTTTTCATTGTGATTATCAATTTTTCTCTTGATATCGTGTATCGTCTGCTCGACCGAAGGATTGTTGTATGAGCGCGGATGCAGCGTTGAACGTTCCCACTGCTGCGGCCTCTGCGCCGCGCGGCACTTTGTCGGATCGCCAGTTAGGCTGGGTTCTGGCTCTGGGCCTGCTTCTATTACTGATCGGTGTGGCGTGGTTGTTACCGTTGCTGGCGCCGTACGATCCGGCAGTCATCAAGCTTTCTGCTCGCCTGCGTCCGCCGGTGTGGCTGGATGGCGGCGGTTGGGCCAATCCCCTGGGTACCGACAATCTGGGCCGCGATGTTCTTAGCCGTATGTTGCATGGCGCCCGCTTATCTATATTGATTGGTTCGGCTGTTGTGCTGGTGGCCGGTACGTTTGGCGTGATGGTGGGCTTGATTTCGGGTTTTTTTGGCGGCCGCATTGACATGGTTCTGATGCGCTGGGTGGATGTTCATGTGGCGTTCCCGGGCTTGCTCTTGTCGTTAACCATCTTAGTCGTTCTGGGCCCCAGTGTGGGCACAGTCATTTTGGCCCTGGCGCTGAATGGCTGGATGATTTATGCCAGGCAAATACGCAGTGTTGTGTTGTCGCTGAGGCAACTGCCTTACATCGAAAGCGCCGAGATGGCCGGAGCGCGTGCGCCTCGCATCTTGCTGCGCCATATATTGCCGAATCTGGCTGCACCGCTGGCGACGCTGATGGTGCTGGAGTTTGCGCGTGTTGTACTGGCCGAGGCGGCCTTGTCGTTTTTGGGCGTTGGTGTGCAGCCGCCAGGCGTATCGTGGGGGCTTGATGTTGCGAATGGCCGTAATTATTTGTCCAGCGCATGGTGGCTGGCCACATTCCCGGGACTGGCCATTGCAGCAACGGTGCTTGCCGTCAATCTTGCGGCTAGTCGGTTGCGGCTGATTATCGATCCACAAGAGCGAGACAAGCAATTCGCACGAAAACTAATGGCCCGGGAGCGCAAATGAGCGAGCAAGCCTTACTGCAGGTCCGGAACCTGAAGGTCGAGTTCTTGACGCGAAAAGGTACGGTCAAGGCGGTCGATGGCGTGTCTTTCGACATTCGGCGAGGCGAAACCCTTGCGCTTGTTGGTGAAAGCGGTTCGGGGAAAAGTGCGTGTGCACTCGCCCTGATGGGGTTGTTGACGCTGCCCGGCCGTATGGCATCCGGCACAGTCACGTTCGATGGCTGCGACTTGTCGTCCTTGTCGGCTCGAGAACTCGAGGATGTACGCGGTAATCGTATTGCCATGGTATTTCAGGATCCCATGAGCGCGCTTAATCCATTGCTTAAAATTGGCACGCAACTGGACGAGGTCCTGGTGCGGCACACTACGCTTGGGCGCGATGCTCGGCGTGCACGCGTTCTTGAGTTGCTGTCTCAGGTAGGCATACCCAAGCCGGCCGAGCGGCTGAACCGACTGCCGCACGAGTTTTCCGGGGGACAGCGTCAGCGCATTATGATTGCCATGGCGCTGGCGTGCGATCCGCAATTGTTGATCGCCGACGAACCTACTACAGCATTGGATGTAACCATCCAGGCCCAGATTCTGACCCTGCTGGCCGAGCTTAAAGAGCGGCTGGGCCTGGCTATGCTGCTTGTCACTCATGACTTGGGCGTCGTGGCGAAAGTGGCTGATCGGGTTGCCGTCATGTATGCGGGGAAACTGGTTGAAAACGGCGACGCCGATTCTGTATACCAGCAGCCGGCCCATCCTTATACCGCTGGTTTGCTGCGCGCCACTCCGCGGCTTCACGATCGTCTGCACCGTATGATTTCCATAGAAGGATCGCCACCCGATTTGCATCAGTTAGTGCCGGGTTGTGCATTTGCGCCTCGTTGTCCTTTGGCCGATGAGCATTGTGCCCGGCCAGTTAAGCTGCGCGAAGTAGGCCAGGGCCGGCTGGCCGCGTGTGTCCATCCCTTCGAACCTGCCTGGACGGCTGCCCATGTCTAAATTACAACCTCTGCTTCAGGTCGAGGACTTGCGTGTTCATTTTCCGGTGCGCTCTGACGGCTGGCTAGGCAAAGTCAGGGTTGCCCGCGCGGTAGATGGCGTTACTCTCGAGCTGGCCCGGGGCGAAACACTGGGCCTGGTGGGTGAGTCCGGATCGGGCAAGACGACGTTGGGCCGGGCCATATTGCGCCGCACGCCGCTTACAGAAGGAACCATACGCTTTCGCGGTGAAGATATAACCCACGCAACGGGTGACAGGCTACGTCTGTTGCGCCGGCATATGCAACTTGTTTTCCAGGATCCTTCCACTAGTTTGAATCCGCGCCATACCGTGTTTGATGCCATTGCCGAGCCGCTTATCGTTCATGGGCTGGGTAAAGACAAGACAGCGCTCAAAACGCGTGTAGCCATGCTGATAAAGAAGGTCGGGCTGCCCCCCGACGCGGCTCAACGATATCCTCATGCTTTTTCGGGCGGTCAGCGTCAGCGCATTGGCATTGCGCGTGCATTGGCGATTGAGCCCGACTTCATCGTCGCCGATGAGCCTGTATCGGCGCTGGACGTCTCTGTGCGTGCGCAAATTATTAATTTGTTCCAGGATTTGCAGCAAGAGCTGGGGCTGACTTTCTTGTTGATTGCGCATGATCTGGCCGTGGTGCGCCATATTTCGCACCGTATTGCGATTATGTATGCCGGGGTGGTTGTTGAAACCGGCACGCGGGACGACGTCTACGAACACGCTTTGCATCCTTATACGCGCAGCCTGTTGTCGGCGGTGCTCGAGCCGGTGCGTGGGCCGCACATCGGCGTAAAGGCTGAAGTGCTTGCTGGCGAGCCGCCTAGCCCGATGTCGCCGCCGGCCGGATGCCGTTTTCATCCGCGCTGCCCTATGGCGCAGGCACGATGCCGGGTCGAGCAACCCGAGCTTGAAATCAAGGCGCCCGGCCATGCTGTAGCGTGCTGGTTGGTATAAAAAGGGTAGTAGACGCAATGGCAGCGCCGGCAGCCCGGTTCCTGCCGCGTATCTTCCGGGCTCGAGGGCTCTTCACGCTTTGTGATGGGCCCTTGCGTGAAAATGAGCTATTCGTTCGCGTGTCTTCAGTTTATAGTTGTCGGCTTAACTCAGTATGTGTTTGCACACAACGTCAATAAATAATCCCGGAGATAACAGTGATTAAAATTCCTTTGCTTGCCAGGCTTTCCACCATTGCACTGGCCATGTCGATGTTTGGCTCTGTGGCCTTGGCTGAAGAATTTCCGACTGGTAAAGCCATTACCATGGTTGTCGGTTTTTCGGCGGGTGGCGGCACTGACACGGCTGCGCGCATTATTGCCAAGAAACTCAGCGACAATCTGGGGCAGTCGGTGGTCGTCGATAATCGTCCGGGGGCGGGGGGCAATATTGCGCACCAGCTGGTGGCTACGGCCAAACCCGACGGTACCACCATTTTACTGGGGTCAATCGGGCCTTTGTCGATTGCGCCTCATTTAATGAAATTACCCTACGATCCGGTACGTGACCTGGCTCCCATTACCATGGGCGTCAACTTTCCCAATGTGCTGGTCGTGCATCCCGGCGTCGGTGTAAAAACGTTCAAGGAATACCTGGCGTTGGCCAAAGAAAAGCCCGGCTCACTAGAGTACGCGTCCACTGGTATTGGCTCGGCATCGCATATGGCGGGCGAGCTTTTGAATCACCGTGCGGGTGTTGAGATTGTCCATATACCTTACAAGGGGGGAAGCCCGGCCTTGGTCGATGTAGTGGGCGGGCGCGTGGCCGCCTATTACCCAACACCTTCGTCCGCGGCTCCGCACATTGCAAACGGCAAGGTTATTGCGCTGGCAACCACCGGATTAACGCGCCCCGAATTTATGGCCGATATTCCCACTATTGCCGAATCGGGCTTTCCGGGCTTTAACGCTACCAACTGGTACGCTTTTGTTGCACCGGGAAAAACACCTGAAAACATTCTGGAACGCTGGAATGCAGAACTGGTCAAGGCGCTTAAGGATCCCGATGTTCACAAGCAGCTAATGGAGCAAGGCCTGATACCCCAGCCTGGTACCCGTAAAGAGCTGGCCGACTATATTGCCAAAGAGTCGGAAACCTGGGAAAAGGTTATTAAAGATCGACACATTACGGCCGGGTAAACACACTATACCGCTCTGGCATAAGCCTTACACGACAGCGCCCCGGAACCAAAATCCGGGGCGTTTTTTTATTAGGTAGGGCAAGCGTGGCGGCTTTGCCTGCAGTCTTT
>DATCVA010000069.1:0-3307 GCA_036567205.1 Eoetvoesiella sp. | reverse complement strand
CATTGGGGAATATCCTTACAATAGAAAAAACCGTGCACACCACGATTCGTATCGCGATGTGCACGGTTGCATCATGGGGAGCCAGCCCCGAGTATCACTTACGCAGACCGAGCTTTTCGATAAGCGAACGATACGAATCGGGATTGCGGCCCTTGAGGTAATCTAGCAATTTCCGGCGACGGCTGACCATGCGCAGCAGACCACGACGCGAGTGGTGGTCTTTCATGTGTGCCTTGAAGTGGCCTGTGAGTTCATTGATGCGCGCGGTAAGCAGCGCGACCTGGACTTCGGGGGAACCGGTATCGCCTTGAGCACGTTGATATTGTGTGACGATGTCGGATTTTTTGATGTCAGCAACAGACATTATTTAGCCTCTTAAACGAGCGACAGAGCCGAGGTGCTCTGACGTGCAATGATTAAAAAAATAACAGTATTGCCCGGGACGCATTTGTAGTACTTATGTACCTGCCAACCCGGGAAGCAAGCATTATAGCGGATTGGCCGGGAATGCGTGGCAGAGCAGACTCGGCATTCTGATAACGCCTTACCGATTGGGCGCGTATGGTCGTAAAATAGCGCCAATGACCCACAGCGGAGCTCCATTATGAACGCCATTAAATGTATGAGACTTGGCAAGACGGCTGCTTGCGCGTTGACGGCAGTGCTGCTGGCGGCGTGCACCAGCATGGCGGACCTGCCCGCCGGCACGCCCTTGCACCAAATAACATCGGAATACGGCGAGCCCGATTTTTCTTGTCCCGCCCCCGACGGCGGAGAGCGTTTGATCTGGACCATGCAGCCTATGGGGCAATATGCCTGGGGTACGACGGTGGATGCCGCCGGCAATACCGACCGTGTCCAGCAGCTATTGAACGATGAACATTTCCGGGTGCTGGCCTCTGGATCCTGGACGCCCGAACAGGTGCGTTGCGAATTCGGGCCGCCCGCCGAGATCGATAGCGTGGGCCTGCCCTCCTCCACGTCCATTGTCTGGAGCTACCGCTACCGACAGGCCGGCGCCTGGAATTCGCTGATGTACGTCTATTTTGGCAGCGACGGATCCAGGGTTACCCGCTTTCACCCTGGCCCCGATCCCTTATACGAACGCAACGTCTGGTTCGACTGACGAAACGTTTAAGTGGCCCGCCTGCGGGCTAAAAGTGGCCGGGCCTGGCCGGTGGCTTGGGTGCACCATCGGCCTGGTCAGGCTGTTTCACAGACGCGTCTTGCTTCGGATCAAAGGTATGAGTCGCACTGAAGGCGGATGGCGGCACGGCAACGTCGCGTTCGTCGGTGCTCGCATGCCGCATGCGCGTCAGTTCTCGGGCCCGCCGCCAGCGCCACGCCATGATTACCCAGCCCGACAAGCCATATACGACAAACAGGCTGAATAATACGACTGGAGGGTCGCTGGACACAAACACGAACACCCCTACCAAGACGAGCAATACCCAGAACGGAACGCTACGACCCAGCGCAAAGCTCTTGCCGCTGTAAAACGGAGCATTGGTAACCATCGCGATACCTGCGTAGACGGTAAAGCCAAACGACATCCATGCGATGGTTGCATTTTCCAGCGCCAGCTTGTTATCAACGGCAAGCCACAAGAAGCCCGCTACCAGAGCGGCCGCTGCCGGGCTGGGCAGACCCTGAAAGAAGCGCTTGTCAACGACGCCAATATTGGTATTGAAACGGGCCAGGCGCAAAGCGGCGCCCACGACGTAGATAAAAGCGGCAAGCCAGCCCCAGCGCCCGAGGCCTTGCAACGACCATTCGTACATGACCAGTGCAGGCGCTATGCCGAAGGAGGTCATGTCGGACAGGGAGTCGTATTGCTCGCCAAAGGCGGACTGTGTATTGGTCAAACGGGCAACGCGCCCATCCATGCCGTCGAATACCATCGCCAGGAAAATGGCGATAGCAGCCATTTCGAACCGGCCGTTCATGGCCTGGACGACCGCATAGAACCCGGCAAAAAGGTTGGCCGTAGTGAATGCATTGGGCAGCAAATAAATGCTGCGGCGGCGACGGGTCTCGTCCGACGATAAATTTGGCATAGGCTTAACCTTGTGTGGCTATGGGGCGATCGGGCAATTCAGCCAGCACCGTGCTAGTGGCTTGCACCTTGTCGCCTATTGCAACGCGAGGGCGCGAACCCAACGGTAAATAGACATCGACCCGTGATCCGAAACGGATGAAACCGTAGCGTTGGCCGGCATAAAGCTGGTCGCCCGGCTTGATATAACAAAGTATGCGCTTGGCGACCAGGCCGGCCACCTGGACAGCGGTCACGACATGACCATGGGGAGTAAGCAATACAGTAGCATTGCGCTCGTTTTCGAGAGAAGCCTTGTCCAGCGAAGCATTGAAAAACTGGCCGGCGAAATAGTTGACGGAAGTGACACTGCCCTTTACCGGGGAGCGGTTGGAGTGGACATTGAACACGTTCATGAACACGCTGATCTTGATGGCATCGCGATCAGCATAAGGATCGCGAATTTCCTCGACGGCCACTATGCGGCCATCGGCCGGCGAAAGCACATTGAATTCGCCCTCCGGTGCGACGCGCGCCGGATCTCGAAAAAACTGCAACACAAAAATCGATATGATCCAGAACGGTATCGAGGCAGCGCCCGACCAGAAGCTGACGATAATCGACACGAGCACGATACCGGCCAGGAAAGGCCAGCCTTCACGCGCAATAACAGGATGGGGGTAAGGAGGTTTATTCATTGTAAGGTGAAGAATAACCGAAATGCGTCTTCAGGTTCGCCGTATTTCGGTTAGTAGGTGTCAATGTCCGCCCGGCCTGGCAATTTGGATCAAGGCATACTGCACAAGGCCTAAGCAAGTGTCGTGCCGTCGCCTGGTATTGACGGCTCGGCCCAATCGAAAAACGCCCTCGCGGGCGTTTTCCTGAGCACAAGAATCGGGATGTGATTAATTCTTGCTTTGATCGACCAACTTGTTTGCCGCGATCCAGGGCATCATGGCGCGCAGCTTGCCGCCAACCTGTTCGATTTCCGATTCAGCATTGATACGGCGACGCGACGTGAGTGTAGGAGCACCCGCGGCGTTTTCCAGGATGAAGTTCTTGGCGTACACACCGTTCTGGATGTCGGCCAGGCACTGACGCATTGCCTTCTTCGTTTCTTCAGTAACGATTTTAGGACCCGTCTCGTATTCGCCGTACTCGGCATTGTTGGAGATCGAGTAATTCATGTTGGCGATGCCGCCTTCGTAGATCAGGTCGACAATGAGCTTGAGCTCGTGCAGGCATTCGAAATAGGCCATTTCAGGCGCATAG
>DATCVA010000068.1:0-3734 GCA_036567205.1 Eoetvoesiella sp. | reverse complement strand
ATAGAGGAATAGCGGAGGCTTCAGCTCCGTACTGGATCAGCACCAGGCCGGCCACGGCCACCGCCATCCCCAACACATGATGCCGGCGCAAACCCTCGCCCAGAAACAGCGCCGCAATCAAAACCGTAAAAAAAGCTTGCGACTGCAATACCAGCGACGACAAACCCGCGGGCATACCCACCTTCATCGCCGTAAACAAAAAGGCGAACTGGCCAAGGCTCAGGGTAAGCCCATACATGGTCAGCATTTTCCAGGATACGGCAGGCCGCTTTACAAACAACACTGCAACAGCCACCAGCGAGAAACGTAACGCACCCAATAAAAAGGGCGGAAACTCATGCAATCCGATTTTAATTACGACAAAATTAACGCCCCACGCCACAATTACGGCCAATGCAGCGAGCCAATCCTTTAAGGGCATTTTGTATCCTTGTCGACGATTTTTATGCAGGGCTCTATTGTGCCGTGTTTTGCGCCGCACGCAGCATCGCGTAACGCCGTATCAGAAGCCCAGGCGCCGAAACTGCGCGGATGAATTAACCAGGCAGGACTCGTTACCCTGACTTAAAAAACTCCAGCTGCATCTGTACTGCGGGCTGCGATTTTGATAGCAACTCTGCAACCTCGGCGGCGCTGGACAAGGCGCTGATCCGCACCCCAAACAAACGTATCCTGTGCTCGAACGGCACGCGCTTCAAACATTGCCCCGCAGCGCGATGAATCGCTTCAGCCTGCGCCGTCGGCAATGGCAATGTCACGTCGCGCGTCACGGTGCGAAAATTATCGAACCGCAGCTTAATGCCAACGGTGCGCCCAACATACCCCTTGCGCTCCAGGTCGCCAGCCAATTGCAAGCATAAACGGCGAAAAATTTCAGACAACACCGCCTTGTCATGCACCACGTGCAAATCACGCTCGAATGTAGTCTCGCGGCTAATTGATTTGGGTTCGGAATGCGTCGCCACCGGCCGCTCGTCAAGGCCATTGGCCACCTGCAGCAACCAGCGCGCATAGGTCAATCCAAAATGCTCTTGCAGCAACGCGGGCGGCGCAGCGGCCAATTGGGCCACCGTGTTGATACCCTGCGCCGCAAGCTTGGCGCTGGCTTTCGGACCTATCCCGTTAATCTTGCTCACCGGCAACGGCCAGATCCGGGATTCGATATCGTCATAACCCAGGATTGTCAGGCCATCGGGCTTCTCCAGCTCGGACCCGATTTTCGACAGTAATTTATTGGGAGAAATCGCAATCGAACACGACAACCCCGTGGCGGCTTTAACCGCGTCCTTGATACGCTGAGCGACATCGCGAGTGGAATCAGGATGATCCGTAAGGTCAATGTAAATCTCATCAATGCCACGATCTTCAATACAGGGAGCAATGGCAGCAACTGCGTCCTTGAAAAGGCGGGAGTAATGCCGATACGCCGCAAAATCGACCGGCAGCAAAACCGCATCGGGCGCCAGTTGCGCGGCTTTCATCATTCCCATGGCCGAAAACACCCCCAGCGCCCGCGCTTCGTAGGTCGACGTAGTGATGACGCCTCGTCCGGTGTAGTCGCGCAAATACGAATACGAACGCGTGCCGTCGGCCTGCAAACGGGGTTGCGCATTGGAACCACCGCCGATAACGACAGGCAGTCCTTTCAAGTCGGGATAGCGCAGCAATTCGACTGACGCGTAAAACGCGTCCATATCCAAATGGGCAATTCGACGTACCGGCGCCGCTTGACAATTTTGCTTGATTTCCATGAATGCGTAACAACAACCCAACAGTACACAGAGAGTTTAACCGTGCACGCGCTGGCAGGCGCTACAAAATTTTCTTGCAAATCGACTGCGCCAGTGTTTACCTGGCAACCGCCAAAGAACGCCCTTTCGGGTGGAGAGTTGTTGATCGGGACTTTTGCGTACTGGTATGCGTAATATCAGCCGTAACTTCGTCCAGCTTTGCTGATTGCGCCAACGACGCGTCAACCACCTCGGCCATAATGTCGGTGACGTGCCGCGACGACGCTACGATATCATTCATGGTTGCTCCAGCCGATTGAGCCAATGTAGCGCCCTTTTCGATTTGCGCGACTGAAGTAAAAATCAGGTCTTTGATTTCCTTGGCGGCAGTGGCGCTGCTTTGAGCCAGCGTACGCACTTCCGTAGCCACTACGGCAAAGCCCCTGCCATGTGTTCCGGCACGGGCGGCCTCTACCGCCGCATTGAGCGCAAGGATATTGGTCTGGAAGGCGATGCCGTCCATCACCCCGATAATCTCCGATATTTTGCGTGAGCTTTCAGTAATCGTGCCCATGGTTTGCACAACGCTCTGGACCATCTGGCCTCCTTTTTCCGCCACATCGCAAGCCTTGCGCGCCAGCACGTTGATTTCGGTGGCACGCTGAGCGTTTTCTTTCATTCCATCCACCGCGCTACCCAATGTTTGGGCAGCGGTGAAACGCCGGGTGATATCGGTGGCGTACTTAACGACCTTGAACGGTTTTCCCGCTGCATCGAAAATCGGGTTATAGCTGGCTTCGACCCATACATGCCTGCCCCCTTTTCCGACCCGTAGATATTGTCCGCTGTCATATTCGCCGGATGCCAATTTACGCCAGAATTTCGAGTACTCTGTACCAGAGCGTTCTTCCGGAAGCACAAACATACTGTGGTGGCGGCCCACAATCTCATCAAGGGCATAGCCCAGCGCCTCAAGAAAAAGACCGTTGGCGTTAATAATTGTCCCATCCAGCTCAAATTCGATTACAGCCTGGACCTTCGAGATGGCTGCAAGCTGCCCCTCGAGATCGGCATTGCGGCGCTCCTGCCCAGTGATATCAGTTGCATACTTCACCACTTTGAACAACCGTCCCTTCTGATCGACGATAGGATTGTAGGAAGCCTGGAGCCAAACTTCCTGTCCGCTTCTTGTGATTCTTTTATATCGGCCTACGTCATAGGCGCCCGCAGCTAATTTTTTCCAGAACAGGGCATAGTCGCGCGACCCGGACTCGTCCGGATCCACGAACATGCGATGGTGCCGTCCACGCACCTCCTCCAGCGTATAGCCGAACGTATCAAGAAAATTCTGATTCGCCGTAAGAACCTGCCCCTGCAAGTCGAATTCGACTACTGCCTGGGCCTTATGGATTGCGGCTAGTTGTCCATATAAATCCGCCATGCTGATCGCGCGATTGTCGCGAAACAGTCGAGTCAAAGTCCGACCTAACATTGTCATACCTCAAGTGAATGAATCTCGCACGTGGCTGTCATCGGTAAATCTAAAAGTTGTATGTAGCAGCACCGCTCCTCTGTTTCGTTTACGACAGTTGCAGCGCTTTCTTTAACGTTGCCCGTCCTACTCAATGCCCAATCCCGGTGCAAGTCCGACCCAATTCGCACACCGCCCCGGTGCAAGTGTCTGCGATCCCCTTCAGTTTCGGAGGTAGCTATAACTGGCACAGATTTTGCTTAAGTCCAAGTAAGGCCGCTACTACGCGGCGTTATGCAGCCTCGCAACACGCGGGCACCAGCATCAACCGCAAAGAACTGGGAATACAAATGGACTGCACCGACAAACCCGCTGTGATCGCCGGCCCCATAGCCGCAATCCCCAATGCATCTGACGTAAATACTCAACGGCGCCAGTGGCTGGGCAAAGCCATAAAAACGACTGCGGGCGTGGGTATGCTGTCGTTAATGGACCCCTTTCTGCGGGCAAGCGCGTGGGCGGCGGGCTCCGAC
>DATCVA010000067.1:0-3339 GCA_036567205.1 Eoetvoesiella sp. | reverse complement strand
CGTGGCCGCGCTGGCCGCATTGGTGGTTGCCTGGCTGTATTGTTTGCTGGCAGGTTGGGGCGTACCAGCGCGCCGTACTTTCCTGATGCTGGCGGTCGTCGCCATGGCACATATTCTTCGCTTGCCGCTTAATGTGTCGCGGCTGCTGTCGCTGGTGGCTTTTGCCGTAGTCGTGCTCGACCCCTGGGCGCTGTTGGCCAGCGGTTTCTGGCTATCGTTCGGCGCCGTATATGTGCTGATGGCCAGTTCCAGTTGGTGGGGGAAAGAATCGGGCCCCCACAGCACGACACGGTGGCAGCATTTGAGGCATTTTCTGGGTTCGGCCAGTCGCCTGCAATTGGCGATTACAGTCGGCCTAATGCCGCTGCTTGCGCTGATTTTTCATCAAGTGTCGCTGGCTTCGCCGCTTGCCAACAGCTATGCCATACCCGTCATCAGTCTTATCGTGACGCCGCTGTCCTTGTTGTTTGCGGCAACCGCTTTTGTGCCGGGGTTGGGGCCGCTGGCAAGCGCTATTGCCTGGCTCGCCCACACGGCAATGCAGTTGATCATGGTTCCTACCGTTTGGCTGGCCCAGCTTGGATTGGCCAGTTTCGATACGGCTGCGGCGCCGTTGTGGCTTACGCTGCTTGCGTTGGCGGGCTTGTTCCTGGCTGTTATGCCTTATGGTTTTCCACGGCGCAATACGGCATGGCTATTGATGTTGCCGGCGCTCTTCTGGCGTGCGGAGCGGCCTGCTGAAGGCGCTTGGAATGCCTACGCCCTTGATGTGGGACAGTCCGGCGCTATTGTAATTCAGACGGCGCGCCATGCCTTATTGTTCGATACTGGCCTGCGCAGCAGCGCCTACTCGGACGAAGGCATGCGTACCGTGGCGCCGTTCATGCGATCCAGGGGAATAAAAAAACTGGATGTCATGGTCGTATCACATGAAGATATTGACCATGCGGGCGGAGCGCGCAGCGTGCTTGCTTCGGTACCCGTTGAACAGTCGTATAGCTCGTTCGACTTATTAAGGCATCTTCGGCGCGAGGCTCGTTTGCTGGGTACCCCCGACAGTTTGCCGCGTTTGCCCCTTGCGATGTCTGGATGCGAGTATGGCGTAAGCTGGCAGGTTGACGGTGTGGCATTTGAATTTTTGTGGCCGCTGAAAAGTCATTCGTCTGATTCGGTGAAACGCTCGCAGCGTAACGGCCAGGCCTGCGTTTTACGCATTCGCGGGCGGCATCATTCAATGTTGTTGACGGGCGATATAGGCACGGCCCAAGAAAAGGTGCTGCTGGAGCGCGGGCTTGGCCGGGTCGATGTTGTAATGGCCGCCCATCATGGTTCTAAAAGCTCATCCAGCTTGAACTTTGTACGCCGCGTGCAAGCTATGCACGTG
This sequence comes from Eoetvoesiella sp., assembly GCA_036567205.1. Taxonomy (GTDB): domain Bacteria; phylum Pseudomonadota; class Gammaproteobacteria; order Burkholderiales; family Burkholderiaceae_B; genus DATCVA01. The sequence continues at coordinate 1,955 of DATCVA010000067.1, read as the reverse complement.
CTGGCGCAGGCCGGTGCGTGGAATCGCTATGGGCACCCCAGCCCGCTCGTTGAGCAGCGATGGGAAGAGGCGGGCGCCCGGTTCTGGCGGACAGACCTGCATGGCGGCGTTGCCGTACAGTCGCGACAGAGCGGTTTGTATGTACTAAGTACACGTCAGAGCAAACAACGTTACTGGCAAGGGCGCTGAAAGGCGTTAGAATGATTTAGCGTCCTGTCTGGTTAGTTTGCCTCGAGTCGATGAATTAACCAGGCACGGCACTAGGGATCCTCTGATCAAATCCCTCTAGATAACTTCGTTTTGCGAAGGAGCATCCATGAGCCAGTATCCCCCTCTACGGCTGCATGTGCCGGAGCCCACCGGACGTCCGGGGCATCCGACAGATTTCTCCTATTTGCGTCTGACCCCCGCCGGCGAAGTCCGGCGCCCTTCAGTGGAGTCGGCATCTACCGACCTGAACGATTTGTCCTATAAGCTGGTACGGGTCCTTGATGATGAAGGGCATGCCGTAGGTCCTTGGGTGCCGGATATCACGCTGGAGCAAGTGCGTATCGGCCTGCGAACCATGCTGAAAACGCGTATTTTCGATGCTCGTATGCTGATTGCGCAGCGCCAGAAAAAACTAACGTTTTATTTGCAAAGCCTGGGCGAAGAGGCCATAGGCACCGCACAGGCCATGGCGCTCAATCGCGATGATATGTGTTTTTGCTCGTATCGCCAGCAAAGCATCCTGATGGCACGCGAGGTTTCGCTGGTGGATATGATTTGCCAGTTATTGTCCAACGAACGCGATCGCCTTAAAGGACGTCAGTTGCCGGTGTTGTACTCGGTGCGCGAGGCGGGATTTTTTTCTTTGTCGGGAAACCTGGCCACTCAGTTTATTCAGGCGGTAGGCTGGGGCATGGCTTCGGCTATCAAGGGCGATACTAAAATAGCATCGGGATGGATTGGCGACGGAGCAACCGCCGAGGCTGACTTTCAGACTGCTTTAACGTTTGCCCACGTTTATCACGCGCCGGTCATTCTTAATGTCGTGAATAATCAATGGGCCATTTCAACTTTCCAGGCCATAGCCGGGGGCGAGAATACAACTTTTGCGGCGCGGGGCAGCGGCAGCGGCATCGCTTCTTTGCGGGTCGATGGCAACGATTTCCTGGCTGTATATGCGGCATCGCAGTGGGCGGCAGAGCGGGCGCGCCGCAATTTGGGTCCGACTCTGATTGAGTGGGTTACATATCGGGGCGGGCCGCATTCCACATCGGACGATCCTTCAAAATACCGCCCGGCCAATGACTGGGCCAATTTTCCGCTGGGTGACCCCATTCCCAGGCTTAAGCAATATTTGATTGGTATGGAGGCATGGTCCGAACAAGAACATCAAAATGCATTGAAAGAGCTTGAGGCCGAAATTATTGCGGCTCAGAAAGAGGCCGAGCAGTTCGGCTCGCTGGCTTCAGGACGCACGGCTGATGCAGCGTCGATGTTTGACGATGTTTATAAAGACATGCCCGAGCATCTGCGTCAGCAACGTCAACAGCTCGGAGAGTCATTATGAATCGAAAAAAAGAGCCCGGGCCAGCCGTTGCCTCAACGAGTTCGATGACCATGATTCAGGCGCTGCGCTCGGCAATGGACGTTATGCTCGAGCGTGATGGCAATGTGATTATTTATGGCCAGGATGTTGGCTATTTTGGCGGGGTATTCCGTTGTACTGAAGGCTTGCAGGCAAAGTATGGACGAACACGGGTATTCGATGCACCGATTTCCGAAGGAGGAATTGTCGGATCGGCAGTCGGTATGGCTGCTTATGGTTTGCGTCCGGTGGTCGAGATTCAGTTCGCTGATTACTATTATCCGGCTATGGATCAAATCGTTTCCGAGGCGGCCCGCCTGCGCTATCGGTCGGGCGGTGAATTCACAGCGCCCCTTACATTGCGCATGCCTTGTGGCGGGGG
>DATCVA010000066.1:0-6251 GCA_036567205.1 Eoetvoesiella sp. | reverse complement strand
ACGACAGGAGCAAGGCGCTGCAAGCTCTCTATCGTTGTCTCCGGCCGATTCCCTTCATCTTTCGTCAGCAGTTCCGACACATAGCGGTCTGGTCCGCCGTCCCTGTCCGCGATGCGCTTGGTCACTTCCAATGGAACAATTTCCGCGTCGAACCGGCCCGCCTGCTGTGCTGCGGCCGTGCGCTGCTGAGACTCAAGCGCATAGATATCCTGCATCTCACGGGTTATGCCATAACGGCGCGCCACATACTCTGCGGTATGAAGCATGGGCATATAAGCATGCGGGGACTGTGCAATGACATTCGGATCCTGATTCCGTGTGATGGCGTCGAAGTAGGACTGCTGCTCCGCAGAGATATTCTCCTGGCCGCCAGCGACAACGATTTGCATGCCGTCCACCATGATTTGCTTTGCACCAATTGCAATAGCCATCAGGCCGGAGGCACATTGACGATCAATCGTCTGGCCTGCCGCAGTGTGACCCAGGCCGGCCGCCAGCGCGGCATTACGAGCAAGGTTCATTCCTGCCGTACCACTGGACAAAACGGTTCCAACGACCACGTCGTCGATTTCACCTTCCTGAAGTTGGGCTCGCTCAACCGCATGGCGCAAAGCGTGCGCCATCATGGTGGGTGACTTGGTCGCGTTGAATCCCCCCTTGTAGGCTTTCCCTATTGGGGTACGCGCCGTCGAAACAATGACTGCATCATTCATTCTGAATACTCCTTACTCTGCTGTGCGAATCGCATCTGTTACATCCCAATAACCATGGGGATTACCTGTACGCGCAGCATACGAATTCAGCGTCTCGCAGATTTCCTTTAAGCCATGTCGGCGCGCGTAAAACAGAGGTCCGCCCCGTTCGGCAGGAAAGCCATAACCGGATAGCCACACCACGTCGACGTCGGATTCACGGTGTGCAATGCCTTCTTCGACAATCTTGAATCCTTCGTTGATAAGCGGGAACAAGCAACGACTTACGATCTCTTCATTTGTCACATCAGCCCGCTGTGGCACTTGAGAACGTTCGGCACGCGCACGGATAAGCTCCAGCACTGTCGGATATTCAACCGGGCGGCGTCCCTCATATACATAGAAGCCTTTGCCTGATTTCTGGCCGTACAACCCCTGCTCGGCCAGCTCGCGGCAGATAACCCGATAAAGCGGATCCGCCGGCAGCATGCCCTGCTTGTCCTGTTCCTCGACAACCTTGGCGACAACATCAACCCCGGCCAGATCCATCATGCGGCATGGTCCCATCGCCATACCAAATGCCTCGATCGCAGCATCGATTTGAGCAGGGCTGCATCCTTCAAGCAGCAAAGCCTCTGTTTCACGCAGGTAGGGTTCCAACATGCGGTTGCCGATAAAGCCGTAGCACACACCGCAAAGAACGGGATGCTTGCCTAAGCGACGCACCAAGTCCATGGCAGTCGCAATGACATCGCCCGCAGTCTGTTCCCCCTGAATCACTTCGACCAATCGCATGACGTCTGCAGGGCTAAAGAAATGGAGCCCCAGGAAGTCCTGAGCACGGCCACTTTCTTTTGCCAGAAGATCAACATTGAGCGTAGATGTGTTGCTGGCGATAATCGCACCTGCCTTGCATGCCTGTCCCAAGCGCTTTGAAACCTCAAGTTTGAGCGCCAGGTTCTCCGGTACTGCTTCAATGATCAGGTCAGCTTCACTTACATCATTGAAATTTGCGCTGGCCTGAACACAAGCAATTCGCCGAGCCGCCTCGTCCACATCAAGCTTGCCACCCTTTGCTGCAGCGTCGTACGAAACGCGGATGGCATTCAGTGCAGTGATCGCACGTTCATCATCTGCCTCAATAATCTTGACCGCATAGGCCGAATTTGCAAATGCCATCGCAATACCGCGCCCCATCGTGCCACCGCCAATCACCGCAACGCGCTCTATCGTACGGCGCTCACATCCCGAAAACTGTGCGGGGCTACGCCCTGCTTCGCCTGTGGCGAAAAAAGCGTGCTGTAGTCCAGCTGCCGCATCAGAACTGTTGCAAGCGACAAACCGCTCGCGCTCCCGCTGCAATGCCTTATCGAATGAAAGATTCACTGCATCGTCGGCACTCTTGAACAGCTGTTCGGCTACCGACTTCGGCGCTCTAACCTTGCGTGCATAAACCTTCCAATCTTCCCTGCCAGTAGCCAGCACAGAAGCATCCTTAATAGACAAAGCGCCCGTCGCACGAATATCTCCAGTCTTGGCGAGCGCAACGGCATGTTCAATCGCGGCGCTTACCGCATCCGACGACACGATCTGGTCAACCAAGCCAAGATCCAATGCGCGTTCGGCATCAATAGCTTGGCCCGACAACATCATCCGCATCGCAGCATCAAGCCCCACCAACCGCGGTAAACGCTGAGTCCCACCGGCGCCTGGAATCACGCCTAGCCGTACTTCAGGCAGACCGAAGGAGGCGGACTTGGCTGCAATTCGCGCATGGCAACTCATTGCCAACTCCAATCCGCCACCCAGAGCAACACCCTCTATGGCGGCCACGACAGGCTTGGATAAACCTTCCAGCAAGCCATTGATTTCGACAGGATCACGGCCTGCAAAGGCTGCGTCGGGATTATTCGATTGAAACTCAGCAATATCGGCCCCTGCGCTGAAGAACCGAGCCGAGCCTGCCAATACAATGGCCTTAATACCCTGATCAGAAGCAGCTGCGCTTAGCGCCTCGTACAATGCAACCCGAACCGCACGGGAAAGCGCATTTACCGGTAACGAATGAAGCCGGATGACGGCAACCTCGTTCACATGTTCAATACAAATTGGCTGTGTCATTAAAACCACTCATCCTTCATGTCGTAAGAAGTCCGTTCCACTGCAGTCAAACACTGCAAGCTGGTTCGGGTAGCGGGTAGATCCCATTGGAAAAAATAGCGCTGTGCCTGCAACTTCCCCCGGTAATAATCAGCATCCGGCTCATCGAGTCCCGATTCAAGCGCTTGCGCGGCAACACAGGCCAGCTTTAGCCATATCCAGGCCACGGTGATCCGGCCGAAGGCATCCAGATAAGTGGTTGCATTAGCTAACGCCAAGTCGGGGCTTTCCGACTGAAGGGCCACCAGTTGGCGTGTGACCGAAGCCAAGTCATTCATGTATTCCTGCAAAGCATTCGCGTCCTTGCTCAAGCCCGGAATATCTCTGGCTGCGGCAATATCCCGTGCCACGACAGAAACAAAAACATCCAGGCCCTTACCGTTATTCATTCGGACTTTCCGGCCCAGCAGATCCAGCCCGTGAATGCCCTCGGCACCCTCATGAATGGGATTGAGCCGCTGATCACGGTAAAGCTGCTCCAATGGATATTCATTCGTGTATCCCGCGCCACCCAACACCTGTATTGCCATGTCATTGGCAATACACCCGTACCGAGCGGGCCACGATTTCACGACAGGTGTCAGCACATCCAGCAATAAGGCAGCATCCTTGCGCGCTTGCTCATCTGGATGAGTCTGCTGATCTTCAAACAATGAACTGGCATACAGGCAAAGCGCCAAAGCTCCTTCCGAATATGTCTTTTGCGTCAACAGTAACCGCCTGATATCGGCATGATCAATGAGACAAACCTGGGGTATGGCGGGATCTTTGTTAGCTGCCAAACGCCCTTGCCTACGCTCGCGTGCATAGCTCAGTGATTCCGCATAACCCCGATAAGCGATCGAAGCGGCAATCAGACCCACGCCAATACGCGCCTCATTCATCAGCTGGAACATCTGCGCCAGCCCTGCTCCTGGCTGCCCAATCAAGTATCCAACGGCGCCATCATTCTCACCAAAAGACAACACGGTAGAGGTCGTATTACGCCAGCCCATTTTGTGCAGTAAACCGGCAAGCGCTACATCGTTACGTACTCCCAAGGACCCATCTTCATTGACTAGCCATTTGGGCACCAGAAAAAGGGATATTCCACTGGCTCCAGGGGGGGCACCTTGAATTCGTGCCAGCACCATATGAACGATATTGTTTGTAAAATTCTGATCGCCACCAGAGATGAACATTTTCTGGCCAAAAATTCGATACGAGCCATCTCCCTGCTTGATGGCATAGGTCTTAATATCCCCAAGCGATGAACCTTGATCCGGCTCGGTCAGGCACATTGTGCCGGCACTTTCACCTGTGCCCATCGCATCGAGGTATCTGGACTTGAGTTCCGGCGTGCCAAATACGCGCAATAAGTTCGCAGCGCCAATCGTTAAAAAGGGGTAAGCAGTTGTGCCCACGTTCGCAGCGAAGAAAAGGGACATAGATGCACGAAGAACGATCTCTGGCAATTGAGATCCACCTTCATCCTCCTCCCAATGGGCAGCAAGAAAGCCAGCCTCTGAAAATGCCTGCCATGCCTCCCCTGTCTCCGGCAATACATCGGCCATGCCGTCACGAAACTGCGGCTCATTCTGATCACCTTTTGCGCTATGCGACGCGAAGATATCCAGCGCAAGGCGCCGCGCCACATCCAATGTTGCGCCGAACACTTCATCCGAATGCATTGCGTACCGAGGTCGCTTAATTAATTCCGACATCTGAAGCAGTTCATTCAGCAAGAAACTCAGCTCACGCTCACTCACTAGTGCAGTCATGGTGTACAAAATCCCATCTAAAAATATGCAGCAGTTGTGCATTGATGGGCTAAAGTCTAAGTAGGAAGGTATGCAGGAACAATATCCTGTTCCGCTGTGCGGTTTTTTTTGTACATCTTTGCGCCCATGTACCGATGTAGCGAACAGCCAGGATAGGCCCTTACCTTCGCAAAGGTCCGCCCAAGCAAACCTGGCAACTCACCTTGAAGGCGCGACTTGATCAATAGAAATACGCCCTCATTATTTTTGAATGCCGGCCTGTTGCACCGCTGAATAGCAGAGCATGAACGCTACAGGCACCATACGCTGACAGATAAGATGGCCACGAGTATGGCCGCAACGGGAGTGCACAGCTGCAGTGATCTGCATTGATCAAGTCTGGCGGCAGTTAAACCCATGAACATGCGTGCTGGCGTGAGTCGTCAAAGTCTTCGGATGCTCGCAGCCATGCCATGCTTACCTGTTTGCCAATCGCCACCCCACCTGCGAAATCGGCAACGTTATCAACACCACTTCCGTCATCACAACGCCAAGCAAGTCTCGGTATTCAACAGCCCTAAAGGACTTTCAACCGCGTAGCTCTGCGAAAAGCTGGACTCAGCGCAGAACAAGAAAAACCAGGAAGGACAGCGTCAGGTTAGCTGCCAGGATGATGCCAAGCGATGTATAAGCGGGAAAATGGAGAGCCGCTGCGATGCTTATGGAAAAAGCGGCACAACCCATCTGCAAGAACCCCAGCAGCGCCGAAGCGGCCCCTGCATTTCGCCCGAAGGGCTGCAACGCAATAGCCGTTCCCAGTGGGTTGATTAGACCCATTCCCAGCAGAAATACAATCAAGGCTGCAGAAAAAAAGAAAATATCTTCTTTGCCCATCAATAAGGCGACGCTGCCCGCCAGCGCAATGACGATCCCAATCCGCGCAACTGGCACTGGCCCCCATCTTTGGGCGAAGCGCGGCGCTAATAAACCTGCGCCAAACACGACAAAAACGGTTGATGCAAAGAACAGTCCTAACTCAACCGGCGAGAAGTGGAATCCGGTCATCAAAATTGCCGGCGCCATGGCAAAAAATGCATACAGCGCACCGATGACAAGACTCACTGAAAGAGCGGGAGCAATAAACCGTCGGTCCATCAGGAGTTGCTGGTAGGTTCTGAGTATGGCTAAGAGAGAGATGGCCGAGCGCTTGTCAGCCCTATGTGTCTCTCCCAACGTGGCGGTGTAGTAAAAAGCTAGCACAACGGCCAGCACACCCACAAAGCCGAACGTTGCCCGCCAACCCAACCAACTGTTGAACGCGCCGCCCAAAAGTGGTGAAAAGCCCGGCGCCGCGGCCATGGCGACCATGGTCAGCGACAGCGCACGCGCAAGCTCCTGGCCGTCGAACAAGTCGCGGGCGATGGCCCGGGACAGAACAGACGTAGCGCAAACGCCCAACGCCTGGATGACCCGACCGCCGATCAGCTGCGGCAGTGTGCCGGCCATCGCGCAGACCAGGCAGCCGATGATGAAGATGGCCAGTCCGATCAGCACCAGCGGCCGGCGCCCGAAGCGATCCGACAGCGGTCCGACGAACAACTGGCCCAGCGCGAAAGCCAGGAAGAAACTGGTCAGCGTCGCGCTCAGTTCCCGGACCGAG
>DATCVA010000065.1:0-3270 GCA_036567205.1 Eoetvoesiella sp. | reverse complement strand
CGAATTCGACCATCGCATGCAAACCCAGCCGCGCCAATGCCTCGCGCCACGATTCAACCCGTTGTTCCGGGCTATGAGTGAAGTTTAAAACGGGTAGTAATGGGTGGCCGCAACTGGCCAGAATAGCCAGTTCGTCTTTATGTTTGCCCAGCACCGGATCGCGTACATCGACGACATACAAGGCCGCGTCGCAATCAAGCAGCTTATGCAGCACGCGCGCCTCTTGTTCGAAGCGGCGCTTGCTTTCAGGGGAGTTAAGGAAGCGCCGGATACGGTCCGGGCCATCAAGGCGCTCCGATCGTTGCGCCAGCTGATCCAGATAATCCAACAAGGCAATGCCGTCCTCCATGCCGGGGGTGTCGAATAACTCGACTACTGTCAGGCCCTCGACCAGCAGGCGTGCGCCTTCTACATGGCGTGTTGTGCCCGGGCTGTCCCGCACATCGCCAAAATCCGGATCCCGTGTCAGAGTACGCAGCAGCGAGGTTTTACCAGTATTGGTATGGCCTACCACCGCCAGTCGCAGGACAGCCTGCTTAAGGCCGGCGGACGCTTTTTGCCCTGGGTCCTTAGTCGGCATGGGACCCTCCCTGTGCATTATTTTGCTGCGTGTTTAGCCAGTCCAGCGCGGGAGAGAAGCTGGCGTGAATTTGCTCGTGACTAAAGCCGGCCGCGGCAAGCCGTTCATACCAGGCCGTTGTCCTGGGGTCGGAATCAAAAGCTTGTGAGGCCGGCAGCATTAATGACACATGGGATTGGTGTGCGATGCTGGCCAGGTCGGCGACCAATGCAACCGTGCCGCGATCCGGCGTTTGCCGGCCATCGCACACGATCAGCAATTTGGCCGGAGGGTGTTGTTGCAGCTCGTCCAGTAGCGCCTTGCGCTGCGCGCGAGTGTCGATAATACCCCGATCTTCGACAGAGTCCGGTATGGTTTGGGGCGGCCAGTTGGTATCGGGCGGCAATTCCAGTCCCACCAGCAAACTGTGGTTCAAAGAGCGCCGGCTAATGGCAAGGGGCTGGATATGAGCCTGGAAATCATTGCCGTCAGGGGCGTCGATGCCAATACGTTCGCTGGTGGGCTGCAGGCGTTCGCGCAGGTTGGCATAGGCTGGCATGTTTTCGTCGATGTGAATCGCATTGATATGGTGTCTGGCCATAACCAGGCTGAGCACTAAACTGACGCCCCGAGGCAGCAGCCCGTATACCACCACACACCCTATCAGCCAGCTCGACCAAAGGGTGTGGGCCGATTCGGGCAAAGCTTGCAGGCCGTTGCTGGCGCGCACTACGTCGTCAGGCGGTATGGCAAACCCCAGTTTGGACGGCAGCCAGCCGATGACCGCAGTAAGGTGCACAAAGGTATCGCCCGACAGAAGGGTGGTTTCCCAGTTAAAGCCATATCGCCTTGCAGACAGGACTGCAAGAAGGGTTATCAGCAAGCTGAGCAAAGCCCCTGTCCACAGGCCATGGCTGATGCTGCTTAGCACCCAGCGCAACGCTCCGTTGCGGCCCAGCACCTCGACAAGCGCCCGGGGCGTAAGCGCTGCGTCGGGTCCGCGCGCCAGCTTTTGTGTAAGCCACAACCACAACTGGCCCAGCCATGCACCGCCGGAGTGGTTTTTGACGGAAAAACTAAAAAGCCAAAATATAAAGGTCAGGCAATGCAATCCCAGCATGGCTGCCAGCGCTAGCAGAATATTGACGGAGCGAGTTCCATCGCCCAGGGCTCCCATTGCCGCGCCCGCGCCGGTTAGCATGGCAGCGATTAACATTCCTATCAGGGCAAACTTTGCTCCGTGCGCCCATTTTTGAGTAACAAGGTCTACTTTTTCACGGCGCGCCAGAAATTGAGCGCGCAATAAGATTTTTTCCGGGAAATTGCGGCCTTCGGCGCGGGCGCGGCGCACTTCGGCGGCATCTTCAAGAGGCCCCCAGTGTTCTTCGCGCAGACGCAAGGATTCGGCCAGCCAGTAGGTCGTGAAAAATCGGCTGCCCCGCATACTATGAGGAAATAAAAAAATGGGTGGCAGGCATGCTATGAGTGTGTGTGTTCGATGTCGGATGAAGGCGGTACGGCCGCGGCCCCGTCGAACCACTGGGCCAGTTTTTGCTGGGCTTGCGCCTTGACTTCGGGCGTGACATAGAACGCTACAGTAACAAGGGCCGCCGCCATGACGCTAAGATCGTCGGTATAGCCCAGTAACGGGGCCAGGTCCGGGATGGCGTCGAGGGGAAAAATAAAGTATCCCAGTGCCCCGTAAATGACGCGTTTTGCCCACTTGGGCGTGTGCGGATTTTGCGCAGCATAGTAAAGGTATAAGGCTTTTTCCAGTGCATTGCGTCCGATAGCCTTGGCGCGCGGCCCAAGCGAGAGCTGTCCGGCTTTTTGCCAAAAACGCTTGGGCGTATACGCATTTTGGTATTGGGTATTAGTCATGGAGTTTCCCCGGGAGAACGTTCGCACTGATAAAAGTACATTGTACCGGCCCCGAGGCAAAGAACGTTATGGCAATGAACAAGGCATCCGGGTGATCCGAATGCCTTGTTTTAACGATGTAAGCCTTTGGTAAGCACTGGCGATTCAGGCTGGAAAACCAGCTGGATGGGGCCCTGGGAAAGTTCTGAAAAAAATCCCCGAGCCGCAGCGCTTGTGTCCCGTTTGATTTGGTCAGCGCTTCTCTAGCGCTTTTTGACGATAAGTCCGTAGATGAACAGCACAATAATGGCGCCGATAATCGAGCCGACCCAGCCTGCTCCTTGTCCGGGCTGGTAAAAGCCTAGTGCGCCGCCCAGGTAACCTGCCACCACTGAGCCAATAATACCCAGAATAATGGTCAGGATGAAACCCAGTTTCTGGTCCCCCGGCATTAATGCCCGAGCTAGCAAACCGACAATAAAACCCACTACGATCATGCTGATAATACCCATGGCGATTTGATCCTTTTAAAAGACAAACAAATAAAAGCCTGAACCAGCGCAAGCGACTTGCTGGCTAATCATAGGGTCGTCATGGAATGGAGTCCAGCAGACCGTTACAAATTTAGTATCAAAACGTTAATTTGTGGCTGGTGTGCTGCGGATTAGTTTGCTTGTTTAAACAGTCTACGACGCCAATTGTGCAATCAGCTTCCCTAAAAAGAATTCGCAGGCCTGAACTTGCGATATTTCCAGGTATTCGTTGGGTTGATGCGCCTGGTCGATGGAACCCGGGCCGCACACGACGGTTGCAAAGCCGCGTTCTTGAAATTGCCCGCCTTCGGTGCCGTA
>DATCVA010000064.1:0-3113 GCA_036567205.1 Eoetvoesiella sp. | reverse complement strand
GCTGCCCCAAATAATGATGGGGACACTGACTAGCAGGCCAAAAATAACCAGCATCACCTGATGATCGGCATGTGCGCCTTGCGCGGCGCCTGCTATAGCCACGACGTTATCCAGGCTCATGACAAAGTCGGCAATGATGATGGTCTTGATGGCCGCCATAAGGGTGTCATTGCCCTGGATACTGGCATGGTCGTTTTGGGGTGCCATGAGCTTGATACCTATCCATAGCAACAACAGCCCCCCGATGATTTTGACGTATGGCAGCACTAGCAGCGTCAGCGCAAAGGCGATCAACACTACGCGCAAGGTAATGGCCCCTGCCGTGCCCCACAAAATGCCTTGCATACGGCGTTCGGGTTTCAGGTTTCTGCAAGCCAGCGCAATGACCACGGCATTGTCGCCGCCCAATAGCACATCGACAAGAATGATCTGGAATACCGTCGCCCAGCTTAGGGTTTCAAGAAACTCGACCATGGCCCTTACTCCTCCCAAGTAGCCGCTTTCTTTTTTATCCTACTCCCATTTCTTTATTAAAGCCTCAGGCTTCAGGCTGACTCGTCGCATAAGGCGTAGCCGTTGCGGCCCAATTGCTTTGCCCGGTACAAGCTTTCGTCCGCACGGCGTAGCAGGGTCGGCATATCGTGGCCGTCGTGCGGATAGCGAGCAATCCCAATGCTTGTACTGATGGAAAATTCCAGATTTCCAATGAAGAAAGGTTCGGCCATTTGAGCGGCTATTTTATTGGCCACAATGACGGCATGATCGGCTTCGCCGATTTCGGGAAGCAGGATCACGAATTCGTCGCCGCCGAACCTGGCAAGGGTATCGGAAGTGCGAATCGTGGTGCCCAAGCGTTCGGCGACCAACCTTAGCAATTGATCGCCAATAATATAGCCGTGCTTATCGTTGACAGCCTTGAAAAGGTCTAAGTCGCTGAAGAGCACGGCGATACTGTCGCCATTGCGTTCGGCGCGCAACAGTGCCTGGTTGCCGCGTTCGGTAAGCAATATGCGATTCGCCAGGCCGGTAAGCTGGTCATGCAAGGCAAATTGTTCAAGGCGCTCTTCATACAGGCGCCGTGCTTCCAGGAATTGCCCGATATCGTTGCCAAGGGCATTGAACACGTCTTGGGTGGCAGTATCGAGGTGCTGGACCGAGTTGCGAAAAAGCTCGATGATGCCGTAGGTGGTATCGCCGTAGCATAAGGGAAATGCCATGGCATTGCGTAGCCCTATCTTGACTGCGGCATCTTTCTTGGAAAAGCGTGAATCAGAGGTAATGTCGCTGGCCCAGGCAAGTTCGCCGGTGTTGAGCGCTTCCCGACACAATAGAGTGCCATCGCCGAAGGCAGCCGTACGGCTTTGTGCCAGTAAGGCCGCTGCATCGATATCTGGCTTATGCCATTCGCATTGATAGCTTATTAATTGCTTGTCGTCGGCAAGCCACGCAATGCCGACATCCCATCCGCCGCTTTGGGCCAGTTTTTCCAGGACCTGCAATAGTGCGCCCTGCACTGTTCCGGACTGGGCCAGCATGCTCGCAATTTCGTACTGGAGTTTTAAAATTAGAATACTGTCAGCCTGCATTGCGGCGACTGCGTCACGATCCTGAGTCATTGCGGCTCCGTTCATAATATTATTTTGGCTCTATCATAAGCGGTTTAATGATGCAGTATCTTGGATAGGAACTGCTGGGCGCGTTCGGTGCGGGCCTCGAGGTTGCCAAAAAAATCTTCGCTGCTGCAGTCTTCCACAATATGGCCAACATCCATAAAAATGACGCGGTCAGCAACTCTGCGAGCAAAGCCCATTTCGTGGGTGACCACCATCATGGTCATGCCTTCGCTGGCAAGATCGACCATAACGTCCAGCACTTCGTTGACCATTTCCGGGTCAAGGGCCGAAGTGGGTTCGTCAAACAGCATGGCGATAGGATCCATGGCGAGCGCCCGCGCGATAGCGACCCGTTGTTGCTGCCCGCCTGATAGCTGGCCGGGAAACTTGTCTTGATGGGCGCGCAAGCCGACCCGGTCAAGCAGCGACGCCGCCCTGGCGTTCGCTTCATCCTGACCGCGCTTCAAGACCTTCATCTGGGCCAACACCAGGTTCTGCATCACCGACAAATGGGGGAACAGTTCGAAGCTTTGAAACACCATGCCGATACGCGCACGCAATTTTGGCAGGTCGGTCTCGCGCGCGCCCACTGATACGCCATCGACAATGATTTCGCCCTGCTGGAAGGGTTCGAGCCCATTCACGGTTTTGATCAAGGTGGATTTACCTGACCCCGATGGGCCGCAAACAACGACCACTTCGCCTTTTGATACGCTAGTGGTACAACTATTTAGCACCTGCGTTGCGCCATACCATTTGCTGACTTGTTTTATATCTATCATGTAGATTCCCGACGTTGTGTTCGATGCACCGTGAGTGCCTTATGCCAAACTCATTTTCCCGCCCTAAATCGCCGTCTCTGAATGCGCTGAAAGCCTTTGAAGCCGCCGCGCGCCATCAAAGCTTTGTGAAAGCGGCCCATGAACTTAATGTTACGGCGGGCGCCATTGCACAGCAGGTCAAGCAATTGGAGGACTGGATTGGCTGCCCTCTTTTTCAACGTTCCGCTCAAGGTATCAAACTCACCCCCGAATCGCAATTGGCGTTACCCATACTAAGCAAGGCTTTTGATCAGCTAAGCGTGGCGGTAATGGCATTACACCATGCCGGGAAACCTACAGAGGTCACTATTGCCGCCTTGCCGTCGGTGGCCTTGCTGTGGCTCTCCCCGAAATTGCCGCGGCTGTCCGCGATGTTCCCCGATTATTATTTTTCGATTACCGCTCAGGAGTATCCGCCAAACTTTCGCCGTGAGCCGTTCGACCTGGCGCTGTTCTATACCGACAAGGAAATCGAAGGAGTTACCCGAATTCCACTGGGCGAAGAAGAGTTGTTGCCTGTGTGCGCTCCATCTGTTTTTCCAAATGGGGCGGCGTCCGTAGCCGACTTGCGCTCGGTTCGCCTGCTGCATGACACCGTCTGGCGCGATTATTGGCCGCTTTGGCTGGATTTTGCCGGAATTTCCATTGTCGATGCCTCCAAGGGTTCGGAGTTTTCCTT
>DATCVA010000063.1:0-9839 GCA_036567205.1 Eoetvoesiella sp. | reverse complement strand
CTATGCGGGGGTATTACCTTTATTGCTGGCGCGCTTGGTTTGCTTTCAGGCTGGGCGCAAAGCGAAATGGCGGCCTTGGGCGTCTGCATGTTTGCCATGGTTTTGGGCAGCATGCCCAAACCGCAGCTGGTTGCTCCGCATATGTTTAAGGGCGTCATTGCGGGCGTGATCGCGGCTACGTTTTATCGTTTTGCTGTGGCTCCGCACGTGCAGACCACTGCTGATCTTATTATTTCGGTAATGCCGTTTATCTTCCTGGGCGCATTTGCGCGGACAAGTCGAAGAACAGCTATGCCGGCCCTCGATGCCAATATGTGTTTTATGCTGGCTAGCCAGGCTATGCTGCCAGTCGTGACAGATACTGCTTCCATCCTTAGCGGCGCACTGGCGATTGTGCTGGCTGGAACTCTGGTTACGACGGGGTTCCGATTACTTCCCCGCCGTTTTGATCCGCTGGTTTCCGATGCGGCCGGTGTGATTTTGCGCGATTTGCGGCGCCTGATCTCGGGAACCAGAGCTCGCAAGGACGAAGACTGGCAGCCGCGAGCCCTGCGTCAAACCTTGCGTATGATGTTGCATTTGGGGCGTGCCAACGATCTTCGGGAAAAAGCGCCTAAAGGTATGCTTGCAGCATTAAACCTGGGCAACGCCGTCGTCGATATTCGAGCCTTGACCAGGCAACCCGGGTTAAGTGTATGGGAGAGCCAAACGCTGGAAGAGGCTCTTGAAACTCTTTCGGGATTTGCCGAGGCCCCGCAGCACACCGCCGAAAAGCTGCTGGTTCTGGCCAGTCAGATTAGCAATCAGGCGGCTGCTATGGCGCTTCGCGATGCGGCGTATTCGCTAATAGAAGGCACGCGCCTGTTTGAACTGGGCCAGGCTTAAGCAGCGGATCTTTGTTTTTGTTCAGCCGCCGGGCGATAGCCGCCCGCATGGCGCACGTTACAAGATAACATCGAATGGCTTTGATAAAACTGTGTGTACTTTTTGCGGTGACGGCACTGGCCGAAATTATTGGCTGCTACCTGCCGTGGCTTGTCTTTAAGCAAGGCAGGACAGCCTGGCTATTGCTGCCGGCAGCTTTGTCGCTGGCTTTGTTTGCCTGGCTGCTGACCTTGCATCCCACTGCGGCGGGCCGCACTTACGCAGCCTATGGCGGCATGTATATTGCCATCGCGCTGCTTTGGTTGCGTGTCGTCGATGGCGTGGCCCTGACGCGATGGGATGTTGCCGGGGCTGGCCTGGCATTGGTTGGTATGGCGGTAATCGCCCTGCAACCCGCACATGGTTAGAAACGTTATACGAGCAGATTGATCAAGCTTGTCGTGCCGGGACCACTGTTATTATTGCTTCTTATAACGTGAAGGATTCCATGAGTAATTGGTACATACTGCCCAACGGCAACATTAAGCACCTTACCGGTCTCGAGATCGAACCTGAAAACGACTGGTTTCCGACTGCCGATAGTCTTGAGTATTTCAGCGATGCGCAGCGCGCGGGAGGCAAAACAGAAGTCCAGATTATTCAATACGTCATGTCCCTTGCTCTCGAGTGTGAACAGTGGGCCAAAGATAATTTGGCGTGACATAAACGCAAAAAACCGTGCTCTTTTATTTTAAAGGCACGGTTTTTTGCATGAAAACGCTTTTCCAAGAAGGCACGTTAAGCAAACAGGACATTAGAGACCCTTTGATCAAGTCCATTCGGCTGTTGCATCCCCCCGGACGGGCATCCTGCTGCGTTGCGATCTGATGTCAATAGAAACACTATTGACGTCAGGCCTTGCTTTGCTCTGCCAACCTGTCAGGTGGCGAATCAAAGCTGGGGGGATTTGATCAGGGGTCTTAGGTTTCGTCCATAAAGCGCATTCTGAATCGGCGGCCCTTTATATTGCTGTTGCTTATTTTTGCATAGGCTTCCCGGGCAATAGCGCGGTCTAGCGCTACAAAAGTCACAAACTCCAGAACATTGATCTTGCCAATTTGCTCGAAGCTAAGGCCGGCGTCCTTGGTGAGTGCGCCTACTAAATCGCCCGGGCGAAGTTTGTCTTTTTTGCCGCCTTGAATACATAGCGTGACCATCGGGGCTAGCAGCCGGCCGCCCGGCGAGGGCTTGATTGAGTCCAGTTTGGCCCAGACGATGGGCATGCCCTGGTACTGTTCAATAAGGTTGGCCCAGCGCATTTCATGTGGTGCGCACAAGCTTAGGGCCAGTCCTTTTTCCTGGCCTCGCCCGGTACGTCCGATGCGATGGATATGAACCTCGGTGTCCTGGGTAACATCGACGTTGATGACGGCGTCCAGCGCCTGGATATCCAGGCCGCGCGCGGCTACGTCAGTGGCGACCAGAACGGAACAGCTTTGATTGGCAAACTGAACCAGCACGTCTTCGCGGTCGCGTTGTTCCAGGTCGCCATGCAGCGCCAGGGCGCTAAAGCCACGCGTCAGAAGTTCTTCAGTCAGTTCACGGCATTGGGCTTTCGTATTGCAGAAGGCTAAGGTGGAAACCGGCCTGAAGTGTTCCAGCAGTTGTGCGACGGCAGTATTGCGTTTCTTAGGGTCGATCTCGTAAAAATACTGTTTGATCTGGCTGGCATCGTGCTGCGACTCTACCTTGATTTCGGCGGGCCGGCTAAGAAAGCGGGCACTGGCTTTACGGATGTTGTCAGGGTAGGTGGCGGAAAATAAAAGGGTTTGCCGCTTTAGCGGACACGCGGCAACAATTGTCGCGATATCGTCGTAAAAGCCCATGTCGACCATGCGGTCTGCTTCGTCAAGCACCAATGTTTTAAGGCCCGAAAAATCGACGCTGTTTCGTTCAATATGGTCGAGCAACCTGCCAGGCGTTCCCACGATGATATGGGCGCCGTGTTGCAGCGATTCGATCTGTGGGCGTATGGGGGCGCCGCCGCATAAAGTTAGAATTTTTATATTGCTTGCCGCTCGAGCCAGCCGGCGCAATTCGTTGGCCACCTGGTCGGCCAGTTCACGTGTGGGGCACAGCACCAGCCCTTGAGTGCCAAACCAGGCGGGATTCAGTTTGTGCAAAATACCCAGTCCGAACGTTGCTGTCTTGCCGCTGCCGGTTTTTGCCTGGGCGATCAAGTCCTTGCCCTCGAGAATGAGCGGCAGGCTTTGCGCCTGAATAGGCGTCATGGTGTGATAGCCGAGACTATCAAGATTACTTAACACAGCAGGTGCTAAGGGCAAACTGGAAAAAGAGGTGGTGGTCACAATAGGGCAAGGCCAGCGTTAACGGAGGTCAATTTTAACAGGCACTCCGAAAATGCCTTGGCCTGTGCCTTATTCCGTCTGTATATCAAACGTTAAATTTACACTTTGTCGACTTCGCTTGCCTTATATCAGCAAGGCAAGCGCTTCGCCTTCGCGTTTGATTTGGAAACGGAAAGACGCTGGTTTGGCTTCCCTTTTTATCAGGCAGCAATTTCCGTGGCATGAAGCCCGCTTATGTCCAGTTCGGCCGCAGCCAGGGCCTGGGCCTTGGTTTCCTCGCCCATATTGAGGCCTTCAGCCCGAACCACGCGCACGTCGGTAATACCAAAAAATCCGAGTATTGTTTTCAGGAAGCTTTCCTGATGCTCCATTGCCCGGCCAGCTTCGCTGGTGGAGTAGATGCCGCCCCGGCTGGATGCGATGATTACCGTTTTATCACCGGCCAGGCCGACGGGGCCGTTTTCAGTATATTTAAAAGTGCGTCCGGCTTGTGCCAGGCGGTCGATCCAGGCTTTAAGCTGGGTTGGTATTGTGAAGTTGTACAACGGCGCACCGATCACAATGACATCGGCTGCCAGGAATTGCGACACCAGTTCCTCAGAGAGTTGGTTTTCGCGCCGTTGCACGTCGGTAAGTGTTTCGGTGGAAGGGGGTAGCCGGAATCCGATCGAGTCGGCAGACAAATGGCTTGGTGCAGAAACAGCCAAATCCAAACGCTCTACTTCAGCGTTGGGATGGATGGCACGCCATTGAGCGACGATTTGTTTTGTAAGCTGGCGGGAGACGGAGCCGGCGCCGGTGATGCTGGAATCAACATGTAGTAATTTCATAAGTTTCTTCAGTGATTTAGTGATAGGAAGCCAAAATGAATGGCAATGAAGCAATTGTAAAGATGGCTGTATTTGTTGATAAGCCTGTAGGTTTGGGATAGATTGTTCTATTTATGATGGTAATGCGAGCCGATTATGCAAGACCTTAACGACATGCGGTATTTTGCCGAAGTGGTAAATCGCGGGGGCTTTGCAGCAGCGGGCAGGGCGCTGGGCGTACCCAAGTCGCGCTTGTCGCGCCGGGTGGCCAATCTGGAGGCGCAGTTGGGGGTGCGTCTTTTACAGCGCACAACACGCAAGCTGTCATTAACCAGCGCAGGCGAATTGTATTATCGCCATTGTGCGGCCATGTGCGACGAGGCACTGGCCGCTGCCGAGGCCATTGCGCAAGTTCAAAGCGAGCCGCGTGGCACGGTTCGAGTGTCCTGTCCCGTTACTTTGGCGCAAACCGTGCTTGGTCCGATATTGCCGGAGTTCCTCGTCAGATATCCGTTGGTGCATGTCGATATGGAAGTAACCAACCGTGTGATTGATGTCGTCGAGGAAGGTGTTGATGTCGCCTTGCGAGTTCGTTCTACGCTGGCTGGCAGCGCAAGTTTAGTCGTGAAGCGCCTGGGGCTTTCTCAAGGCTTATTGGTAGTCAGCCCGATTCAGCTACAAAGACAGGGCCAGCCGCAAGCGCCTGCCGATCTTGCCAGGTTCGATACAGTAGCTATGTCGTCGTCCGATGGCCGGGCTACCTGGTCTTTGTTTGGGCCCAGGGGCACAGAGCAATCGGTAGTACATCGTCCGTGCTATCTTGCCGACGATTTGCTTACGTTGAAATTCGCGGTAGTGGCTGGCATTGGAATGGGGATCTTGCCCGACTATATGTGCCGCGACGATATCGCGGCCGGCAAGTTGCTTACCGTCTTGCCCGAGTGGGGGCCCCAGGCAGGTATCGTCCATGCGGTGTTCTCGTCCCGGCGCGGACTGATTCCCGCCGTTCGGTGCTTTCTGGATTTTTTGGGAGAGCGGCTGGTTGATCAAGCCCAAGCTCCGGTTTGAGATTGGCATTTGATAAGGGCTTGTGGGCTTGTTCAAGCGCGAGATCAAGCTTGGCAAATTCATGGGCTTTTATAGCCCAATAAGGACATATCGGCAGTCCGTTCGACTAGTCACGCTCGATAGGTTAAACTTGCGCCGTCATTAGGGAGTAGCTTCGCCTCGCAATGGGGCGGCTTGCATCAACATACTTGGCCGGCCTGGCTATGGTGCACGCGGCATTTGTTTAATAAACGCTTAGCAAGACTTTTGGCTATACAGTACCTCACGCTGGTGGGTATGTATGGTCAATTGTTATTCACCAGCTAAGGGTATCCCAACAAAATGGAAGCTTTATTCATCTCGACAGGTGTTGTCGCACTTGCCGAGATAGGCGACAAAACGCAATTGCTGGCGTTCATTCTTGCAGCACGCTTTAAACGGCCTTTACCCATTATTATGGGAATTATCTGTGCGACGCTGATTAACCACGGTTTAGCGGGGGCGCTGGGGGCCTGGATTACGTCAGTAATCAGTCCGGAAACGTTGCGCTGGATACTTGGGGCGTCGTTTATTGGCATGGCTATCTGGACGCTTATTCCCGACAAGATAGACGATGCTGAAACGCAGGTGGCCAAGCATTTGGGCGTGTTCGGAGCGACGTTTGTCACGTTTTTCCTGGCCGAAATGGGCGACAAAACACAGATTGCCACTATTGCGCTGGCTGCCAACTATGCGGCGGCGCTATTGGTGGTTGCAGGCACAACTTTGGGCATGTTGATCGCCGATGTGCCAGCTGTTTTTGTCGGCCAGAAATTCGCGTCAAAAATTCCAATGAAGCTGGTTCATTCGGTTGCGGCGGCTATTTTTGCCGTCATGGGTTTGCTCACGCTGTTTAAGGTTGAACAGCTGTTCTTATAGGTTTGGGAATGATTGCAGCCCGCTTTAAACGGGCTGCATAAATATATTATGTCTGGTTGCTTTGCTGGCGCATGGGTTTTAGTGCCTGCGCCCAGCGATAAAGCTCGTCGGCCATGGTGTTTGACGCATTCAAGATCAGATCGTTTGGCTTGAAGATGTTGTTTTCATCAAGCAGGGTGGCAACCATAGGAATAGCAACCCCCTCTACCATGGGCATCATCTTTAAAGTGGTTACCAGTTGCTTGGCTAGCTGAACAGCGCGCAATCCGCCTGAGACTCCGCCGTAGCTTACGAATCCGCAGGGTTTGTAATTCCATTCTTTGTAAACGTAATTGAGCGCGTTAACAAAAGAAGGGGGCGGACCGTAGTTGTATTCGGGCAATACAAACGCATAGGCATCCGCATCGGCGACGCTGGAGCTCCACTTTTTTGTGTGCTCTTTTTCATAGTTGCGCTGCACTGGGTGATGTGCTTCGTCGTAAAGCGGCAGGTGAAAATCGGCCAGGTCTACAAGAGTGCAGTCAAATTTGCCGTGTTGGCTGGCAAAATCGCTGAACCAGTGGGCAACCGATGGGCCGACGCGGCCGGGACGAGTGCTGCAAATAATGACGTGTAACTTGAGCGACATGATTGAATTTCTCCATTTTTTGCCGGAACCTTGTCGCCCTGAAGGCGAGCTTGCCTTATTGTAATCCGTTCATGGCGTCGGGCTTAAAATGACTTCTGGATGCGCTCTTTTAGATGTGACTCCATTCCCAAATCAAAGGTGACCCTGAAGGCAGGCGCAGACAATACCTTTGTACGGCTGCCGCGCCGACAAAGGTCACGGTTGATTTGGAAATGGAGCGAATACTTAATTTTTCTTTGGCACCGTCCACAGGAAAATCTTCTTGTTATCGACAGTAAGCTGTTGTTCCGGTTGCCAGTCTCCCATGTCGAATGCATGCGATACGATGCGTGTGCCGGGTTTTAAGTTTAGCAGTGTGGGACGTAGCTTGAGGTTCAGGGTGGGCAAAAGATACAAGCTTATGACGGTGGCGTCAGATAGATCCTGCTTAAATAAATCGCCCTGAATAAACCGGACCTTGTCGGTTACATTCTTGCTTTTTGCGTTGGCATTGGCTTCGGCTATGCGCTCGGGATCAATGTCAACGCCCACGCCCCGGGTGCCAAAACGCTGAGCAGCGGTAATGGGGATTCGTCCATCGCCCGATCCCAGGTCGTACAGCACATCGTTCGGACCAACACTGGCAAGTTTAAGCATTGCATCAACAACAACTTGCGGGGTGGGCACATAGATGACGTCGGGATGAGGCGACGCGGTGGCTTCCGGCGTTGTGGTTTGAGCCGCCGCAGGCATTGATGCCAGCGATGCAAGACCGGCCAATAAAATAAAACGTAATAAGTGTCGCATCATGCTCCTTCTCCTTTTTGATAAGACTGCTGGAACTCAAGACGCAGGGATTGTGCGGGCCGGACGGCGAACCAGCAACAGAAGAACGCCCAGGGCAACGACAAATACGCCGACAAGTGCGCCAACTCCTGTGTGCCGGACGCTTGCATACAACAGATAGCCGCTGGTTGCACAAAACAGCAACGGGGTTAGCGGGTAGAGCGGGACTTTAAATGGCCGCAGGGTTTGTGGGTATTTTTTGCGTAATACGAAGAGCGCTATGCCTGTCATCAGGAAGAAGAACCAGAAAACCGGGGCTGTGTATTCAACCATTGTGGCAAAACCACTACGGGTCAGTGCGCCGATAAGGACCAGGATCAAGGCAATGCCTGCTTGTACCCATAATGCAGTCGTGGGGGCGTTGCGAGTAGGGTGCCAGCGTCCCAGCGCCGAAAACATTGGTGTGTCCCGGCCAAATGCATAGTTTGTGCGGGCAGCCGTAAGGATGGTGGCATTGGCCGAGGTAAGGGCCGATATGGCAATGAGTGTGGCTATCAATTGTGCGCCGGACTCACCCAGTACGCGACGCATCATGTCGGCAGCCACGGCGGTTGAACTGGCCATGTCCGTTAAACTCAGTACGTTTAGATAAGCCATGTTAACGAGCATGTACAACACAGTTATAAGCGCCAGACTCCAGATTAGCGCACGTGGCAAGCTGCGATTGGGCCCCAGTACTTCGGCTGATATGTATGCCGCTTCATTCCAGCCTCCGTAGGTCAACATTACAAAGATCAGTATCAATCCCCAGTTCGATGTCGAAGACGGCGACGTGAAAATGGGCAGAGAGCTTGTAGTTGGGGCAGCCCAGAAGCCTACGGCAATGATCAGCAGGATACCGCCGACTTCCAGAAGGGTGAGCAGATTTTGGGTGGTTTTACCTGCCTTGAGGCCCAGGACATTCAGCGTGGTTAGCGCAAGCACCATAAGGGCGGCATAGAGCGCCGAGGAGAAGCTGCCGAGTTTCCATATCTGAGAGGCATAGTCCCCAAATATATACCCGAGTATAGCAATCGAACCAGTGGGAATTACAGTCAATCTTGCCCACGCGAACAGAAACGCGAGTCTTTCACCAAAGGCCAGACGCAAGTAGTAGTATTCGCCGCCGGCGCTAGGATACGTTGTGGTGAGTTCCGCATAGCACAGGGTGCCGGCCAGGGCAATAAAGCCGCCAATCAGCCACGCTGACAACATTTGAGCGGCGCTGCCGGCATTGCTGGCAACCAGTGCCGGTGCGCTGAATATTCCCGCACCGATCACAATGCCGACGATGATGGCAATAACATCAATGGTTTTGAGGACGCGCCTGGGCGCGGGATCATTTGGGGGGACGTGGCGCGCGAGGCTGGCGGGGGCATCCGGTAAAGGTTCAACGTTACGCATGAGGAAGGGCTTCCTGAATGAGTGACGCGGCTGAACACCGGGTTGTGCTTTAGACGATGAAAATTACGAGGGGCGCGCGAATGTGCGATAGCTGTCCGGGCCGGTGTCGGGGAACCCGGACCGGTTAAGTGTACAGAAGGCTGAATGGCAAGAGAAGGGCGATAAAGTATCAAAATGTCTAAAGAGTATCTGCTTCAGCTTAGCCCACATTTTTAAACGTATTTTGAAGTTCCCGGTGTGCTGCCTGGCTAGTTTATTTATTACCCAGACAGCACACTAGGGCAATCCCTGAGATAAATATTCGTCCCGGAACGTTTGGGCCATGTAGCATATCCGGAGGCGAGCTGTTGCCTGATAAGTCTTACGCCCACTCAGTTATTACGCTTGTGTCACTAGCACTGGAATATTGTTTTATGAGTTCTACACATATTTTGCACCGTTCGCTGCGCCAAACACCCCCGGTCGCAACACGAGGCGATGGGGCCTGGCTTTATGACGAAAACGGGAATTCCTGGCTCGATGGCTCGGGCGGCGCGGCGGTGTCGTGCCTGGGGCATAATCATCCCGATATACGCGCTGCCATGCACGAACAAATTGATACGCTGGCCTATGCGCACACCGGGTTTTTTACGACTGAAGTGGCCGAGCGCCTTGCTGATCGTCTTGTCAGCGACGCGCCCGGAGGAACCAGTCACGCCTATCTGGTTTCTGGCGGATCCGAAGCGATCGAGGCCGCTATCAAAATGGCCCGTCAATATTTTGTGGAAAAGGGCGAGCCGCAACGGCGCTATATGGTGGCTCGCCGTCAAAGTTATCATGGCAACACTTTGGGCGCGCTTGCGTTGGGCGGAAACGCCTGGCGCCGTGCTCAGTTTGAGCCCTTGCTCATCGACGTCACCCATGTTTCGCCGTGCTACGAGTATCGCGATCGCGTGCCGGGCGAGACAGCCGAACAATATGGCGGGCGCCTTGCGGCCGAACTCGATGCGGCGTTTC
>DATCVA010000062.1:0-5315 GCA_036567205.1 Eoetvoesiella sp. | reverse complement strand
TACCCAGATCATGTCGCCCATCTTGCGGGTCTTAAGATCGTGAATGCCCTGGACCCCGGGGGTGGAAAGCAAATCCTGCTTTATGCTTTTTTCAGTAAGTTTGTCGACGGACCGATCCATCAGGTCGTTGAACGCTTCCTTGAAAAATTTCCAGCCCATGCGGGCAACCATCAGGCCAACGATCAGCGCGGCCAGGGGGTCGGCCAGCGGGAAGCCGGCAATATTGGCAATAATACCTAGGGCGACAACCAGAGAAGATGCAGCGTCGGAGCGTGCATGCCAGGCGTTGGCAATCAGCATGGACGAGCGCACGCGCTCGCCCACTTTAAGCAAGTAACGAAATAGCGACTCTTTGCTGATCAGGGTAAGAACGGCTACGGCCAGCGCCACACTGTGCACGGTGGGAATGTCGCCAGGGTTTTGCAGTTTGGTAAACGCGGCCCACAACATGCCCGCGCCTACCGACATAAGCAAAACGCCCAATATCATCGAGGCTGCATTTTCAAACCGCAAGTGTCCGTACTGGTGATCGGCGTCGGGGGCTTTCTGGCTGTGTTTGTTGGCCACCAGCACTACGAAATCGGAAAGAAGGTCCGATAAGGAGTGGATAGCATCGGCGATCAGGGCCTGTGAATGGGCGAAAACGCCCACCAATAACTGGGCTATTGTCAGGACCACATTAACCAGCACGCTAATTAGCGTGCTGATGCGTCCTGCCGCCTGCCGTGTGGGATCAAGCCGTTCGTGCATCAACTGATGCGCATGCCAGGTTGAGCGCCCGGCCACGGTTCCAGAATGTAGATGCCTGGGTCAATGCTTTCGTTATCGTGGCTGGCGGCAAGCACCATGCCTTCAGAGACTCCGAACCGCATCTTGCGTGGCGCCAGGTTGGCGACCAATACGGTAAGTTTGCCCACCAGGTCTTCAGGTGTATAGGCTGACTTGATGCCGGAAAAAACCTGGCGGTGGCGTCCTTCGCCTGCGTCCAGAGTAAGACGCAGCAGTTTGTCCGAGCCGTCGACTGCGTCGCACGTGATGATTTTGGCAATGCGCAAATCGACTTTGGCAAAATCTTTGATATCGATGGTGTCGGCAATGGCCTGACCGCCCGGAGTCGGCACTGCGGCGGCAGGCGGTTCAAACAAGTCGTCGAGCATTTTTGGTTCTACGCGTTGCATAAGGTGCTTGAATTTTGCAATGTGGGTGGGCAGTTCTGCTGCGTCGCTCCATTGATATGTTTGGCTGGCGCCAAACAAGTCGCGTGCGACTTTTTCAGTAAGGACGGGCAAGACGGGCGTCAGCATGACCGAAAGCGCTTTGAAGCCCGCCAGGGCGCGTGAGCAGATGTCCTGCAGTGCGGCTTTTTGGTCGGCGCTGGCGTCACCGAAGCCTTTGGCCATAACCCAGGGCTGGGCGGCATCGAAAGCCTGATTGATGCGGTCGGCGTAAGCCATGATGTGCCGGATCGCACGGCCGTATTCGCGCAGTTCAAAATCGGCGCGTATGCTTTCAGTGGTTTCTGCCAGTTCAGTTTGCAGTGCCTGCGTGTCGCCCTGGTAGCCCAATTGGCCGTCGAAGTGCTTGCTGATGAAGTTGGCGGCGCGGCTGGCAATGTTTACGTACTTGCCGACCAGGTCGCTGTTGACACGGGCAATGAAATCGTCGGGGTTGAAGTCCAGGTCTTCGACGCGGGCGTTAAGCTTGGCTGCGATGTAATAGCGCATCCACTCGGCGTCCATGCCGATGTCGAGGTAGCGCATGGGCGAAATCCCGGTGCCGCGGCTCTTGGACATTTTTTCGCCGCTAACGGTAATGAAACCGTGCACATGCAGACTGTCGGGGGTTTTTCGGCCGGCAAATTTCAGCATGGCCGGCCAGAACAAAGCATGAAAGTAAACGATGTCTTTGCCGATGAAGTGCACTTGTTCGGTAGTGCCGTCAGGGTCGAGCAGCGCATCGAAATCAATGTTTTGCTTGTCGCAGTAGGCTTTCAGCGATGCAAGGTAGCCAACAGGCGCATCCAGCCAGACATAAAAAAACTTGCCGGGCGCGTCGGGGATTTCTATGCCGAAGTACGGCGCATCGCGCGAGATGTCCCAGTCGTTCAGGTTGGCTTCGCTATCGGCCTGGCCGGTACCCAGCCATTCGCGGGTCTTGCCCAGAATTTCGCTCTGCAGCCGTTTATTGCCTTGAGCATTGCTGCCAGTGGTCCATTCTTGCAAGAACTGGACGCAGCGAGGGTCGGAGAGCTGAAAGAAAAAGTGTTCGGACGACTTGAGAACCGGTGTGGCATTGGTTAGCGCCGAGTATGGGTTGATCAGGTCGGTGGGCGCATAGACGGCGCCGCAGGACTCGCATGAATCTCCGTACTGGTCTTTGGCGTGGCAGGTTGGACACTCGCCTTTAATATAGCGGTCTGCCAGAAACATGCCTTTAACCGGGTCGTAGAACTGCTCGATGTTGCGTGTGGTGATAAGACCGGCAGCCTTCAGGCGCCGGTAAATATCATGCGACAAAGCCACATTTTCCGGCGAGTCGGTTGAATGCCAGTGGTCGAATTTAATATGAAAACCATTCAGGTATTGCGGCCGTTCGTTCGCATATCGGGCCACAAGCTCCTGAGGAGTGATGCCCTCGCTTTCGGCCTTGAGCATAATGGGCGCGCCATGCACATCGTCTGCGCCGACGAAATGGACTGTATGTCCCGACATTCGCATGGAACGGACCCAAATATCAGCCTGGATGTACTCCATGATGTGACCGATGTGAAAGGAGCCATTGGCGTACGGCAGGGCAGTAGTAACAAATATCGTGCGCGACATGTATATGTGTATAAAAATGGTGAAAGGGATAGGTTGCGCGAATGCGCAATGCAGCATTTCGCACCAGCAGCGAATGCGGGAGCAGCGACCATTGTAATGAATCGGTCAGCGATTTGGGCTGATTCCACTTCAAATCAACCGTGAACGGTGTCGGCTGGCTTCCGTACAAATGTACTGTCTGCGCTTCGCCGTCGTGTTTACAATCGATTTGGGGGCGGAACAGCTAAAGGGCACGACCCGTTTTGCCGGGCCGAAGGCTGAATGGGCGCAGTAAAATGCTGCGCAGGTGATTAACGCGTTTTATGGAATTTCGCGCATTTCGACGTCGACCACGTCTTTCTTGTTGAAGGCTGCTTTGGCGCTGTTGGGCGTATGGCGTTGGTCCCAGTAAGCGCGAACCCCAAAAGGACGGCCTTTGATCCGGGCGACAATGTACAGTATGGCTACTGCAATTGCTGTGGATACCATGAAAATAAACGCCATTACCATGCCGAAAATAGCCAGCACAAAGAAAAGCGTACCGCGAAGTATTTGATTTAATGTATTCATCTTAATAAGTAGACACCTCTTGCAGAAAATAATTCCCCTAATCCGCTATTCTTAAGGATTCGGTAACTGCAAATTTCTATACAAGGCCTATTGATATGAGCTCCACTCCTGAACAATTACGTACGGTACTTGCCGAGGTCGTTGATCCTAACACTAATAAAAAACTGGGTGCCAGTCTCGTTAAAGATAGCGAAGTACAGTTAAAGGGAAGCGAATTAAACCTTACTGTAGCGCTCGGCTATCCATTGCACAATGGGCTTGAGGCACTGCGGAAACGAATTGAAACTGCTTTGGAGCCGTTGGGCGTCCATTTACGGGAACTGCATTCTACACAGCGCATTGCCACACATGCCGTACAGCGCACTCTGAAGCCTTTGCCCAGTATTCGCAATATTATTGCAGTGGCCTCGGGCAAGGGCGGGGTTGGTAAAAGTACAACGGCCGTTAACGTGGCGTTGGCCCTGGCCAGCCAAGGTGCGCGAGTGGGTCTGCTTGACGCCGATATTTACGGCCCCAGCGTCCCTATTATGCTGGGCCTGTCGGGAAAACCTAAAAGCCTGGATGGGAAAACCATGGAGCCCCTTACAGGTCATGGCCTGCAGGCGAATTCGATCGGTTTTCTTATTGATGAAGATGCCCCCGCTATTTGGCGCGGCCCTATGGTTAGCCAGGCGCTAGAGCAATTGTTGCGGCAAACCAACTGGGATAACCTGGATTACTTGATTGTCGATATGCCGCCGGGAACGGGTGATATTGCACTGACCATGGCGCAAAAAGTCCCGCTTACGGGCGCTATTATCGTAACCACGCCCCAGGACCTGGCCCTGGCTGATGCTCGCAAAGGGTTACGGATGTTTCAAAAAGTTGAAGTTCCGGTGCTTGGTATCGTCGAGAATATGTCGATGCATATTTGTTCGAACTGCGGCCATGCCGAGCCCATATTTGGGCAGCATGGCGGTCAGCATATGGCCGCCGAGTTCAATTTGCCGTGGCTTGGCACCTTGCCTTTGGCGCTCGATATACGCACCCAAACCGACTCAGGAACCCCGACTGTGATTGCTGATCCGAAAGGAACTATTGCCGATATCTATCAAAGTATCGCTCACAAGCTTGCGCTGCAGGTTGCTGCATTGCCACGCGATATGTCCGGCAAAATGCCGTCGGTCGTTGTCCGAAAATGAACGCTTGATGCGTGCGGCGGCCGTTTGCTTCTTGTTGCTGTTGGGTGTGGGCCAGCGGGCGTATGCCGCCACGCCCGAGGTGATCATCGACCCGGGCGGTGTGCCGCCCGCGGCTTTGCAGTCAATTATGCGCGCCATCGATGTAATTACGCGTCTGGCGGAGGATCAGGACGGCGGAGAGCTGTCGCGTTTAAGGCGAAGGGCGCGCGATGCAACCTTGTCGGCGCTTGAAACGCAGGGATATTTTTCCTCTAAAGTAACGTTGGAAGTCGGCGAGGACTTTGATCGGGAGGTCTGGGATATCACGATCGAGCCGGGTGAGCGTACTTTGGTCGATACGGTGGACCTTGAGTTCGCAGGACAAATTAATTCGCCCGATTTTGAAGGGAGGGTTGCATCGTTAAGGAAAGACTGGCCGCTCGACGCCGGCATGCCCTTCATCAACGAACAATGGAGCGACGCCAAGACAGCGCTGATCGATAATGTCAGCCGTAAAGATTTCTATCTGGCGCGCGTCACCCAATCGCAGGCGACGATTACCGCAGAAACCTCCAAGGCCGACTTGCATGTTGCTGTCGACAGCGGTCCGCGGGTGCGCATGGGGAAAATGCACACAATCGGACTTAAGCGTGTACCGCAGAAGCTTATTGATCGGTATGTGCGTTATTCGCCCGGAGAACCTTACGACCAGGACAAGCTTGATGAATGGCAACAGGGCTTGCAGTCGACGTCGTTTTTTCGCGGCGCATTTGTAACGATGGAT
>DATCVA010000061.1:0-9811 GCA_036567205.1 Eoetvoesiella sp. | reverse complement strand
TGCAGCCGCTTTCGTTTGACTGGCCAGCGCAAACAAATCCTGGTCTTCGCGCGATATGTTGAATTGTTCGGCTACGTTTTCGCCGGTTTCCGGCATGGAATCGACACCATACTGTTCTTTCATTAATTTATTGACAAAACGCCAGCCGATGGTTGTGTCGTAAACAGCGGCACTACGCGAATAGGCGGATTCAGCTTTGCCCATGACAAACGATGCGCGGCTCATGCTTTCAACACCGCCAGCCAACATAAAGTGCGCATCGCCCGAACGGATGGCGCGTGCGGCAGACCCCAGAGCATCGAGCCCGGACCCGCACAAGCGATTAATCGTAGAGCCAGGCACGCCAACCGGCAAGCCCGCCAGCAAAATCGCCATACGCGCAACGTTGCGATTATCTTCGCCAGCCTGGTTCGCACACCCAAACAATGTGTCGTCCACGCGGGACCAATCGACATCAGGATTGCGCTGTATGAGCGCCTTCAGAGGAACGGCGGCCAAGTCGTCGGCGCGAACCGATGTCAATGCACCGCCATAACGGCCGAAAGGAGTGCGAATTGCATCGCAAATAAAAGCTTGTGTTGTCATAAAAAAACCTGGGCAGTGAAACGAACAATTAATAACAGGAAACCGGATGCATAAAACGAATAAAAAGCGTCGTCATCGCACTTAAATGCGGCCATGGCCAAGGCAAAGCGATAACAGCAATGTCACATTCGCTATGTTAGCGCATTCGCACTTGCCGTCATAAACAATACATTGCCGCAGCCACCTAATTTCATTTCCAAATTAATTGTGTGAACACAAAGGCAAAGTGCAGGCACTGCCCTGGTACGGCAAGCTAAGCCGACACAGTTCACGGTTGATTTGGAAATGGAATAACAGCCGCCAATCTTAACGCGTAAAAATACAGAAGTAAAAAACCCTCGGGCTTCGAGGGTTTTACTTTACCGCCAGTACTACGAGTGATTAACCAAGATTCTTGGCTGCGAAATCCCAGTTAGCCAGATTCCAGAAGTTTTCCAGATACTTGGGCCGTGCATTGCGATAGTCGATGTAATAGGCATGTTCCCAGACATCACAGGTTAGCAAAGGCACATCGGCGGTTGTTAACGGAGTTGCGGCATTGCTGGTGTTGACGATATCCAGACCACCATCGGCTTTCTTAACGAGCCAGGTCCAGCCTGAACCGAAATTACCCGCTGCGGATTTGTTGAAAGCCTCTTTAAATGCGGCAACGCTGCCCCATTTTGCATTGATGGCAGCCAGCAGGTCGCCGGTTGGCTCGCCGCCGCCATTTGGCGAAAGGCTGTTCCAATAAAACGTGTGATTCCAGACTTGAGCGGCATTATTGAATACGCCACCCGAGGATTTTTTAATGACATCTTCCAGAGAGGCCGACTCGAATTCGGTGCCTGCAACCAGGTTATTCAGATTAGTGACATAAGCCTGATGATGCTTGCCGTAGTGAAACTCAAGCGTTTCCTGCGAAATGGTGGGAGCTAAAGCGTCGATAGCGTACGGAAGGGGTGGGAGCGTAAAAGCCATATTCAATTTCCTTCAAAAAAAGCCAGTTAACTTGCCTATTGTATAGGGTATAGGCGACCAACAAACAATTCTAGAACTATGACCTAAAGCAGGCTGCGGGGCTGCAAAACCTTGACATCGGCCCCACCCTGACTAAGCTCAAGGCTAAGGTGGTCGCCAATCGTTAAGTCTAACGCATTTTTTACAAGCCGCCCCTTCTCGTCGCGCACAATGGCATAACCGCGCCCCAGTATTTTTTTGGGGCTAAGCGCTTCAAGCGTTTGAGACGCAGCAGCCAGTCGAGTTCGCTGCTGCTGCATCGCGCGCTGGCCCGCCGAGGCCAAACGATCGACGTAGCCGTTCAGGTCACGGCTAAGCCGGTTAATTCCTGGCTCAGCGTAAGCCAAGCGCGTTTTAAGCAGATTAAAACGGGCACTTTCACGTTCGTGCGGACTGCCTCCGGCCCGGACCATACGATTTTTCAATGCCTGCAAGCGTTCATTTTGCTGAGTCAACCGCTGCTGCGGCGACACCAGCAAAGCGACAGCACGGTCAAGACGCAATGAGGCACGCTCGATCGTACGGAGCTGATTTGCACTCAAGGCGGTCAACAACGATTCAACCTGGCCCAGACAGGCTTGCCGTGCCAGGCACGATAACTCGGCCGCAGCGGTAGGGGTTGGCGCCCGCAAGTCGGCCACAAAGTCTGCAATTGTGAAATCGGTTTCGTGCCCTACTCCACTTATTATCGGGATCGGGCTTGCCGCGATTGTGCGAGCCAACGTTTCGTCGTTGAAGCTCCAAAGATCCTCGAGGCTACCGCCGCCACGAACCAGCAACAGAGTATCGACCTCGTTACGTTCGATAGCCGCCGCCAACGCAACAGTAATTTTCCCGGCGGAATCCATGCCTTGAACCGGTGCCGGATAAATCACAATACCCACATGCGGAGCGCGCCGGGCCAATGCCGAAAGTACATCGCGTAACGCCGCCGCAGCCAGCGACGTGACAACCCCAACAGCTTTAGGCATAGTCTTGATTGGCCGTTTACGCGCCGCGTCGAATAAGCCCTCGGTTTCAAGCTTTTCCTTAAGCCGCAAAAACGCCTCGTGCAAATCACCACGACCTGCGCGGCGTAGAGACTCGACTTGCAGTTGGTAGTCGCCGCGAGCCTCGTAAAGCGTGACACTGGCTCGAAACTCGAAACGCTCTCCGGCTTTAGGTACAAAACCGACTGCCTGAGCCCGCCCACGAAACATGACAGCCCGCACAGCCGCCGACTCATCCTTAATCGTGAAATACCAGTGACCGGACGCCGCCTGCGTGAAATTTGAGACCTCGCCCCTGACCCAAATCGAGGAAAAATGCCCGGCCAGCAATTGACTTACCTGGCGGTTAAGCTGGGCTACCGATAAAACAGTGTCGTTGACGGGCAGTATGTTATTTGGGTACATGGCAACAGAAAAAGAAGAAAAACGAACACAAAACCGGTTATATAAAGCTCAAGGAGTCGGGTGACACTCAAAACATAGAAACACTGTCCACAGAGAATAACGTTTTGTCAAACTACTGAAATATCAATCGAATTTCAGCAACTGATGAAATTAACCTTTAAGCAAACGCCATAAACCATTGATACTTAACAACTTATTGATAATTTTCTTTTTGAGCGTAAATTATCCATTGAACCTCAAAGCCTGTTAAACAGGGGGTGCACCAGAAGTTATACACAATATTATCCACAGATTCTGTGGATACCCGGCGGAGAGCATTACTCTAAGCGAGTTTGCGTTATTTTTTGACGCTATACGGTAGTTTGCAGCGATAGAAACTTGCTAATACAAGGGATACGCCCTTCAACTTCCAAAACCGATGCAGATCGCAAACAAAAGGCATTATCCCATGCTCATCACGCTGGCCAGCAACAATACGCATTAAAATCGTGGCATCCTGCATCGAGTTGACCATACAATGCCAGCTTATGCACAAAGAACGTAAAGCACTGAACGCGATAACGCAGCATTAAACTGCATCGCAGCACATTGCCAACAACGCTTTTACTTAGTGGAGAGAAACTTGCTTCAAATCATCCATGATGCGGGATGGCCTATTTGGCTTCTTATTGCCACTTCGGTCCTTGGCCTGGCGCTTATTATCGAACGCTTTCTTTCCCTTAGAAAAAAACTTATTTTGCCGCCAAATCTGCTTACGCAGGTCATCGAGCTGATCCGGTACAAAGACTATACTCCCGACACCATTGGAAAATTAGCAGCCAGTTCGCCGCTGGGGCGTGTATTTTCCGAAGTAATTGTCAATATCAACGAGAACGAAGGCTATCGGCTCGCCGCGGTCGAAGACGTCGGAAAAGACGTATCGCATCAACTCAATCGCTATCTGCCTGCTCTATCCACCATTGCCGTAGTGGCGCCATTAATGGGTCTGTTCGGCACGGTTGTAGGAATGATAGAAATCTTTGCGTCTTACACCCCCGCAGGAGGCGATCCGTCGCAATTAGCCCGGGGGATATCAATTGCGCTATACAACACAGGCCTGGGCATTATCATCGCCATCCCGGCCTTGATCTTCCATCGGTATTTCCGCTCAAAGGTGGACTACTACCTGCATCAAATGGAACGGCAGGCAACCGTGCTCAATCGCATGATCAACCGAAGCAACAACCCATGAGCTCGTTAAAGCCCTGGCGCGACACGCTTCTCCATATCATGGCAAAGACCGTTTCCTAAGGGGTTACGATGAATTTTCGCCGACAATCAGCTTCTGACGAGCCCGAAATCAACTTAATTCCGCTCATTGATGTACTGCTGGTCATCTTGATTTTCCTGGCGGCCACGACTTCCTTCACCCGCCTGAACCAGCTTAAGGTTTCTCTTCCCGAAGCGCGTGCCGACGCCGTCGACTTCAAAGCCATTAATATAGCAATCAGCCAGGAAGGCCTTTATGCGCTGGACGGACAATTCCTTGCCAACGGCGATATTTCCGCAATAGCAACAGCCCTGCGCGCAGCCAGTGCCGATCAGCCAGAGCCAACCCTGGTCATCAATGCCGATGCCCAGGCATCTCATGAATCGGTCGTGCGTGTCATGGAGGCAGCGCGGCAAGTGGGTATAGCCCGGGTCAATTTTGCCACCAAAAGCCTGAATTGAAAATTCCTCATTTCGCAATCCGGCAAATTCATGCCATATGGCAACGCAAAGGCCTGGCCAGCACTCTTCTACTGCCGCTGTCCTGCCTGGTGCGCCTTGCCATTGCTCAAAAAAAACGGCGCTATCGTCGATTGAACAACCGGACTCAACAAACTCACCTACCGGTTGTCGTGGTGGGTAACCTGGTCGTCGGCGGCACCGGTAAAACCCCGGTAGTCATAGCCCTGGTGCAAGCGCTTAGGGCACAAGGCTGGCAGCCAGGAGTTATCAGCCGCGGTTACGGCGCGCGGATTGGCGATCACCCCAAAACCGGCCAAGGCACTCTGGATCCCCTCGAGTTCGGCGACGAACCCGCGTTAATCGCGCGAACTACGCAAGTTCCGCTTGCCGTGCACCCCTGCCGGCCATTGGCTTTGCAAGAGCTGGTCCGCAGCTACCCGGACATTGATGTCGTGATTGCCGACGATGGCCTGCAACACCTGGCGCTGGAACGCGACATCGAAATCGTCGTGCAAGATGCGCGCGGATTGGGCAACGGCCGCGTTCTGCCTGCCGGCCCATTGCGCGAACCCGCCGGCAAGATTGCCGATGTGGATTTTGTAATTACCAATTTGACGGCCAATCAAGCGCCTCCGGCACGGCTGGCCATCAAGGCAGCGCAAATCATCATGCAGTTGGCGCCCGAGACCATGACTCACTTAACGTCGAACGAGTCACTGACCTGGGAGCATTGGCAGGCCCGTTACGCTAAGGAGTCTGTCAGCGCTGTAGCGGCAATCGGCCAGCCAGATCGATTCTTCTTGATGTTGCGCGCATTGGGACTGCACCTTGATCAAACGCTGGCATTGCCCGATCATGACCGGTACGACAGCTCTCCATTTACGGCGCTGGCATCAGAGTTGATCCTGATTACGGCAAAAGATGCAGTCAAATGCGTACGCTTTAATGACCCCCGGATATGGGTCGTAAATGTATCGCCTCAGTTTTCGGATTCCGCCTGGCTTAACAACTTACAAAGCCGGCTGGGCGCCATAGCCAGGAAAAAAATGGCAGAGCGAATTAAACTCTCTGTCTTGTCACATTAATTGTTTGGAGTTGCGCATGGAGTCACACTTGCTTGAAATTCTGGTTTGCCCGTTGTGCAAGGGGCCTTTGCGCCACGATCGCGAGCACCAGGAACTTATTTGCGCCGTCGATAAGTTGGCTTTTCCTGTCCGCGACGGCATCCCGGTGATGCTTGAAAATGAAGCTCGCGACCTGCAAGTCAATCCATCTGGCGCGAATCCCGCGTGAAGTTTATTGCCATTATTCCAGCGCGCGCAGCGTCGACCCGCCTGCCGGGCAAACCCTTGCTGGATATCGCCGGTAAGCCCATGGTGGTACGCACCGCCGAGCAAGCGGCGCTTTCAGACGCAAAGCGTGTTGTCGTAGCGACTGACGACCCGGGCATACTGGCAACGGTACAACAATACGGCTTTGAAGCCGTATTGACACGGTCTGATCATCCCACCGGAACCGACCGGCTGTCCGAGGTGGCGCAGCTTTTATCGCTAACGGGCGACACCATCGTCGTCAATGTCCAGGGCGATGAACCGCTTATTGATCCCGCCCATATCAATGGGGTAGCCGAGTTGCTCGCCAAGGCTCCTGACGCCGCGATTGCCACCTGTGCCACGCCCATCCTTCAAGCCGACACGTTATTCAATCCCAATGCGGTCAAGGTGGTGTGCAACCGGCAACAGCGCGCACTTTATTTTTCGCGTGCGCCGATCCCGTGGGCGCGCGACGCTTTAGCCGACGGGCAACAAAGGCTGGCGGCAGGAATTCCCGCATTGCACCATATTGGTTTGTATGCGTACCGGGTGGATTTTTTGAATAAATTTCCGTCACTGCCGATCGGAGCACTTGAGTCTTTTGAATCGCTCGAGCAGTTACGTGCGTTGGAAAACGGCTTTTCCATCGCTGTTTTAACCACTCATTCACATCCCGCTGCGGGGGTAGATACTGAAGCGGATTTGGCTCGAGTGCGCGATGTATTCATAAATCGGTTATAAATCGTTTTCAAATTTTCTGGTTCCACATGTCAGTACGTGCATGAATTGCTGCGTTGCGGCATAATCGGTACCGGTTAAAAAAAAGCAATCTCCAGGAGGAATTCATGCGACTGATTCTGCTCGGTCCCCCAGGTGCCGGAAAAGGCACACAGGCAGCGTTCATCACCGAGAAATTTGGCATCCCCCAAATTTCAACCGGTGATATGTTGCGCGCCGCGGTCAAAGCCCAGACCTCATTAGGGCTGGAAGCAAAAAAAATCATGGATGCGGGCGGTCTGGTCTCAGACGACATCATTATTGGTCTCGTACGCGACCGCCTGCAGCAGCCCGATTGTGAAAACGGCTATTTGTTCGATGGTTTTCCACGCACAATTCCTCAAGCGGACGCTCTTAAAGACGCCAATATCCCACTTGATTTTGTGGTCGAAATCGTCGTCCCGGAAGAAAACATTATTGAACGCATGAGCGGACGGCGTGTACATCCGGCCAGCGGCCGCAGTTACCATACTGTCTTCAATCCGCCCAAGTCGCCGGGTGTGGACGACCTGACCGGTGATCCCCTGGTTCAGCGCGACGACGATCGTGAAGACACAGTGCGTCATCGTCTGTCTGTCTATCGCGAGCAAACACGCCCGCTTGTCGACTACTACTCCAGCTGGGCTGAAAGCGGCGCAAACAACGCCCCGGTCTTCCGCCAGGTTTCAGGATTGGGCGCGGTCGATGAAATTAAAGAACGGATTTTGACGGCTCTTCAAGCCTGAGCAACGAAAGAAACGGGCCAAGCGCCCGTTTCTTTTATGAGTAGAGACAAAATATGAACATAAAAAATAAAGTTTTTATCGTAACGGGCGGCGCATCGGGCCTGGGCGCCGGCACAGCCCGCATGCTGACGACTGAAGGAGCCAAGGTAGTCCTTGCCGACGTTCAGGACGAAGCCGGTCGAGAGCTTGCGGCAGAGCTCGGTCAAACCTATGTGCATTGCGATGTAACTTTGGAAGCCGATGGCCAGGCTGCAATCGCCGCCGCACAGAAACTTGGCTCTTTATTTGGGCTGATCAACTGCGCCGGCATCGCACCCGCAGCGCGCACCGTAGGGAAAAACGGCCCCCATGCTCTCGAGCTTTTTCAGAAAGTAGTCATGATCAACCTGGTTGGCACATTCAATATGTCGCGCCTGGCCGCTGCAGCCATGAGCGAAAACGAGCCCGAATCCACCGGCGAACGCGGTGTATTGATCAATACCGCCTCGGTAGCAGCCTACGACGGTCAGATAGGCCAAGCCGCCTATGCGGCCTCAAAAGCCGGCGTGGCCGGCATGACCTTGCCGATTGCCCGCGACTTGTCCAAA
Source organism: Eoetvoesiella sp. (assembly GCA_036567205.1). Lineage (GTDB taxonomy): Bacteria > Pseudomonadota > Gammaproteobacteria > Burkholderiales > Burkholderiaceae_B > DATCVA01. Next base: position 1,721 of record DATCVA010000061.1, on the reverse strand, counting down.
GCAGGTATTCGATGCATGACCATCGCGCCGGGCATTTTCGGCACGCCCATGATTTTTGGCATGCCGCAAGAAGTTCAAGATTCATTGGCAGCCAGCATCCCCTTCCCTGCCCGGCTGGGACGCCCCGAAGACTACGCGAAACTGGTCCACAGCATCATCACCAACGAAATGCTCAATGGTGAAACGATTCGCCTGGACGGCGCGATTCGCATGCCCCCAAAATAAGATACCCATGAGTTTGTTCCGGTCGGCCGCCACGGTCAGCAGCTTTACCCTGTTTTCGCGCATTACAGGACTAGTTCGCGATATTCTGATTGCAAGCTCGTTTGGCGCCGGGCCGCTGACCGACGCGTTCTGGGTAGCTTTTCGCATCCCTAACTTGCTGCGGCGCCTATTTGCCGAAGGAGCCTTCTCCCAGGCATTTGTACCAATTCTGGGACACACCCGCACGCACAATCCACCCGAAGCTGTCCGAGTATTGCTTGATCGTGTGGCTTTGCTGCTTACGGCCGTGCTCATGCTGGTCACACTACTGGGCATTTTGGGCGCTCCCTGGGTGGTCAGCGCCATGGCCAGCGGAATGCGTACCGCGTCCAGGCAAACCGAATTTAACGCCGCCATCTGGATGACGCGGCTGATGTTTCCTTATATTGTTTGCATGTCGCTGGTGGCATTCGCATCGGGCGTTCTCAATACATGGAGCCGATTTGCCATACCCGCCTTTACGCCGGTGCTGCTAAATCTCGCGATGATAGGGGCAAGCCTGTTTTTGCCCCCCTATTTCGAGGTACCAATTTACGCCCTTGCAGCGGGAGTCATGATAGGCGGAGTCGCCCAACTGTTTATGCAATGGCTGGCGCTGGCCCGCCTGGGCCTGCTGCCACGTTATTCCTTGAAATTTTCCCAGGCATGGCAAGACCCGACTGTTAAGCGCATTATGCGGCAGATGCTGCCAGCCATTCTGGGCGTATCGGTGGCGCAAATATCGCTGCTTATCAACACTAATATTGCCACCTGGCTGACACCAGGCAGTGTCACGTGGCTGTCGTTTGCCGACCGGCTCATGGAGTTCCCCACAGCCTTATTGGGTGTAGCCCTGGGCACAGTCTTGTTGCCCAGTCTGTCGGCGGCGCACGCACGCCAGGACGATAAAGGCTACAGCGCGCTGCTGGACTGGGGGCTGCGTCTGGTCATCCTGCTTGGCTTGCCTGCTGCATTGGGCATGGCACTATTGTCGGACGGCCTGGTCGCCACCTTGTTTAATTATGGCGCCTTTAGCGGCCGCGATGTCATGCAGACGAAAATGGCTGTCATGGCGTATTCGGTGGGCCTGCTTGGTTTACTGTCAATCAAGATTCTGGCGCCCGGCTTCTATGCCAAGCAAGACATACGCACACCGGTCAAAATCGCTGTTTTTATATTGGTGCTTACGCAAATTTTCAACCTTATTTTTGTTCCTCAATTTGCCCATGCCGGACTTGCCCTGTCGATTGGCCTAGGCGCCAGCGTCAATGCGCTATTCCTGCTGGTCGTCCTTCACCGCCGCAAAGTCTATCAACCCGGCCCCGGATGGCTGCGCTTTACCTTTAAAGTACTGCCCGCCCTAATCATACTAAGCGCCATATTGCTGACAGCCAACGACTGGATCGACTGGGTCGCCTTAGGCGAACAACCTGGCTTGCGGGTATTATGGCTGGCGGGTGTGCTGGCGCTTAGTGGAT
>DATCVA010000060.1:0-5873 GCA_036567205.1 Eoetvoesiella sp. | reverse complement strand
AAATTTGCTATTCAGGGCGCACTTAACAAGCGCACTGTTTCGGTAATTGCCGCTGAATAGTTTCAGCCCATTGGCCGGCAAAAGCCCTACCTGATTGGTAGGGCTTTTTTGTTTTAGAATAGTTCAGTAATTGCGCTCGTTATCGATCAGCGCCATGCGCCTGGCAGCGCCTCATCACCACCCTATTTAGTCAGAAGAAACCATGAAATTCGTAGACGAAGCAACCATCGAAGTTATTGCCGGCAACGGTGGCAATGGCGCCGCAAGTTTTCGCCGCGAAAAATTCATCCCCAGGGGCGGGCCCGATGGCGGCGACGGCGGCCGCGGCGGCAGCATTTATGCCGTTGCTGATCGCAACATCAACACCCTCATCGACTTTCGCTATGCGCGCCTGCATCGCGGCAAGAACGGCGAAAACGGGCGGGGCTCCGATCAGTACGGCGCTTCCGCTCCCGACATCGTGTTACGAGTACCCGTGGGCACGACCATATTTGACGCCGAAACCGGCGAACAACTGTTCGATCTGGACCGTCATCAGGAAAAGGTTACGTTAGCCGCGGGCGGGGAAGGCGGCTGGGGCAACATTCACTTCAAATCCAGTACCAATCGGGCTCCGCGCCAGTCGTCCCCCGGCAAAGAAGGCGAACAACGCAAGCTGCGCCTCGAGCTCAAAGTGCTGGCCGATGTAGGCCTGCTCGGTTTGCCCAACGCCGGCAAATCGACGCTTATCAGCAAGATCTCCAACGCGCGGCCCAAGATTGCCGATTACCCCTTTACCACCCTGCACCCCAATCTGGGCGTTGTACGCACATCCGAATCGCGCAGCTTCGTGGTGGCTGACATTCCAGGCCTTATCGAAGGCGCATCCGAAGGAGCTGGATTGGGGCACCTGTTTTTACGCCACCTGTCGCGCACTCGTGTGCTATTGCACCTGGTCGATGTGTCATCGCCAGATCCCGATATCGACCCGGTCGAACAATCGGTTACCGATGCGCGCGCGATCGTCGAAGAGCTGCGGCTATACGACACCGCGCTTTACGAAAAACCACGCTGGCTAGTGCTTAATAAACTCGATATGGTTAGCGAGCCGGACGATGTGAAACAGCGCTTTTGTGAAGCGCTGGAGTGGACGGGGCCTGTCTTTAGCATCTCTGCACTAAACGGCGAGGGAACTCAAGAACTGATATGGGCGCTGCAAGACTGGCTGGATGCAGAGCGCACCAAAGAACATTCAGCTCTGGATCGGGCTGACGGCACTTACGTGACCGAAGACCCTCGTTTTGACGACACACGCGGCCATAGCTAACGGTAAAAATTGCGGCCGGTTAAATCAAACCGGTCAATAAGATCAACCACGTTTTCTGCGGATCTTCTGCTTCATGTCCTTCGACAACACTGCTACGTCTGTTATTTCTGAAACGCAACGCCTGGTCGTCAAAGTTGGTTCATCCCTTGTCACCAACGAGGGACGGGGCATAGATCTGGCGGCTGTTGCCGAATGGGCCGCGCAAATTGCCAGCCTGCACGCCCAGAAAAAACAAATGGTTCTTGTGTCCAGCGGCGCCATTGCGGAAGGAATGGCGCGCCTGGGCTGGGCTAAACGGCCGCACACCATGCACGAGCTGCAGGCAGCCGCCGCAGTCGGTCAAATGGGCCTGATTCAGGCTTACGAAGTGGCCTTTGCCAAGCACGGCATACGCACCGCCCAGATTTTGCTTACGCACGAAGACCTTGCCGATCGCCGCCGCTACCTGAATGCCCGCAGCACAATCTATACCCTGTTAAACCTTGGCGTCGTTCCTATCGTTAACGAAAACGATACCGTAGTCACCGACGAAATTCGGCTGGGCGATAACGATACCCTGGGTGCGCTGGTCACCAATTTGATCGAGGCCGACGCGCTTATTATTCTGACCGATCAATCCGGTCTGTACAGTGCCGATCCACGTAAGAATCCGGACGCCGAGTTCATTGCCGTTGGCCAGGCCGGCGACCCTGCGCTGGAAGCCATGGCGGGCGGCGCAGGCAGCGGCATAGGCACCGGTGGCATGTTGACCAAAGTCCTGGCGGCGAAACGCGCAGCCAATAGCGGCGGCCACACCGTCATTGCCTCGGGACGGGAGCCCAACGTGCTGGTTCGGCTAGCCAAAGGCGAGCGAATCGGCAGCGAACTGCGCGCCCTCTTGCCTGTAAGGTCGGCACGCAAACGCTGGCTTGCCAACCATTTACGTCTGCGCGGACGCGTCACCCTGGACGAGGGTGCCGTCCGTGCTCTGACCCAGGGCCACAAAAGCCTTCTGTCGATCGGCGTAATAGCAGTTGAAGGCGAATTCGAACGTGGCGACGTCGTCGCCTGTGTCGACCAGCATGGCGTTGAATGCGGCCGTGGCCTTATCAACTATTCGGCCAATGACACTCGGCGGATTATGCGTCAATCCAGTAACCGTATCGCGGAAATCCTGGGGAGCATGTCGGATCAGGAACTAATGCATCGCGACAATATGGTATTTATTCGGCCAAATCGCTCAACTCAAGTTCAGCCGTAAACATATAGCCCGCGCCATGCACCGCCTGTAACGGTAAGGCAAGACCACGGTCCTGAAACTTGCGCCGCATGCGGCTGACAATAACCCCCAGGCGACGTGAATTTGCAGCCTGGCTGCCCGTGGTATAACAGCCGTCAATTGCGAAAAGCAACTGAATCCGCGCCGCGTGCCGTTCTGGCGCCTGACACAGCACAAGCAGGAACGCGCGCTCGCTGGTAGTCAGAGTGACCGGCACCTGCTGCGGATTCGCCAGCACCCAGCCTTTCTCGCGCAATGTCCACTTACCCGCACCATCGGCTACGGCAATTGATAGTCCATTTTTATTGCATGTTTGTTTGCCCCGCAGTAAGGCAAACAACATTGCCATGCGTAACTGAAATGACGCACGCAGGGAAAACCAGGTATCGGCTCCGCTTTGCAATGCCTGTATCACCTCGGCTTCATCATTCGACGTCGCAAGAACAACAATGCCCAACTGAGGATACAGAGCGCGCAGACCCGACGCGGCTGCGCAATTGTCGCTTTGCGACCCGTCCAGTATGGCAAGGCTTCCAGCTGTAGTATGTGTGCGCAAGACCTGATACATTGCTGACAGCTCTTTGCACCTGGTCACCTGAAAGCCGTGCGCTTCCAGGTGCGCGGCGAATGCTCCATGCTGTAGAGCACAATTCCGCTTGCTCAAAGGAGCAAAGAACAAAATAGCGGAGTTGGTCGTCATGGCTCGATTCTGCCTTTGCTGTAGGTGCACAAACACAAAAATGTAATATTTATTCAATTTCCAAATCAAGCGCGAACACAAAGGCGAAATGCAGACAGTACATGAGTACGGCAAGCGAAACCGACAAAGGCCACGTTTGATTTGAAATGGAATTACATAAATTTACACCAAATAATCACATATGTGATTATCAATAATACCAACGTGATTGAATAAAATCATTCAATCACAAATGTGAACTCATTTGCCGAACGCCTACGCCAAACACGCCGCTTGCGCGGACTGTCTCAAGCCGACCTTGCCAAGGCTTCGGACGTTTCTCAGGGCGCGATTGCCAATTACGAACTTGGCATCCGCCGACAAGCCAAGAATATTTTTAAAATTGCGAATGTGTTGAAGGTTAATGCACTATGGCTCGGCGAAGGGATTGGCCCAATGGAACTTGAGCACTCGACGGCGCCGCTGACCAGCTACGAACTGACCGACCCCCGACCGACGCCAAATCTGTCAGTTTGGCCTTTTCAGGACATTTCGCCTGACGAATACTGGGCGCTTGGCCGCCATCAACGAACTACGGTAGAGCGCACCGTTATTGCATTGATCGCATCGCTGAAAAAGCAAGATTCAAATTAGCCGGACCCGCCTGATTCTTATGCTTCAGAAAAGGTTCTGCTCAACACTCTAATTACATTTCCAGATCGGGCACGAGCTTGAAGGCAAGGCGCAGATATTAATTCTGTACGGCTGCTGAGGCCAACACAGCCCACGGTTGAGGGTTGAGGGTTGATTTAGAACGCAGGGCAACTATACAAAAAATGGAATAACGGCGTCTTGAAATAAAAACGGGCAGCAGTCATAAAAATGACTGCTGCCCTTCAATGCCAGTTCGTTATGAACTACTGCTGAACTGCGTACAAGAACAATTCAACGCGGCGATTCATGGATCGTCCCTCGGCGGTGGCGTTATCGCCAACAGGGTTGCTTGGACCACGCCCTTCGGCCGTCAATTTTGTTGCTGGTACGCCTTGCTGCGCCAGGTAATTGGTAACACTGGCAGCACGGTTCACCGACAATGTCTGGTTAGTGGCCGCCGAACCGGTACTATCGGTGTAACCAATTGATTTAGCCCGCAGTTCGGGATGTTGCGTCAAGGCCCGGGCTACGCTGTCGAGTACCGGCAATAAGGCCGGTTTTAACTGATAACGACCGGTATCAAACGATACATTGCTTGGGATATTAACTTTCAAAGTGCCATCCGGCATTTCGATAACATCGACGCCAAGGCTGGTTGCGCCGGATTTTTCGACGTCGTTTTTAACGCCTTTCCAGTTGTATCCAACGACGCCCCCTGCGACCGCACCGATACCCGCGCCAATTGCGGCGGCCTTGCTGCTATCGCCGATCAGGGCGCCAAGGCCTGCTCCAATAGCAGCACCCGCTCCGGCGCCCACAGCCGTTTTACCCCCTTGGCCCATATTACCCATGCCTTCATTCATACTGGCACAACCGGTAACCAAAGCGGCTACGGCCAGACATGAAGCTAGTCGGCTAACGTGCATCGTTACATTCATTTAATTCTCCTTGTGTATTTCGTTTCGCAGGATGTTCTCTGCTGACGCTATCCTAGCAAGCAAGTGTTTAAAGAAGTGTTACTTTTGGATTCAATGGAAGGGACAGAACAAATCAATACAGTTTTGCACCAGACACCTCGACGATTTCTTTATATTTATTCAAATCACTGTGGATAATGTGTGCGAACTCTTCAGAGGAAGTGGGCTTGGCGTCGGATCCCATGGTCAATAACGTTTCGCGAACCGCGACATCTTGCAACGCCTTGACATACGCTTGATTTAATCGATCAACGACAGGCTTGGGCGTTCCACCGGTAACAAGCACGCCGAACCATGTATCCAGGTCGAATTCGCTGACACCGGCCTGTTCCATAGTGGGCAAGGTCGGTAATAAAGAGGAGCGTTCGGTGGTTGTGACCGCCAGAGCTTTCACTTTTCCGTCTTTAATCAGCGGCGCAGCCGAAGCCAGGTTGTCGAACATAAAATCAACCTGGCCCGCCAAAAGAGCCAACTTGGCAGGTGTGGCGCCTTGATAAGGAATGTGCAAGGTATTGATGCCCGAGCGCACATTCAGCAATTCACCCGCTAAATGTCCCGCGCTACCGTTGCCGCCCGAAGCAAAATTTAAAGTTCCCGGGTGTTCGATGGAGTACGCGATAAGGTCTGATACAGAGTCGATTCTGCTGGCCTGCGCAAATTCATTGTTTAAAATCAATACATTGGGAACGGCTGCAACAAGCGTAACGGGCTCGAAACCGGCAACCGGGTCGAACGGGGTATTGGTATACAACCAGGGGTTGATAGCATTAATCGCTACCGCCCCCATAACCAGGGTGTAGCCGTCGGGCTTGGCTCGGGCAACGATACCGGCTCCGATATTTCCCCCGGCGCCTGGACGATTTTCCACGACCACAATTTGCCCTAACTCGGGCTGCACTTTTTCGGCCAGCAGACGCGCCATGGTATCTAGCGGGCCACCAGGCGGATACGGCACAATAAACTGCAATGGCTTGGCCGGAAACTCCTCACCGCCGGCTA